>JASHPN010000013.1 GCA_030038175.1 Verrucomicrobiia bacterium
TACAGTTTGGGGCTAACGCTCGATGCGATCTGGACCTGTCGGGCAACGGGTAATTTCGAAACTTGCGAGTCACGCTTGTCACCGACCATAGACGGTGTTCCGTATCGGTAAAATTTGCCGCGGAAGCCCTTTCAAAGTTGCTGTAAAACGCTAAGTCTTCCGTTTTACAGTGACCGAACTCCGATTGCTTGTCATTATTAGTGCCTAGGCCTCAAGGCATTAAAAAATGAAAGAAGCCAAGCGGCGCATTCAAAACTGCAAAAACTGTAAATCGGTTCGGCTGGGAGTTGGATAAAACCCTCGATTTCAAAGGGAAATCTGCAAAAACGCCGTTTTCTCCGTTCATTGAATTCTTTGCTAAAGCCTGTTGGTTTTACAGCAACAAAAAGCCCGAGTTTGAACAAAGCTGAAATGCTGTAAAAATTATTGGAGCGAGCGAAGGGATTCGAACCCTCGACATTCACCTTGGCAAGGTGACGCTCTACCAGACTGAGCTACGCTCGCTTCCAAAAGAGGGAAATACTTTACGAAAACCGTTCAACCCTGGCAAGTGTATTCGCCGAATTACGAAGATTGAGCCGGAAGGCTCAAGGTGGACCGAACGAGCTTGATCAGTTCGTCGTGGTTCAATGGCTTCTGCAAAAATGCCACCGCGCCGGCAGCGATTGCCTTTTCTTTGTCCTTGTCCCCGGTGCCGCCGGTGATGACGATAATGGGAATCTTTTTGTCGTCCACGCGGTTGAGCCATCCCATAATCTTGAAACCATCCCAGGGCACACCGCCGAGGTCGGGAGGGAAACTGATGTCCAACACAATTAAATCCGGCTTTTCTTTGCGGGCCAGGCTCACAGCCTCCGTGCCGTCCAGCGCCGTAAGGACCTGAAATCCAGCTCTTTGGAGCTTTAAAGTGATGGTTTTGACGATGACTTCGTTGTCATCCACCACCAGAAGCTTCTTTTGCGGTCCTGATGCGGTTTCGGAATTCATATTAATTTGGTCAAAAGACTTCGATTCTCAATCAAAGCAAGCTAAATCCATACCAAAGTCGTTGCCGCCCTGCAAAATAAATTGCGCGGCAATTTGCGGCGCAGTCGCGTTCTTTCCAATCGCATCGTTCCGGTTTAGACTGGGGCCGTGAGCAATGTTTTTTTCGTGCCGGGTGAGCGGCGGGCGGAAAAGGTGGGCGACCTTTTTGCGGCCATTGCCCGGCGTTACGATTTGTTAAACGATTTGCAGAGTTTTGGCCTGCACCGGCTTTGGAAGCGCCGGGTCGCGGCCCTGGCAAACGTCAAGGCCGGTGAATGCGCCCTGGATTTGTGCTGCGGCACCGGCGATATTTCCTTCGCCCTGGCCCGCCGGGGCGCGGACGTGACCGGCCTGGATTTCAGCGCGAAAATGCTGGAAGTGGCGCAGGCGCGCCTTGGCCGCGTCAAATGCGGAAGTTTGAAATTTATTCAGGGCGACGCGCAACAACTCCCGTTTCCGGACAATTCCTTCGACGCGGTGACGGTCGGTTATGGCTTGAGAAATCTGTCGAGCTGGGAAGCCGGCGTGCGCGAAATGGCGCGCGTGGCCAAACCCGGCGGAAGAATCGTCGCGCTGGACTTTGGCAAGCCCGCGAACGCCCTTTGGCGCGCCCTTTATTTTGCTCATTTGAGATGTTCCGTGCCGTTGGTGGGCCTGCTGTTTTGCGGCCGGGCCGATGCTTATGCGTATATTTTTGAATCGCTAAAACATTATCCGGCGCAATGGGGCCTGGCCGATAAAATGAAGGAACTCGAATTCACTGACGTCCGGATCATCAATTTCGTCGGCGGAGCGATGGCCATTAATTTTGGCCGGAAAAAATGATCGCGTTCGATGCACCAGGCGTTTTTGGCGCAGGTTTCCAAACCCGCTGTTTCGCCGATTTCTAAATCAGCGGGTTGCACGACGCGGGACGGAACGCGGGTTGGAAACCTGCGCGGCGGCAGACTTGGACGCCTGGACGTCTGCGCTACGGTTCATGGCTTCAGTGCGCGTCCATTTTTGGAGGTTAAAACTCTCCGTGAACCTGAACCAACTCGCGGGAAACGAATCGGCGAATTCAAAACAGGGTTAACTTACTAATTTTCAATGGTTTATAGTTCGTTTCCTCTTTTCCCCGCCTAAGCAGAAAAAAATGTGTATGTCCTTGGTCCCAATGCATCCGAAAAATCGGAAGAGGGGGTTTTTTTGAGCCGCTTTGGTCACAGCCTCCTCAAACTCTCGTGACCGTAAATCGTCCTCGTCCTCGATTCCCCCATTTCGATTACGAGGACGAGGGCGAGGACGAAAAAGGGCGTTTGTCCATTTTTGGGGCAAAGCGTGTCTTGACCGAACCCGGCTTCGCTCCAGGAAATTTGATTTAAATGCATAATTTTTCGCAACTTTGTACGGGATTTGCTGTTTAACCAGCACATGGCAATTGGTTCAATTAAAGATCTGGTGACGTCTGTTGCCCAGGCGCCGCCGAAGCAATTTGACGACTGGCGCAAGTCGTGGCGCGCGGCGGTGACAGCCGGGTCGGCCGAGCCGCTCCTGACTTTTGTCGCGCGGGAATGCGGGCTGGCCGAGGATCTTTTCATGCAGAAATTGGCCGTGTCCATGGGCTGGCCCTTTATTGACTTGCACAAGCAGGGCGTGCCCACCGAGGCCCGCAATAAAATTTCGACCAAGATCGCCTTTCAATATTTGGTTTTGCCTTCGGCCTTGACGGACGCGGGATTGCAGGTGGTAACAAGTGATCCCTTTGACGCGGCGATGGCCAGCGCGGTTCGCTTCGACGCGCGCATGCCCGTGAATTTCGCGCTGGCGCCGAAAGCCGAGATCGAGAAAGCCCTCAAAAAATATTACGGCGTGGGCGCCGAAACCCTCGACGAAATGGGCGAAGGCGAGTCCATGGAACTGGACATTGCCAACAGCAAGGAAATCACCGAGGACGACCAGGAGGCGAGCGTCATCAAGTTCGTGAACCAAATTATTTGGGAAGCCCATAAAGACCGCGCCACGGACATTCATTTTGAACCGGCCGAGGATGAGCTGCGCATCCGTTACCGCATTGACGGCATTTTGCACCAGACTCCCATGCCGCCGCAATTGAAGCGGTTTCAGGCGGCGCTGATTTCGCGCATCAAAGTGATGAGCGGAATGAACATTGCGGAAAAACGGCTGCCGCAGGACGGGCGCATCAACGTCCGCATCAAGGGCGAGGAAATTGATATTCGGGTCTCGACCGTGCCCACGGTCTATGGCGAGAGCGTCTCGCTGCGCCTGCTCACGCGCGGAAAGATTTTCCTGAGCCTGGACAAACTGGGTTTCGCGCCCAAGGACGAGGCAATCATCCGCGAGATTATCGTCAAGCCGCACGGGATTTTCCTGGTGACCGGGCCGACGGGGTCCGGCAAATCCACGTCGCTCTATGCGTTTTTGAGCGCGATCAATTCCGTTCACAAGCGCATCATCACGATTGAGGAGCCGGTGGAATATGAATTAAAGGGGATCAACCAGATCGCCGTGCGCCCGGAAATCGGGCTGACGTTTGCCATGGGGCTGCGCCATATTTTGCGCCAGGACCCGAACGTGGTGATGGTGGGGGAAATTCGCGACATGGAAACGGCGGAAATCGCCATTCGCGCGTCCCTGACCGGACACCTGGTGTTTTCCACGCTGCATACCAACGACGCGCCCAGCGCGTTCACGCGCCTGATTGACATGGGCATCGAGCCGTTTCTGGTGGCCTCGTCGGTGGAAGCGATCATGGCGCAACGCCTCGTGCGCACCATTTGCCCCCATTGCAAGACGGAGCAAAAAGTGGAGCGCGATTATTTGAAGCGGATTGGTTTTCCGGAGGATGAAATTGAAACGGCGAAATTCTGGCGCGGAGCCGGTTGCGAAGAATGCCGGCAGTTTGGCTACCAGGGACGAAAGGGAATTTACGAACTGCTCATTGTGAACGAGAGCCTGCGCCCCCTGATCCTGAATCGCGCGGCGGCGTCCACCATCGCGGCCAAAGCCATCGAGAACGGGATGCGCTCCTTGCGCACGGACGGCTGGAACAAAGTCAAGAACGGGGAAACCACCATTGAGGAGGTGCTGCGGGTCACTCAGATCGAGGAGCACATGGACGCGCTGGGCGGCGGCGAAAAGACAGAAATGTGGGTGAAAAAATGACCCGCCCTGGATTTTAAGCAATCAGAAAAGCAGATATCAGGAACTAATTTATGCCGCGTTGGAACTCATGCAATATATTGCACGCCGCCCTGGATGCGAATCGCCTTTGGCAATTCGAGGCCAAAGGACACTTCAAATTGCTCCGGGAACTGCGGCTGGCGGGCGCTTTGCCTGCCGCGATGGTGGGCAAAACCTGGACCGCTTTTTGGCAGCCCAAACTGAACGTCGCCTGGCTGCCGCCCGAGAGCGTCTTCCTGCGCGTGATCGAATTGCCGAAAGGCGCGTTTGAAGAGACGGTATCCATGGTGGAATTGCAACTGGAGAAACTTTCGCCGTATCCGGTGGCGCAGGTCGTCTGGACCATTCACGTGATTGCGCAGCCGGCGGGCGATTTGCAGACGGTCGTGGTGGTGATTGCCGCGCGCGCCGCGGTGGAGCAATTCCTGGGTGATTTGGAGGGCAAAAAGTTCCTGGCCGACCGCCTGGAAGCGCCGATGCTCGACCAATTGGACGCGATGGCCGGGGCGGACAACAGCACCTGGATCTGCCCGGCGAGCACGGGCAATCCGAATGCGGCCCTGGTGGCGTGGTGGTATGGGGGCGTGTTGCGCAATGTCAATTTTCTGCTCCTGCCCTCCGAGGGCGACCGCGCCGAAAGCCTGAAGAGCCAATTGGCGCAATTGGTCTGGGCCGGCGAGCTGGAAGGGTGGCTTTCCGGAAAGCCAAATTGGAATCTGCTGGCCGACGACGTGGCGGCCGCGGAATGGGAAAACCTGCTGCAAAAGGCTTTGAGTGAACCGGTCAAAGTCTCGCGGCCCCTCAGTCCGGCCGAACTGGCGGCGCGCACGGCCAGGCGTGTGGCCCAATCGCCCAATTCGCATCCGGCGGCGGCCTTGCTGCCGGCGGAGTTTTCGGGCCGTTATCGCGAGCAATTTCACGATCGGCTCTGGCTGCACGGCCTCTTTGCGGCCGGCATCCTGTATGCCCTGTTTGTCGTGTTTTATTTCTGCGGGATGCAATGGGCCGGCTATCAAAACGGCAAAGTACAGCAGCAAGTGGCCGGTTTGGCCGATTCCTACACCAACGCGATGCAGCTCCAGGCGCGTTACCAGGTGCTTCAGGAACGTGAAAACCTGAAATTCGCCGCACTCGACTGCTGGAACCAGGTTGCGGAAAACATGCCTGACGGATTGACTCTCAACCGAATGGCGTTTGGCGAAGGCCAGACCCTGTCGCTCGCGGGTACGGCTTCATCCGATCAACTCCAGGCCTTGAACCACTTTTATGGCGCGCTGCAAAAGTCCAAAGCCATGGATGGGAAGCCGATGTTCAGTCTTAATGGCGGTGATCCGTTGTCGTATCAATATTATGAAAACAGCGTGGATTGGAGGTTCAGCCTCGAATTGCTGAACGGAGAGAAATCCCAGTGAAAAAGTATTTTGAACAATTGCGCCCCATGGAACGCCGGCTGGCCGTTGGCGTGATCGTGGCTTTGATCGTCGTGGCCAATTATGTTTTGATCTGGCCGTATTATGGCCAATGGGGAAATTTGGATGGCCAAATCCGGCAGGGCCGCCAAACGTTGAGAAACTACCAGGATACCATCGCCAAAGCTCCGATCATTCAAATTCAATTGAAAAAATTCGAGAACCAGGGCGAGTTTGTGGCGCCTGAGGACCAGGTCATCAGCCTGATGCGAACGATCCAAACCTGTTCCGCCGCTACGGGCGTGCAAATTGAAAGCGCTTCCAGCTCAATGACCCGGACCAACGATGTCTTTTACCTTGAGCGGGTCCAAAATGTGAACGTCGTGGGCACCGATGGGCAGCTTGTGGATTTTCTTTATGCGCTCGGCAACGATCCTTCCATGGTCCGCGTGCGGGACCTGCAATTGCAACCTGACCCGCCGCGCCAGCGCCTGAAGGCTGCGATCACGCTGGTCGCCAGCTACCAAAGAACTCCGGGAAAAAATCTTAAAAACGCAACCGCTTCCGCGAAATGAAAAATCTAACTTCCATTTTTTTGACTTTACTGCTAACGGCCTCGGCCGCGTGGGCGCAGTTCCCAACGGTTCCGGGCCGTCTGCCCGCGCCGTCACGGCCGAATTTCCCGCCGCAGCCGAACCCTCCGCCGCCGGCGAATAACCCGCCACCGGACAATTCCATGCAGCAATTGATCCCGGAGGGCCTGATCAACTTTCAGGGAGTGGACGTGCAACAGGTGCTGGACATCTACGCGCAATTGGTAGGGCGCACGCTCCTGCGCGGGCAATTGCCTTCGGCGCAAATTATTTTGAAGACCGAAACTCCCTTGACCAAGGCGGAGGCCATCGAAGCGTTGCAGGGAGTGCTGGCGCTCAACGGCATCGCGGTGATCAACGTGGGCGACAAATTCTGCAAGGTGCTGCCGGTGGACCAGGCCGGAACGGGCGCCGAGCCGTTTAACACCAACTCGGTCAGCTCATTGTCCGAACTGGGCTCTTATACGACTCGCATTGTGCAATTGCATTATGTCAAACCCAGCGCGATGGTCCCCATTATCCAGCCGTTTGCAAAAGCGCCCAACGCCATTTTGCCCATTGATGACAACGGAATCCTCGTCCTTCGCGACAATGTGGAAAATATCAAGCGCATGATGGAATTGATCCAGAAAGTGGACGTGATCGTCCCGGAGGAATATATCTCGCAGGTCATTCCGATCAAATACGCGATGGCCGATGACATCGCCGGCGTGCTGAACAGCCTGGAGAGCCCTGGCGGCGGCACGGTTAACTTTGGAAGCACTTCCACACCCAACCGGTCCAATATGGGCAATGGCCTCGCTAATACCACCACGGGCGCCGGAGGCACCGGAAGTCCCTTTGGATCGAGTGCCTATGGACAGAATGGGTCCACGATGCAACCTCAACAATCCAGCCAGCCCGGCCAAAGTCCGTTTGCCAACCGGTTGCAATCCATACTCAACCGCGTCCAAAGCGGCGGAGCCAGCAGCGCAGGCGGCGGGGCAAATGGGCAACAGCAACCCATTCAAGTGTTGGGCCAGACAAAAATCATCGCCGACGAGCGCAGCAATTCTTTGCTGATTTACGCAACCCGCCAGGACATGGACACCATTACCAACATCGTGGCGAAGCTGGACATCCTGCTGGCGCAGGTGTTGATCGAGTCAGTCGTCATGGAAGTGGATTTGAACCATCAATGGAATTACGGCATCTCCGCCGCGCAAAATCAGATCAACAGCGGCAACACCAGCACCATTGGGGCCGTCAATAACGGCACGCCGTTTTACAATTTTATTTCCGCCGGCGCTACCAATGGCTCCTGGCCGGGCACTTTTACCAGCGGCGCCCTCAGCGGCCTGAGTTATTTTGGCGATATCGGCCCCAACTGGGACCTGGCGCTCCAGGCCGCGGCCAGCGACAGCAGCACGCGGATCATTCAGCGTCCGCGGATTCAAACATCGCAGGCCACCGAAGCCCAGTTCTTTGTCGGCCAATCGGTCCCCTACGTCACCAGCACTTATTACGGTGGCGTGGGGTATGGCGGCCCCAGCTCATCCTACAGCCAGTTGCAGGTCGGTATTTCGCTGGACGTGACGCCCTTCATCAACCCGGATGGCCTGGTCGTGATGGACATCAACCAGCAGATTAACGATATCAGTGGTTACACCTCCATCAGCGGCATCGGCAACCTGCCCAACACGGACAACCGGACATTTACTTCTGAAGTCGCGGTCAAAGACCGTGACACCATCATGCTGGGCGGGTTCACCGACACCGAAAATGACCTGTCCAGCAGCGGCATTCCCCTCCTGCAGGACATCCCGCTGATCGGCAGATTGTTCAAGGCTCCCTCCAGCAACAAGACCCGGGACGAATTGGTGGTGCTCATGCGTCCGACCGTCCTGAGAACTCCGGAAGCAGCTTCCCTCCAGGCGGTCAAAGAAGAAGTGCGCTCGCCGGGAATCATGGCGGCGGAACGGAACGAGCGCGAGATCGTCAATGAGGAACGGAAGGCCGAAATCAAGGCCGAAAAGAATTCGCCGGCCGCAATTGAGCCTTCCATTGACCAGCCAAATCCGATGTATATCACCAACCAATTGACGAATCCCGGCCAATAAATCCCGGCTCAACTTTGGGCTTTGCTCCGCGGTCATTGAATCTATATTTGCCGCATGGACAAAAGCAAAGTCGCCGAGACCCTGGTTGAAATCGGAACGCTGCTGGAGTTGAAAGGCGAAAATCCGTTCAAGACCCGGGCCTATTCCAACGCGGCCCGGGCGATTGAAAATCTGGCCGAGCCGCTGGAAAAGATAATTGCCGAGGACCGCCTCGCGGAAGTCAAAGGCATCGGCGAAGGTATTGGCAAAAAGATCAAGGAATTGGTGGAGACGGGAAAGCTGGTTTACTACGAAGAGTTGAGAGCATCTATTCCGGCCGGCCTGTCGGAGATGCTGGAAATCCCCGGCGTTGGTCCCCGGAAAGTCAAAACGCTGCATGACAAACTTGGCATTCAAAACGTCGCCGAGTTGGAGGCCGCATGCCAATCGGGCAAGGTGGCTGAATTAGCTGGTTTTGGAGAAAAAACAGCGGCGAACATTTGCGAAGGCATCCAGCGGCGGCGCGCCTTCGCCAGCAAACATTTGTTGAGCGACGCGCTGGCCGCCGCCGAACCATTGCTGGAAAGTCTGCGCGGGCACGAAGCGGTGATCCGGTGCAGCGCCGCGGGCAGTTTGCGCCGAAATAAAGAAATCATCGGGGACGTTGATTTGCTCGCATCCTCTCGAAAACCGGCGCAAGTCATTGAATTCTTCTGTTCACAGCCGGGCATCGTCAAAGTGACGGCCAAAGGTGAAACCAAAGCAAGCGTGATTCTGGAAGGCGGCCTGCAATCGGATTTGCGGGTCGTGAACGACCGGGAATTTCCATTCGCGCTCATGTATTTCACCGGAAACAAGGAGCACAACATCGTGATGCGCCAGCGGGCCATCGCGCGCGGCTTGCGGCTCAACGAATACGGGCTTTTCAAATCAAAGGAGGAAACGCGCGATCCCAAATTGCGGGTTCCCTGCCGGACGGAGGAGGAAATTTTTGCAAAACTGGATTTGCCGTACCTCGAACCGGAATTGCGCGAGGACCTCGGTGAATTTGAGGCGGCGGAAAAAAATGAACTTCCCCGCCTGGTCCAATGGTCGGACCTGAAAGGTTCCCTGCACAATCATTCCACCTGGAGCGACGGGCACGATCGGCTGGAGGACATCGCCCGGTTCATGAACGGCCTGGGCCTGCAATATTGGGCCGTCACGGACCACTCGCGGGCGTCGTTCCAGGCGAACGGTTTGGACCCCGCGCGCTTGCGCGCCCAAATGTCCGAAATAAAAAAGATCAATGCCGAATATTCGCAGAAGGGCGAAGCGTTTCGATTGCTGGCCGGCGTGGAGGTGGACATCCTGAAAAACGGCCTGGACCTGGGCGATGACATTTTGTCGGAATTGGATGTCGTCGTGGCGAGCCTGCATCAGCCTTCGAACAACGAGGCCGAAAATACCAGGCGCCTGATCCGCGCGGCGGAGAATAAATTCGTTCATATCATCGCCCATCCGACCGGGCGGTTGCTTTTGGAGCGGGACCCGTACCCGGTGAACCTCCACGCCGTGATTGATGCGTGTGTTGGGACGGGAACCTGGATCGAATTCAATTGCAACCCCCGCCGATTTGATATGGACTGGCGCTGGTGGCCGGCGGCGCGGCGCAAAGGTTTAAAGTGCGTCATCAATCCGGACGCCCACCGGAATGAGCACGCGGGTTTTATGCGGCTCGGCACCGGAGTTGCTCGCAAGGGCTGGCTGGAACAAAAGGACGTCGTAAATACTCTGAATTTAGAGTCTTTATTGCGGGCGTTAAGAGTGAAGCGAGAGGCTTGATTTCTAACTGGCGTCGAACAAAAAAAAATGATAAATACATTTGACAGGCTGGCGTGCTTGCCCGTAAATATGCCTTTGTCAAATCATGGTTTATACAGTGCCAATTGGAGAGTTCTAGAAATGGTCAGTCACGCAACGCTATGAAAAAAGTTCTTGTTTCTGCCGGAATCGCGGCCATCGGAGCCGCCAGTCTTCACGCGGACGTTTACGCGCCGGATATAACCGCGAACGACGCCTCCAAGATGTGGAGTGTGTCCGGAACCTTGCGCGGATTTTACGACGACAACTATACGACGGCTCACAGCGACGCCACTGGCAAGCGCGCCAGTTGGGGAGCTGAATTGAGCCCCTCGTTGAGCTTCATTGTGCCGCTGCAACAAACGGAGTTGGGCCTGCGATATACTTACGGATTGTATTATTACCAGGACCGCGAGAACATCGGGCAGAACCCGATTGACCAATCGCATGAAGCGGACTTGTGGGTGGATCACGCGTTTACCGAGCGGCTGGAAGGAAAAATTCAAGACGCCTTTACGGTCTCGCAGGAACCCCAATTGAGCGCCTCGCCCACGTCTTTGCCCTATCGGGCGGAAGGCAACAACATTGAGAATCAGGCAACCCTGACGGTGCACACCGAGTGGAGTCTGCTGTTCAGCACGGACGTTGGCTATGAGAACACGTTTGTGGATTACCAACAGCATGGCGCAACGATAGCTACCTTGCCGGTAACTGGAGCTACCCTTGCCGGATTATTGAATATGGACGGGCATTCGTTTTGGGCGAATCTGAATTATCAATATCTGCCCAATTTGACATTCCTGGTTGGTTACCAGTTTGGTTTGGACGATTTCATTGGCAACGAGCCGATATCCATTGATACCACTCCGGCGCATAACGTCTATTTCAGCGATAGCCGCAATGAATTTTCCAATTATGGTTACATTGGCGCTCAATATGCCTTCAACGAAAACCTGAGCGCCACGGCCCAGGTGGGCGCCCAGATCTCAGACAGCTATAATCTCCCCTCCTTCGACACCCAGTCGTCAACTTTCGTGGAGCCGTATGCCAACCTCGCGGTCACGTACACGTATTTGCCGGGCGACTATGCTCAACTGGGATTTACGCAATCCGAAAGTCCAACTTCCATCGCGTCCACGGGGAGTACGGCCCAGGGCGTCACGCTCTTTCAGGAAACCTCAGTGGTCTATGCCTCGGTCAACCATCAAATTACTCCCAAATTGCTGGGCAGTATTATCGGGCATTATCAACTTGGCGGTTATGAAGGAGGCGCCGCCGGTTCAGCGCAAGCCTGGTACAGTTTGGGATTGAATCTTTCCTATGCCATTAACCCGTTCCTTTCAGCCGAAGTCGGGTATAATTTCGACTATGCGGACTCCGGAGGGGGTGTGGCCACAAGTTACGCGCGAAATCGTGAGTATATTGGAATCACTGCCACCTATTAAAGCGCCCACATTTCATTAAAGATTTTGAACGCCCAGCAGGGAGCCGGGTCTAAACACCACTTGGCTCCCTTTTATATTGATTGATATGGATTCGCCCGAAACACAAAACGCGCCCGAAAGCAAACTGCACTTTCTTGACTACTGGCGAATCATCCGGATTCGCAAGGCGATCATTGTCTCGGTCTTTTTTATCACGACGATCATGGCTACCGTCGTCACCTTTCTCATGCGCCCGGAATTCAGCAGCACGGCCGAGATCGAAATCCAGCCGGATTATGTTTCGGACGTGAGCATGTCCGGCGGGGCGGCAACTTATGCAACGTACGACCCCTATTTCATGGAAACGGAGCTCAAGGCCATTCAGGGGGAAGTGGTCCTGGAGCGCGTCATTGACGATTTCCATTTGGCCGCCGCCTGGGGCAAAAAAATAAATCCCGATGGCACGCCGCTCACGATGAACGAAGCGATCGATTATTTGCGGGGCAATATCAGCCTGGATGCCAATCGCAACACCAAGATTATTGATATTACCGTCTATGACGAAGACAAGGACATGGCGGCAAAAATCGCGAACGACATCGCCAAAGATTACCGGGACTATCGCCTGGAGCAGCATCGGCAGCTCAGCGCCAACGGCATCGCCGTTTTGGAAAAACAGTACAATGACGAAGAAGCGGGCATCCTGCTCACGCAGAGCAACGTGGACCAAATGCGCGCCGAGTATAATATCCCTGACACTGATCCCAATGCCACCCAACCGACGCCCACCATTACCTCCCAGCAATTGCAGCAGTTCGACACCGAGTTGATTGACGACGAGGCCACCTTGTCGAAACTCGCCGATCAGTATGCGGTCTTTCAGGTAATCCAGGCAACCAACCCCACCGCGCTGGCCGATGTGTTATCAACCATTGATTCCGATTCCCAGCTAAGTGATTTGCTCGGCAAACTGCATGATAACGAGCAGAAAAATGCCGTCGAAGTAAATTACCTCGGATCCAACAGCCCGGACCGCGAGGCGACATTGGATTTGGCCAACGAGGAGAGACGTCAAATCAGCGAGCGCGTCGCCGGGATCATGATTGGCCTGCAGACGGCCGTTCAGGCCCAAAGGGACAAGGTGGACACCATCAGCAACAAATTGGACGAATTGAAGACGGAGATCCAGGCGGAAGAGGTCCGGGGCCAGCCGTATTGGGAGGCGAAACGGGCGCTTTTGGATAAACGGGAATTGCATCAGTTACTTGGCGCGAGAATTAGTGAAATCACAGCGCAAACCGCCA
Source organism: Verrucomicrobiia bacterium (assembly GCA_030038175.1). GTDB lineage: Bacteria > Verrucomicrobiota > Verrucomicrobiia > Limisphaerales > UBA11358 > UBA11358. The sequence continues at coordinate 12,860 of JASHPN010000013.1, forward strand.
TTCCCAAGAGCACGCTGGTCACGCCCATCAATGACGCGGTGCCTGGCGACTATCCGGTGAAACCCAAAAAAGCGCTCCAAATTGGCCTCGGTGCCTTCGTTGGCCTTTTGGTCGGTGTGGGTCTGGCATTTTTCATTGAGTATCTCGATACCAGCGTTAAGACGATTGACGAAGTGGAGCGGGTCTTCCAGGCGCCCGTCCTGGGGGTTATTCCCCAGAACATCGGCCGGCTGATCGAGGAAGGTCCTGACAGTTCGCACGCCGAGGCCTACCGGGTGCTCCGTACCAATATTCTCTTTTCGCGCAAGGACAAAAACTTCAACACCATTGTGGTGGTGAGCGCGGGCATGGGCGAGGGCAAATCCACCACGGCGCTGAATCTGGCGACCGTTTTTGCCCAGGCCGGCGAGCGCACGCTGGTTGTGGATTCGGATTTGCGGCGCCCGACTCTCCACAAGCTGCTGGGATTGACCAACAACCTTGGCCTGATCAATTATTTGCTCAAGCAAAACACCCTGGAGCAGGTGATTCAAACGACCTCCGTGCCGATGCTTAATTTCATGGCCAGCGGTAAACTGCCGGGAAATTCCACCAACATCCTCGGTTCCGAGCCGATGAGAAATCTTATTGCCGAACTCAAACGGCGGTATGATTTCATCCTTTTTGATTCGCCGCCCATCATGGGGTTGAGCGACGCTTCCGTGCTCGCCAGCGAGGTGGACATGGCCATTCAAATCATCCAGTACCGCCGTTATCCGCAATTAATGAATATTCGCGCCAAACAAATGGTGGAAAAGGTCGGCGGCAACCTCGTGGGTATCGTGCTGAACAACATCAATATGGCCCAGGACGAAAGTTATTATTATTACGGCGGTTACTACTACCACAGCAACGAAGAAGCAACTGAAACCGCTAAAAGCTCGCCTCGTGACAACGGCAATTCCTCAGGTGACGGCGGCCGTATCAAACTCCCGCAAAAATTCTGAAAAAGTATTGATTTGCGTTGGCGCTGCAATTCAGCAAGGATAGTTGTTCATGAATTTTTTATTGAAACTGACGTTGTTCTTGAGCGTCCCCCTTTTGGCCGCCGCGGTCCTTTCCGGGTGCGGCACAAAAGACGACGTGTCCCTTTTGGACACTCCCAATCCCCCCGCCATGACGGCGACCCCAACTCCCATGGGGGCAATGACCAATGATGCGGATGCCACTGACACGGGTACCAATGGCGCTCTCCTTCAATCCGGTGAAACGGTCCTCGTGGATACTTCGACGGGTAGCCAGGAAGTTCCCGGCCCGATTGCTTCCCCGGGCCAGTCCTGTTTGATTGCTGATGACGGTACCATCAGCCTGCCGCTGATCGGGACCGTGCAGGCAGCCGGCAAAACGCCCGGTGAATTGCAGGCGGATGTTCAAACGCGTTATGTGCCGCAATATTACATCCGCCTGACCGTGACCGTCACCGCCCAGAACCGCGTTTATTACGTCGGGGGCGAGGTCCAGCACCCGGGCCCGGTGGTCTATATCGGCGAGACCACGGTTACCAAGGCCATTCAGGCCGCCGGTGATTTAACGCAATTTGCCAGTCACACGGTCTGGCTCAATCGCCGGGATGGCACGCGTGTTCAAGTGCACTTGAACCAGGCGCTTCGGGATCCGGACAAAGATCTTCCCGTTTATCCCGGGGACCAGATTCAGGTGCCTCGCCGGGTTTTCTGATGATCCATTTGCACATTCTCTCCGGCAAAAAGGCTGGCGGCCGCGTGGTTGCCAGCCATTTTCCTTTTCGCATCGGACGCGCGCCCCAAAATCATTTGCCCTTGGAGGATGACGGTGTTTGGGACCATCACCTTTCCCTGGAATTTAGGAAAAGAGACGGTTTTTATCTTGCGGCAACGTCCTCCGCGATGGCCGCCATCAACGGCAATCCGGTGGAAAATGCCCCCCTCCGGAACGGAGACGTCATGACCGTGGGTTCGGCCAAAATTCAATTTTGGCTTGCGCCCGCGCCGCAAAGGGGCTTGCGCGGGCGGGAGAACTTTGTGTGGGTAATCCTGGCTCTCGTTACGCTCGGCCAGGCCGCGTTAGTTTTTTATTTGGCGCGCTGATGGGCAGTTGCGTCAGGATCGTGGCGCGTTGCCTGGTTTCAATGCCGGAAGTGACGGGCGCCCGTGAACGCCATGGCGATGCCGTGTTCATTCGCCGCCGCAATCACTTCCGAGTCCTTCACGGAACCGCCCGGTTGAATGGCGGCCGTTGCGCCGGCTTCCGCCGCGGCAATCAATCCGTCAGGAAAGGGGAAAAAAGCGTCGCTGCAAACCACGCTGCCTTTAAGCGAAAGTTTGGCTTCCTGAGCCTTCCAGACGGCGATCCGGCTGGCGTCCACGCGGCTCATTTGCCCGGCGCCAACACCCAGCGTGCGATCGGGCCCGGCATAGACAATGGCGTTTGATTTCACGTGTTTGACCACGCGCCAGCCGAAGAGCATCGCCTGAAATTCTTCTTCCGAGGGTTGCCGGCGCGTCACGATTTTCAAATCCGCCCGTCCCGCTGTTCTCGTGTCCGATTGTTGCGCTAAAAAGGAATCCGCGCCCACGCTGCGAAGATCCAACGCGCCGGCCCGGCGCGGTGTCTTCAAGACCTGGATCAGGCGCAGATTTTTCTTCTTTTGCAGGATGCCCAGCGCTTCGGCGGAAAACCCGGGCGCGACAATCACTTCGCTGAAAATTTCGGAAATCGCCTCGGCGCAGGCCGCGTCCAAAACGCGGTTCGTTGCGATGATGCCGCCAAACGGCGCCTGCCGGTCGGTCGCAAACGCGCGGTCCCATGCCTGGCGCAGGTCTTGCCCCTGTCCGACACCGCAGGGATTGGTGTGTTTCAAAATCGCGAGCGTCGGGGCGTCGTTTTCAAATTCGCATATCAAATGCGCCGCCGCCGTCAGGTCCAGGATGTTGTTATACGAAAGCTCTTTGCCATGGAGCTGCCGGAAAAACTCGTTGAACCGGCCGTAAAGGGCGGCCGCCTGATGCGGATTTTCGCCGTAGCGCAGCGGTTGTGAGAGCGGCGCCAGGAGGGCGAGGGACTTCGGCAAGTCCGCGCCGCCGGGCTTGAATTCGGAGGCAAAATAAGCCGCAATGGCGGTGTCATAGGCGGCGGTGCGGGCGAAAACTTTCGCCGCCAGTTTGCGCCGAAGCTCCAGCGTCGTATTTCCGGTTTCCGAGATTTGCCGGGCCACTTCGTCATAATCCACCGGATCCACCACCACCGTGACACTCTCGTGGTTCTTGGCCGCGCTTCGGAGCATTGACGGTCCTCCAATATCAATGTTTTCGATGGCGTCATGCAGGCTGACGCCGGCCCGGGCGACGGTTTGTTCAAAGGGATACAGATTCACGACCACCAAATCAATGGCCGCAATGCCATGTTCGCGCGCGGCCGCTTCATGTTTTTCGTTCCCGCGAATATAGAGCAGCCCGCCGTGAACTTTGGGATGGAGGGTCTTGACCCGGCCATCAAGCATTTCTGGAAAGCCCGTGTGCTCGCTGATGTCTCGGGCGCCAATACCCGCCTCGCGCAACATTTTGGCCGTGCCGCCGGTGGAAAGAATTTCAATGTTTGCCTGGGCCAGGACTTGTGCCAAAGCGACCAAACCCATCTTATCGGAAACCGAAACGAGCGCCCGTTGAATGCGTGCCATAAAGCCATCAAATTTCCCGTAACTCGGCGTTGCCGTCAATTCGCAAATGAAAAAGAGAATTCGCCTCTGCAACTCAATGACTTGCGAATTTCGCAATTGATTTGCGGGATGTCCCAAAATTGACAAATAATTTGCCAAAAAATGTCTGATTTTGGATGTTGACAAAATGCCGCCATCCGTTGAGTTTTAGCGTAGCTGGAAAGGCATTTCAGTGGGTATTATGATTTCAAACGAAAGACCATCTCCATTCGGGCGGCGGGCTTATAGCCAGCCGCGGCCACAGGTTCAGGAAGATACACTTAAAAGCGACAAGATTCAGATCGAGCGCAAAACGTTCCTGTTTGCGCTCAAGGAAAACCCGCGGGGACGATTTTTACGAATTACGGAAGACGTCAACGGCAGGCGCGACAATATCATCATTCCCGCCACCGGGCTTGATGATTTTAAAAAAGTCGTGGACGACATGGTGAAGACCTCGGGCGAAAAACCGCTGCCGCCGCCATAACGGAAGCCGGGCGCTTCGGTTGTTCACTTTCGGTCCTTTAGCTTATAAATAATGAAAGCCGAAGTGGCTTCGGCGGTTTGGAGCTGAAACGCTTCCGGCTCGGGTATGTTGTCCATCGGGGGTGAACCGTGCACCATCAGGACAATTCTTTCATAGTGGGCTTTCACGCGATCGGGCAATTCGTTGTGTCTCCGATTCGGATCTCCATTCGCGCTTTCCGGCAATATCCAATCGGGCAGGGGATGAAACGGGTCCGGCGCCAGCCGGGCATCAACCACCTTGAGACCCGTATAAAACGCCAAAGGAAACTCCGGATCCCACGATGCCAAAACTTCTCCCGGGCGCGCCTGCGCCTTGAAAAATCGGAGCAGGTCGGTGAGCCGGTCCTGGTATGGCAGCGCGGCGCTGAAAACAACGTCCGCAAATGGCGACCGCAGCGGATATTCTTTGGCAAAGGGGTCCGTCGCCACGGCGAACACGTTCGTCAGGCATTGAACGGCCAGCACTGCAATTGCCGGAAACGTCCATTTCAGGTAACGAAAAACCCATGCCGCCGCCAGGAGACAGGCGAGCGGCAGCAGCGGCAACAGGTACCGGGAAAACGCCATCGGCATCACGCCCAGCACCGGGACGTAAAGAAGCATCAGGAGGACAAGATATTTCTCGAAACTCAGGACGGCCGCCGGCGGATTTTCGGTCTTTGACGTGTTTTGAGAGAAACGGCGAAAAGACCATCCGGCCGCCGGCAGCAAGAGAAAGCACCATGGCAAAAAGTGGAAATGAAATTGCCAGGCGTAGAAATACAGTAAATGCAGCGGGGTCTCGCGGCCTTCGGCGCCGCCCTGGCGCCAGGTTTCCGCATACCATAACCACGGCACCGAAAGCAAAAGCCAAATGCCCAGGCTCAAAAGAAGCGATGGCAGTGTCTCGCTTTTCCGGCGGAACAATCTCCACGCTACAAACCCAAGAACCGGCAGGTTGGCTGCCGCGCTCGTGTAATTGCAATAGAATTGGACCAGCAGCCCGGCCAGAATCAACCACGAGCCTCGCTTTTTTTGCGCCAGCAACTCGAACATTCCATAGACCAACACGATTTCAGCCAGGACCGTTGCGGAATAATAACGGCACTGCCGGATGTGCAGCAAAAAGACCTCGGACGTTCCCAGCAACAACATGCTGGCAAGCGCGATTCGATGGCTTCGATAAACCTTCCATGCCACCACCCCCAAAAGAATGACCGCCAGCCAGCCGATCAAAGCAAAAGGAGCGCGCCCCGCCCAGGTGGTCGTGCCGAAAACTGCAAAGGACGCTGCCGTGACATAATCCGGCAGCCACGGAGACCAGGTCCAAATGCCATTGCGCGCGTCAATGTTGTCTCCGTGCAGGGAAATATGGACGGCGCCGTCGTCCACCTTTGGAACGCCAAATTTCAGCATGTTCTTTGCCAGGAGCGCGGTTTCCGCCTCATCGGCCCAAAACAAGCGCCCGTCTAAATTGCAAAACGCCAAAAAGAAAACCAGCGCCGCCAACCCCGAATACATGGCCGCAACGCCAATCATTCCGGGCCGAAATGCAGTGCCCGTCTCGATTTTCACGGTTCCTCAAGATTTGTTTTGGATTTCGGATAATCCTTCGCCGCTGCGCTCGCGTCTGTATTTGCGCAGGAGCCGACGTAAGGAGGCTCTGACTGAGCTTGATCAACGAAAGAGATTCGTTCGTTCATCCATCTTTCCTCTCGCGAATAGTTCTCAAAATCTCCGCCACTACTTCGCCTTTGAGCCTTGCTCCCAGGTTGCCCTTGCCGTGAACGCGCACGCTCACGTTTCCCGCTTCCAGGTCCCGGCCCCCGATGACGAGCATCGTGTGAACTTTGGCTTTTTCCGCGTCCTGGATCTTGCCGTTGATTTTGTTCGAGGAGAAATCAGCCTCCGCGCGCACGAAATTAGCGCGCAGTTCGCCCAGGACTTGTTTGGCATAACCCGCCAGCTTCTCATCTTCGCCAATGGTGAGCACCCGGACCTGTTCCGGCGCGAGCCAAAGGGGGAAATTGCCCGCGTAATGCTCGATTAAAAAACCGATGAACCGTTCGTGCGTGCCCAGCGGCGCGCG
>JASHPN010000094.1 GCA_030038175.1 Verrucomicrobiia bacterium
CCAAAGACATGCCCGGCGCCGTCCCGGCTGAAGGCGATGCGGCCCGGCCCGCGCGCGCCGGTGAGCAAAAACGGCATTCCGGCGAGCATCCGTTTAAAGCCGCCTTTGAGCGGGTGCAGCCCGACTTGCACCGCCGGATCTTTCCAAAGCAGAATGTGATGCTCGAAATAAACGCCGGTGCCGCTCAATTCCAGGTGCAATGCCGGCACCAGTTCGCCTTCGATATGATACGTGACGCCGCCAAATGTTTCGTTCTGGACGGCCGTGGGTCGTAATGTGGGAACAGCCATAGCTTTATTTTTCTTTATTTTGGGTGAATGGTGCGACTATGCCTAAAAGTTTTCGCGACCATCGCCGTCGTCGAACAACGACGGCGCGCGACTGTGTCTCCCGATTTATCGGGAGACCAGTCGCAGCACCCGGCAGTTGGCGTCAGATGGTCAATCACAAGATTTCAGTTTTCACACATTGTCTCACTGCTGCGGCTGGTGCTGCCGCACACAGCCGCGCTCCGTCGAGCGCCATTGATTTCCTTTTATTTCACTGTCACCGCGGTTTTCACCGAATTGGCGATGAAACAGTTTTCATGCGAGAGATGATGCAGGCGTTCCAGGTCCGCCGGCGCCGGCTGCTTATCGCCGCTAAACGTGATTTTGGGGTTGAGCGTGACCGCACTGACCCACATCGCGCCTTTTTCATTTTTGGACACGGTTCCGACCGCTTCATCTTCGTAGGCGTCAATTTGAAAGCCCTGTTTCTGGGCTAAAAACAGGAACGTCAGCATGTGACAGCTCGACAACGACGCCACGAACGCTTCTTCCGGGTCCACACACGATGGGTTGGACCAGGGCGCGGGCACGACGGCCGGCGACGCCGAGGCCGGAACGGTCACGCCGCCATCAAAAGTCCATGTGTGTTCACGCGAGTATCGGCCCTTCAAAAAGTCGGGGCTGGTCCGCGTCCATTTGATGACTGCTTTGTATTCAGACATAAATCATTTGATGACCAGCGGTTCATGCCAGGCATGGCCGCTTTGCGCCAACAACTCGTCGGCGGCCATCGGGCCCCACGTGCCGGCCGCGTAAAATTCGCGGTTGGTCAGCGGTTTGCCATGCCAGCCGTCGCGGATAGAATCCACAATTTGCCACGCCGTTTCAACTTCATCACGGCGGATGAACAGGGTCGCGTCTCCGGCAATGGCCTCCAGGAGCAATCGTTCATAAGCTTCGGGCGTGTAGGCGCCAAATTCGGCATCATAGCTGAAGTGCATCCGCACCGGCCGCACGCCCAGGCTCATGCCGGGGACCTTGCCGTTGAAACGCAGGGAGATCCCTTCGTTGGGCTGAAGGCGGAGCGTCAGCGCGTTCGGATCCAGCTTCTTTCCGCATTCGGCGGCAAACAGGACATTAGGGGTGGGACGGAACTGGATGCGCACTTCGCTGGCGCTCATCGGCAAATACTTTCCCGTCCGCAAATAAAACGGCACGCCGCTCCAGCGCCAGTTGTCAATGAAGAGTTTGAGGGCCATGTAGGTTTCCACGTTGGAATCCGGTTTCACCTTGGCTTCCTGACGGTAGCCCGGGCGCGGCTGGCCGTCCACGGTGCCGGCAAAATACTGGCCGCGCACGATCTGCTTCGCGAAATCTGCGGCCGTGAGCGGGCGGATGGACTTGAGGAGCTTGACCTTTTCATCGCGAATGGATTCCGCTTCCAGCGAAACCGGCGGTTCCATGCTCACCAGCGCCAGCACCTGGAGCATGTGATTTTGCACCATGTCGCGCAACGCCCCGGCTTCCTCGTAGTAGCCGCCCCGGTCTCCCACTCCCAGTTTTTCGCTCACGGTAATCTGTACGTGATCTACCGATTCACGGTTCCAAAGCTCTTCAAAAATGGAGTTGGAAAATCGGAACATCAAAATGTTTTGGACGGTTTCCTTGCCGAGATAATGGTCAATCCGGCAGACCTGCCGTTCATGCGCAAAGCGCGTCAGCTCATTGTTCAGGGTTTTGGCCGAAGCCAGGTCGTGCCCAAAGGGCTTCTCGATGACCAGCCGCTGCCAGCCTTCGCCAACCTCCTTGTGCAGCAGGCGGGCATTATGCAATTGCTCGATGATTTGCCCGAACTGGCTCGGCTGGGTCGCCAGATAGAACAACAAATTGTGCCGAAGCTTCGGGTTCTGGAACGAGTTGAGCTTTTGCTCCAGCTTCGCATAGGCCGCCGCGTCGGTGACGTTGCCCACGCAATAAAACAGGTTTCCGGCGAAATTATTCCAGAGCCCGTCGTCCACGGGTTTGGTCCGGGAAAATTGGTCGAGCGCCACGCGCAGCTCCTTCCGCCACGTTTCGTCGCTCTTTTCGCGCCGCGCAAAGCCGATGATCCGAAAGGCCGGCGGCATCAGGCCATCCTTGCAAAGATGATAAAACGCCGGGATGAGTTTGCGGGCCGTCAGGTCGCCGCTCGCGCCGAAAATCACAATCGAGCACGGCTCGGTGAGCTTGCGTTCGATGCCAATATTGCAAACCTGCCCTTCCATCGGTGAAACTTCCATTGGTAAAGAATGGCGCAACCAGCGGCAAAATTCAATCCGGTTCGGAAATAAATACTTCTCGCTTCCGGGATTGGGTTTTCCCAAAATTGGGCGCGCGCATGAAAGCAAAAATCATCGTCACCCCAAAAAAAGCCGTCGTGGATCCGCAGGGCAAGACCGTACAAAAAGCCCTGGAACACATGGGCTATCGCGGCGTCAAGGCCGTTCACGTGGGAAAATATCTGGAAGTGGAACTGGACGGCGGCGACCGGGAAACTGCGCGCAAAGCCCTGGACGAAGCCTGCCATAAATTTCTGAGCAATCCCGTGATTGAAGATTACCGGCTGGAAATTGCCGAGTGACCAAAATATGAACTTCGCCGTTCTTCAGTTCCCCGCCAGCAATTGCGACCAGGACGCCGTGCATGCCGTCCGCGCGCTTGGCCATTCCGCGCGGCTGCTTTGGCACAAGGAAACGTCGCTCGGCGACGCTGACGCCGTCATTATCCCCGGCGGGTTCAGTTACGGCGATTATCTGCGCACCGGCGCGATCGCGCGATTTAGCCCGGTCATGGAAGCCGTGCAACAATTCGCCGACCATGGCGGCCTGGTCCTCGGTATTTGCAATGGCTTTCAGGTTCTCTGCGAAGCGGGCCTGCTCCCCGGCGCACTGGTGCGCAACCGCGACCTGCAATTCCATTGTGAACACATTTTTCTGAAGACCAGCCATTTCAACACCCCGTTTACCGCCAGAATTTCACAGGACAAAATCCTGAAAATTCCCATCGCGCACGGCGAAGGCTGTTACTTTGCCGACGCGGAAACCTTGGAAAAATTAAAGGCAAACCGGCAAATCCTGTGGCAATACTGTGACCCGGACGGGAACCTGACCGAGGCCGCCAATCCCAACGGTTCGCTCTTCAATATTGCCGGCATCTGCAATGAACGCTGCAACGTGGCCGGCCTCATGCCACACCCCGAACGCGCCTGCGAAACGATTTTGGGCAGCGACGACGGAAAATGGATTTTCGAAAGCCTGATCGCGGCGCACGAAGCCAAACGCGCCGCCAAGGCCGCTTGATGGCAGCGGCAGGCATCCTGCCTGCCATAGAGCCGTCGCTTCCAGCGCGGCGGAGGAAAGGGACGACTTGCAGCAAGACGTTCGTGATCCTGAAACCGCAACCTATTCGTAGATTTTCCGGGCGGCTGGAAGCCTGTCCTCTACGTCAGGCCAGGAGGCCCGACGTTACGCCTCATGGCATAACCACAAAACAAGCTGCCGCCCATAAAGCTTCAACCGCGTGGCCCGCGCCTCCACCGGAATCGGTCCCTTGCCCGCGCGAATCAACTGGCAATGCGACGGTTGGGACTTTTCATTGCGCTCAGCCGCTGGCCGGACACTTTTACCCGGCTCACCGCGACCGGCAGCCGCCAGGAATTGAGACTGGTGGCGCCCAAGAATTTCCGCCCGCGACCGGCCCAGGAGCGTCTCCGCCTGGCGATTGGTGTCTATGATTTTCCCGGTTTGTTCATCTGCCAGAAACGCGGCGTCGCTCAAGCTCTCGAATAATTCGCGATATTTGTGCTCGGACTGCCGCATGGCTTCCTCGGCGCGTTCGCGTTCGGTGTGCTCTTCGACTTCACGCAAAGCACGATCCACCGCGGGAATCAGCCGCATGAGGCGGTGCTTCAATACATAATCGGTGGCCCCATTTTTTAGCGCCTCCACCGCCGCGTCTTCGCCGATGGTCCCGGACACAAACAGAAACGGAACTTCCGGCCGCTTTTCCTGCGCCAGCAACAGCGCGTCGCGACCGCTGAAGCCCGGGATCGTATAGTCGGAAAGAATCAAGTCCAGATCTTCATCCAGGGCGGAAATAAATTCTTCCCGGTTGTCCACCTGGATGAAATGGCATTGCGGCCATCGGGCCGAAATCATCGCTTCCGTCAACTCCGCGTCCCGCGCGTTGTCCTCTAGATTCAGTATTCTCAGCGTCGCTTTCACAATGTTTGGTCCTACCGTAAATCAAACGTTCGCAAATTTCAACTGCCCGTCATCGCGGCTGCGCAAAAAAAGGGGCGCGGCCTTCAGGGCGCTTGGGCGTTGGATGCGAATGCAGTGCGGAAACGGCATGAATACCGCGCCCCCCCCCCCAGGCCGTTTCATGGGGAGCCCCGCCGTCCAAAAACTTTTTCATTTGACTATTCAGTCAACTGCTGTATTCTCCGAAGCGTTTATGGCAAAGCCGTCTGATACCCGCGAAAAACTGTTGCAAGTGGCCTTTGACCTCATTTGGAACCAAAGCTACGGCTCGGTGAGCGTGGACCAGATTTGCGAACGCGCCCGCGTCAACAAAGGCAGTTTTTACCATTTTTTTGATTCAAAATCCGAACTGGCGGTCGAGGCCTACGAAGAAAACTGGCGGGAAAAACAGCCGGAAATGGACCGGATTTTTTCTCCGCAAGTGCCGCCCCTGGAACGCCTGGCGCTTTGGTGCCGCTACGTTTGGAACCGGCAAAAGCAAAAAGCCGAGAAATACGGCCATGTTTGCGGCTGCCCTTATGCCAGCCTGGGCACCGAACTGGCCACCCAGGACGAGAAAATCCGCGCCAAATCCCAGGAAATCATGGATCGAACGATTCGTTATCTGGAGAGCGCGCTGCGGGATGCGGGCCGCGAAGGCGCCGTTTCCATCGCGGATCCCCGTACCGTCGCCAAACGGATTTATACAAGCACTCTGGGCATGTTGCTCTACGCAAAAGTCCACAACGATCTGGTGCCGATTCGGGAATTGGAACCGACGGTTATGGACATGATCGGGGTTCAAAAATTCGCAGCCTGAAAATAAAAAGATGAATGAAAATTTTACGCCTGGTTTGACTAAACGGTCATTTACTAATCTGCGGCGAAGTGAATCAGAGATTGCTTCGACGGGCGCTCGTTGTTTTATAATCATTTAATTCCAGGATTTTAAGGTATATATGTGGATTGTTCTCCTAGCGCTGCGCCGGCCGTACACGTTCGTCGTGGCCGCTCTGCTGCTGATTATTCTGACGCCGTTCATTTTGATGCGGACGCCGGTGGATATATTTCCCGCCATCAATATTCCGGTGATCAGCATAATCTGGAACTACACCGGCCTCAATGCCCAGCAAATGGAACAGCGTGTCGTCTATGTGGAAGAGCGCGCGCTGACCACCACCGTAAATAACATCGAGCACATCGAGTCCACCTCCTACGAGGGCGTTGGCGTCATCAAAGTGTTTCTTCAACCGCACGCGTCCCTGGATTCGGCGGTTGCCCAGGTCACCGCCATCTCGCAAACGGTGCTCAAACAAATGCCTCCCGGCATGCTGCCCCCGTTGATCATTCAATACAACGCCTCCACGGTCCCGATTTTACAGTACAGCTTCAGCAGCCCGACAATGTCGGAACAACAAATGTTCGACGCCACCGCCAACCTGGTCCGCGTGGGCCTGGTCGGCGTGCGCGGCGCGATGATCCCCTGGCCTTATGGCGGCAAGACGCGCGTCATTGCGGTGGATTTAGACCTGGCGGCCTTGAAAGCCAAAGACGTGCAACCGGAAGATGTGATTAACGCGGTCAACGCCCAGAACCTCGTTCTGCCGAGCGGCACGGCCAAGATCGGTCCCACGGAATACGACGTTGCCGTGGATTCAAACGCACGGGCGATTAATGACCTGAACTATTTGCCGGTCAAAGTCGTCAACGGGACAACCATCTATTTGCGGGATGTCGCACAGGTCCATGACGGCTACACGCCCCAAAAAAACGCCGTGCGCGAGAACGGAGTCCGTGGCGCGTTGCTGACCATTATGAAAGCGGGCGATGCATCGACGCTCGACGTGGTGAAAGGGATCAAAGCGGCCCTGCCGGGCGTCATGAAGACGATTCCGGGAGACCTGCACGTTGCCGAGTTTGCCGATCAATCGCTTTTCGTGCGCGCGGCCATTCGCGGCGTTTTGCGCGAAGGCGTTATTGCCGCGTCGCTGACCGCCCTGATGATTCTCCTGTTCCTGGGTTCCTGGCGGAGCACGTTTATCATCGCCTTGTCCATCCCGCTTTCGGTGCTTTGTTCCGTCGCCATCCTCAGCGCCCTGGGCGAAACCCTCAATTTGATGACCCTCGGCGGTTTGGCGCTGGCCGTGGGGATTCTGGTGGATGACGCCACCGTCGCGATCGAAAACATCCATCGTCACATGGCCTCCGGACAGCCATTGGACGAATCCATCATTAAGGGTTCGCAGGAGATTGCGCTTCCGGCGTTCGTTTCCACCCTGTGCATTTGCATTGTCTTCGTGCCGATGTTCTTTTTGACGGGAGTCGCCGGCTATTTGTTTGTGCCGCTGGCGGAAGCCGTGGTGTTCGCGATTCTGGCCAGTTACGTCATTTCACGGACGCTTGTCCCGACGCTGGTCATGTGGTTTTACCGGAACGTCCAATCGCACGGCGAACATATCACCGAAGCCAACGTCCCGCTCTGGCTTTTGCCGTTTGCCCGCTTTCAAAGCGGTTTTGAAAGCGGATTCGATCGTTTCCGCAATGGTTATCGCGCGATATTGGCAAACTGTTTTGAACATCGCGGTATGGTGGCCACGGTCTTTCTGGTATTTTGCCTGGCCTCATGGCTCCTGGTCATGGACCTTGGCCGAAATTTCTTCCCGACCGTGGACGCGGGCCAGTTTTTGCTGCACGTTCGCGGGCCCACCGGAATGCGGATCGAAGAAACCGAACGCCTGTCCGGCGACGTCAACAAAGTCATTCGGAGCGTGGTCCCGCCGGGCGAACTGGGAGGAATCCTGGACAACATCGGAATCCCCAACTCCTCGATCAATCTCAGCTACAACACCAGTGGCATCGTTGGCGCCGGTGACGCGGACATTCTGGTGTCACTCAAGCCGGGTCATGCGCCGACTGAGAAGTATATCCGGGAACTGCGGGAACGGCTGCCCCGGGAATTTCCGGGTGACCTGTTTTATTTCCTTCCGGCGGACATCGTAAGCCAGACCCTCAACTTCGGATTGCCCGCGCCTTACGACGTGCAGGTGGTCGGCCGCGACCCGCGGAATCACGATATCGCTTCGCGCCTGGCCGACGAAATTCGAAAAATTCCCGGCGCGGTGGACCTTCGCGTCAACCAGCCGGACAATTTGCCCCAACTGACGATCGAGGTGGAGCGGTCGAAGGCCGCGGAACTGGGACTGACTTTGGACGATGTCGCCAATTCGGTGCTGCTGGGCCTGAGCGGCAGCAGCCAGGTGCAGCCTGCCTATTGGCTCGACCCTCATTTGGGCATCCAATATCTCATTAACGTTTATACGCCGCAGTATCGCATCAATTCAGTCAGCCAGCTCGAGGCGATGCCCATTCGCGTGGGCGCCAACAGCGACCAGATTCTTGCAAATGTCGCCGGCATCAAGCGCGTTGAGATTTCGCCTGCCATATCGCATTACGACGTGATGCCCGTCGTGGACGTTTATGGCGGCGTGGATGGGCGCGACCTGGGCAGCGTGATGCAGGATATCCGGCCGATTGTTAAAAGGATGGAAAAGAATTTGCCGAGAGGCACAAGTATCAAAATACGCGGCCAGGTTGAAACCATGCTTTCAAGTTACGTCGGCCTGGGCACGGGCCTGGTCATGGCGATTATCCTCATTTACTTTTTGCTCGTCATTAATTTCCAAAGCTGGCTGGACCCGTTCATCATCATCACCGCCCTGCCCGGCGCTCTGGCCGGGGTCATCTGGGGACTGTTTTTAACCCAAACAACTCTCAGCGTGCCCGCGCTCATGGGCGCCATCATGTCCATGGGCGTCGCCACCGCCAATTCCGTGCTCGTGGTCACCTTCGCGCGGGAAAACCTCCGCGCCGGCAAAGATCCCATCACCGCCGCCATCGAAGCCGGTTTCGGCCGCATCCGGCCTGTTACCATGACCGCCCTGGCCATGATCATCGGCATGTTGCCGATGAGTTTGAGCCTGGGCGAGGGCGGCGAACAAAACGCGCCGCTTGGCCGCGCCGTCATTGGCGGGTTGGTGCTCGCCACCATCGCAACGTTGTTTTTCGTCCCCATCGTTTTTAGTTTTATGCACCGGCATTATCACAAGCCGAAGGCCGCCGGTCCCGTTGAATTGTAAAGCCATGAACTCACCCGTTCCTCCATCATCGCCCGCGCCGCCGCCCATTCGCTTGCGGCGCATCGCGGAAATCGCCGCCATCCTCATCCTCATCGGCCTCGCCGTCGGCTTTGTGCCGCGCTGGATGGCGCACCGAAAATTGCTCGCCCAGACCCGAACCGATTCGGCCCTGCTCGTGAGCGTCATTTCCGCCGTGCCGGAAAAATCGGACCTGGGCACCCCATTGCCCGCCAATGTTGAGGCATTCATCCAGGCCTCCATCCACGCCCGCGCCAGCGGCTACCTGAAAAACTGGTATGTGGACATCGGCGATCACGTCACCAATGGCCAGGTCCTGGCCGAGATCGAAACCCCGGAACTGGGCGAACAGCTCGCGCAAGCCAAAGCGCAAGTGGACCAGGCCCAAGCCAACCTGAACTTGGCAAAAATCACCGCCGACCGCTGGGCCGTCCTGCTCAAAACCGCGAGCGTCAGCGAACAGGACGCCGCCGAAAAGGAATCCGACTACGTTTTGCAACAGGCGAATCTCGAGGCCGCGCGCGCCAACCTGAAACGGCTCGCCGACCTGAAAGATTTTGACCGCGTCACCGCCCCCTTCACCGGCGTGATCACGGCGCGCAATACGGACATCGGCCAGCTCATCACCGCCGGCAGCGGCCCGGAACTTTTTGGCATGGCCCAAACCGATCCTTTGCGTGTTTATGTTCAGGTCCCGCAACAATACGTCCATGACATTGCGGACGGCCAAAAGGCGCAATTGACCTTTTTGGAACTTCCCGGACGCACTTTTGAAGCCACCGTCACGCAAACATCCGGGGCCGTGGATCCCACCACCCGAACCTTGCAGGTTGAATTGCATGTGCCCAATCCCAAAGGCGAGATTTTCGCCGGCAGCTATGCCCAGGTGCGGTTCAACGAGTCCGCCAAACCGGATGCCCTGACGATTTCGGACAACGCGATCATTTTCCGCGCCCAGGGAACGCAAGTGGCCCTCGTCGGTCCCGATAATAAAGTGAAACTGCGCGACGTGAAGGTGGGCCGCGATTTCGGCGATGTCATTGAAGTCCTGGATGGCTTGAGCCCCAACGACCGTGTCATTGACAACCCGCCTGACTCGATCGCCGACGGCATGAGCGTGGAAGTCGTCAAATCGGCCGATTCAGACCAATGAAGCTGCCTGCCATGACCCAAAAATTGGACGCACGTCGCAGCTTCGAATGCAGATACCTGCCTGCCGTTGGCATCCTGATGATTCTGGCCATTCTCGCCGGCTGCGCCGTTGGCCCAAACTATCACCGTCCGGCCGCGTTGCAACGGCAGCCGCTGCCGAAGGCATTTACGGTGCCTGACGGCGGAACAAACGTCGTCGTCTGGAAAATCGCCGCGCCCTCCGCGGACACGCCGCGAGGCGATTGGTGGCAGGTTTTTCAGGACCCTGAATTGAATCGCTTCGAACTGCAGGCACTGACCAATAACCAGGACCTGGCCGCCTTTGCGGCGCAATTTGAACAGGCGCGCCAGCTCATGATCGAAGCGCGTTCGGAATTTTATCCGCAATTATCGGCCGGCGGCACGCCCAACGGAGACACCACCCGCCAGCATACCAGCGCCAGCGCTCCGACCCAGGGCCAGCCCGCCGGCGCCGCCTATACTTACGATACCTTCACCGCGCCGATTTATTTAGGCTGGGAAATTGACCTTTGGGGACGCGTCCGCCGCCTTTCCGAAGCCGCCCATGCGCAGTTTGTGGCCAGCGCCGACGACCTGGAATCAGCGAAACTGGATGTCACCGCCGAAGTTGCCGATGACTTTTTCATGCTGCGCACCCTGGACGACCAATACAATCTCGTCGCCAACACGATTGAAGCCTATCGCCGTTCCCTGCAATTGACGGAAAACCTCCGCCAGGGGGGCGCCGTTTCGGATTTGGACGTGGCGCAGGCGGCTACGCAACTCCATGCCGCCGAGGCGGAATTGCCGGACATTCAATTGCGCCGCACCGAAACGCTTCATGCGCTGGCTATCCTTTGCGGCCAATCGCCCGTTGATTTCTTTGTCGGCACCAATTCCTACGCGGCGATGACGTTTCCCAAAATACCGCCCAGTCTGCCGAGCGGATTGCTCGAACATCGCCCGGACGTCGCCGCCGCCGAACGCCTGATGGCCGCAGCCAATGCGGACGTCGGCGTGGCCAAAGCCGCCTTCTTCCCCACCGTGCGCATCAACGGCCTCGCTGGTTTTCAATCCGTGGATGCCGGTTCATGGTTCAATTGGTCGAGCCGGCTGTGGTCGGTCGGGCCTTCCATTGAACTGCCCTTGTTTACCGGCGGCTACAATACCGCCAATCTTCGCGCGGCGCGCGCCGCGTATGACCAGCAGGTGGCCAATTACCGCGAAACCGTCCTGAACGCCTTTGGCGAAGTCGAAGATGAGCTCGCCGCTCAACGGTTCCTGGCCGACGAATGGCGCGCGGACCATGAGGCGGTCATCGCGGCGAACCATGCGCTGGATGTCGCCAACAACCAATATAAAGACGGCCTGGTCACTTACCTGAATGTGGCCACGGCCCAAACCGTCGCGCTGACGCAGGAAATCAGCGCCGTCCAATTGCAAGGCGCCCGCCTGACCGCCGCCGTCAACCTCATCAAAGCCCTCGGCTGCAACTGGCAGTCCGCGCCGGAATAATTGGTCCCAATCATTTCCCCTCAAGTTTTTTCTCCAATTCCGCAACCCGTTTCAAAAGTTCGGGCAATCGCTGAAGCGCCACGACCTGCCGCTTGACGTCGCGATCAGGCTGCGCGGGCAGCCACAGCCATTTTTGGCCGTCAGGAATGTCGTGCATCACGCCCGATTTCGCACCAACGATAACCTGATTCCCGATTTTCAAATGCCCGGCCACGCCGACTTGCCCGGCCAGAACCACATAATTGCCCAGCCTGGAACTGCCGGCTATTCCGACCTGCGCCACCAGCAGGCAACCTTCGCCCACCTGGACGTTATGAGCGATTTGCACCAGATTGTCTATTTTGGTGCCTTTGCCGATCACCGTGCTTCCCAGCGCGCCCCGGTCAATCGTCACGCCCGCCCCGATTTCCACGTCTTCACCGATAACCACGTTGCCGATCTGCGGAACTTTGCGATGAACCAGGCCATCCTGAACATAACCAAAACCATCCGAGCCGATGACAGAATTGGCGTGGATGCGAACCCGGTTCCCGATAATTCCCCGCGGATAAATCGTCACATTCGGAAATAAATTCACGTCGTCGCCCAGAACTGAATCGTCGCCGACAAAGTTGCCGGCCTGCAACACGGTTCGCGGGCCGATGCAAACGCGCTCGCCAATGACACAATGCGGACCGATATGAGCGCTGGGATCCACTTTGGCCGAACCGGCGACGACTGCGGACGAATGAATGCCCGCCGGGAATTTCCGGTCCGGAAAGAAAAGCACGAGTGCTTTCGCAAAAGCGACGCGGGCATTCGGCACCTGGATCAGGGTTTTTGTCGCGGACGAAAATCGTTTGTCAGCGATGATGGCGGTGGCCGCGCTTTGCTCCGCCCGCGAGAAAAACTCTTCGTTTTCGGCGAAGGTCAGGTCGCCCAAACGGGCATTTTCGATAGTGGCAAAGTTATTGAGGACGGCTTTTGCATTGCCAACTACCTGGCCGCCAATGAGTTGTGCAATTTCTGCTGTAGTGAAAGGCATTTGATTGACTTTTTGTTGGAAAACACTATAAAGACGTGCAAATCCAATTCAACTCTCAACTTTTTTATGGCCAAAACTTTTCGCGTCGGAATGATCGGATATCGCTTTATGGGACGGGCGCATTCCAACGCCTGGCGGCAGGCGCCGCGGTTTTTTGCGCTCAAAGCCAACCTGGAACTTCACACGATCTGCGGACGCGATCAGGCGAACGTCAATGCCGCCCGCGCACAACTGGGCTGGCAACATTCCACCACGGATTGGCGGGAGATTGTCGAATCTCCGCTCATTGACATCGTGGACATTACGACCCCCACCAGTTCACATGCGGAAATCGCCATCGCGGCGTTAAAGCACGGCAAAAATGTTCTTTGCGAAAAGCCCTTGGGCCTGAATTTGAAGGAATGCGAGCAGATGTTCGCCGCCGCCCACAAATCCAAAGCGGTCCATATGATTTGCCACAATTATCGCCGTATCCCGGCGATTGCCCTGGCCCGGCGAATGATTACCGAAGGAACACTGGGCAGAATTTTTCATTTCCGCGCCCGTTACGCGCAGGACCGCCTGGCGGACCTGGATTTTCCGGTGGATTGGCGTTTGCAAAGCAAGTCCAGCGGCAGCGGCGTCCACAGCGACATCAACTCGCATATCATTGATTTGGGCCGTTATCTGGTGGGCGAATTCAAGGAAGTTTGCGGGCTGGTGCATACCTTTGTGCCGGAAAGGCCTTTGCCCGAACCGGCGGTCAAAGGAGTCAGCAAGATGGGCAAAGTGGATGTGCCGGATTCCGCCGCTTTTCTCGGCTGGATGGAAAACGGGGTATTGGCCAATCTCGAGGCCACGCGGTATGCCTCGGGCCGCAAAAACCATATCGAAATCGAAATCAACGGCGAAAAAGGCTCCCTTTACTTCGATTTCGAGGACATGAATAAGCTGAAGTTTTATCATGGGGACGATCCCAAAGACCGCCGCGGTTTTCGGGAAATCATTGTGACGGAACGGGATGGCCTCCAGCCGTACGTGAGCCATTGGTGGCCGCCGGGCCATGGTATCGGTTACGAGCACACTTTCGTGCACACCGTCGTGGACTTCGTGAATGCCTGCGCCGATGGCAAACCGGTCCATCCCACCTTTGAGGATGGATTGAAGAACCAACGCGTGCTGACCGCCGTGGAAGAATCATCCAAAAAAGGCAAGTGGGTGAAAGTGTAGCTGATCGAAATCAATTGCCATCTCGACGCTCTCCGTTATCGTTCCGCCATGCGATGGGTAAACGCGATTTTGGTCCTGAGTTTTTTTGCTTTTGCGGACATCAAGGTTGACGCGGCTTCCGCGCAATCTATTCCGACGGGCCGGATTTTGAAAGTCCTTCCGATGTTTTTGGACACCAACAACGTGGTGTCCCCCTCGCCCAGCCTTTTCGACCGTGACGCCTATCAATTTTATTTGCTCGAACATACCAATGCGGTTTCCGGCATGCGTTTTGACGTCCAGTGGAAGGCCCGCCGGGCCGGCGGCCTGAGGCTGACCCTTCGGGTGGAATTGCGCGGTGTCGGGCCGGGCGGACTGCCCCACGAGACAGTGTTGGAACAATCCGTCACTCCAAAACTTTTTCATCATTGGGCATCGTTGACTCTGAACGGACCCGCCTGGCAGAAACTCGGCACATTAGCCGCCTGGCGCGCCACCCTCTGGAATGGGAACCAATTGTTGGGCGAACAAAAATCCTTTTTATGGTAAAAGTCTTAGCGCAACGGAAATCCTCGGACGCGAAGGCGCGTCCGAGCACACGCGGGGGCGCGTATGCTCCCCTTGTTTGGGTGATTTGCGCCGTGTTCACGGTCTTGCACGCCGCCACGGGCGAGACGCCTGTGCCGCTAAGTACCGTCTCCTATAAGATTGGCGACAAAGCGCAGGAGGACATCATCGCAACCCTGCCATTCGATGTGGAGGACGCGCAGGCCACCGCCGCGCTCAAAGCCTCCAAAGGCCGGGCCATCGCGCCGATTTATCGCCGCTGCGACGGTATCACCAACACAATTGCCGGCCAATTCCTGAAAGCATTTGCGGAAGCGCACGCCCGCTTTTCCAATGCCGTCAACGAAACCTATCACCAGCCCAGGATTGACAACGCAACGATCGCATCGCCGGATTTCGGCTATTTCCTGACTGCCTACAACGTGGAAAATAGAAAATTTCCCGTCCCCCCCGCTCTGGCCGCGGCCTGGGCCGGCGGTGATTCGGGCGCGGACCTGCGGGACAAATGGCTAGGCCTGCTGTTGCGGACCATGAGTGGTCCTGTGCAACCGGACGGATTGCCGCCCCATTTTCTGTACGAAAACGAAGTCCGGGTCATCCCGGTAACCAATCTGAACCAGGAATTGACGTTGGTTACGCCAGGGCAGCCGGGATATGTCATGAGCGCCGACAAAGTCCCGGCCCTGTCGCCGGCACGGTGGAAATTCCGCCAGGAGTTTTCCGCAAACGAGCAGCCTCTGGCGGCAGCGCTGGCGCCGCTGCTCCAGCCCAATTGCGTGCCGGACGTCGCGCTGACACGGGAGGCGCGGGATTATTCCGTGCGACAGATCGTCGTGGCCAGCCATTTTGATGCCGGCCAGGTGATTGTTCATCGCGGGGCGGCGATTGACGCAAACGCCATGGCCGCGCTCGACGCCATGAACCATGAATTAATGGCCGCCGACCATGATCGAACCCGGCTGCAACAGGAGCAACTACAAAGTGAACAGGCCGCCGCGGAACTCGTGCAATTGCGGGCTAAAAATGAACAGGCCGCCGCGCAATTGGCCCAACAGCAACAGGAACAGCAGCAATTTGAGCGCGAACAGGTTCAAAGACAGGCGGAGCAGGCCCGTGTCCAATCTGCGGCCATCCAGGAGCAGGCGTTAATCGGGCGAATCCTGACGCGAAAGATTCAGACGCGCGACGACTGGCTCGCCGCCGCGCTGGTGACCGTGGCACTCATCACCGTGCTGGGATGGTGGCACATCGCCCGGAGACAACGAAGGCTTTCCGTATCCGCGCCCGCACGATTGCAAAGGATGGAAAAATATCCGGCCGCCTTTCCGGCGGAATTGGCGCCGGTCCTGGCACAAACGCTCAAGGAGGCCGTGGTGCAGGGATTGGCCGCGCAACGCGCTGAATTGCTGGAAACGCAACGCCTGGCGGCGGCGGAAATTGCCCAATTGGCCGACCGCCTGGATCAATTGCAGGCGCCCGTGCAGGAGCGGCTCCATGCCTATGAGGAACGCATTCACGAACTCGAAAGGGAGCTGGCCGAGCGGACTGCGGAGAATCGCGAGTTGTTGAAATTAAAAATCGGGATGATGCGCCGGCAAGTTGAAATGGAACGCAGCCGGGTAAAACTGAACTGAAGACTGCTAACTATTGACCACTGCCGGCTCCGCGCCGGTTTTTTTTTCCTGGGTTCGGAGAGCCTGTTCGTAACATTGGAGAGCTTCTTCGTAGCGCGCCATGCGGTTGAGCAGGCCTCCTTTTTGCAACAGGGCGGTCGTGGCCGATTCTTCGTTTTCAATGGCGCGGTCGTAACAGGCCAGGGCTTCATCAAGCCGTTCGGTTTTTTCCAGCGCGGCGGCTTTTTTGATGAGAGCTTCGGGCAAATTCGGCTGCAGTTCGAGGGCGGAGTCAAAACATGAAATCGCTTTTTCGGGCTTATTGGTATCGAGAAACAACTGGCCTTCCACCACCAGGTCATCCACCCGGCGCGTGGCCGGGGTCTGGGGAATCACCCCTCCAAAATCAGGCTCGTTCAAGGGAGCACGGGTGGTGTTTTCGAGCTCAAGAATTCGCTTTTCCAGGCGGTCAATGACTCCGATCAATCGGGCGTTCGAATTTTCGATGACCGCCCGCGCCGAGGGCGCCGTCGCCTGGGCCGTTTCGACCACCGGCATGGCCCGGCCGGCGCTCAATGCCGGCTGCGGCGAAGACAGGGCCAGCTCGATCAGACGGGTCGCCGTGCGCAGTTGCAGAAAGACCATGGTGACGACCGCCGCCAGCGCCAGCAATCCGATGCCCGATGCCACGAGCGTGGTGTGTTCGACTTTTTGGGCGGCGGCGGCATCATTCGCGCGTTCATCGGCAATTCTTTGCTCCAGGAGCTGAAGGCCGTTGTTCAGGGAATTGGCGTTGTTTTGCAGGGCGCTCACCATCTGCGCCCGGTTGCTTTCCACTTCCATCTGGGTCTCGTGAAGCTGCGCCTGAATCTGCACAAAGGCATTGGCCGCATCCGCATTGGTGGGTGAGAGGACGGCATTCGTCCCGTCCCCCAAAACCTGCCAGCCGCCCAAAAGACAGGCGGCGACGATGAAGTTAAGGAGCGCTTTGGTCATGGCCAACTGACCCTTAACCATAACAAGAAGCGTGGAAAATAAAAGAAAAAAATCCGACTTATTGACCGCCCAAATTGAACTTGACCCGGGTCCGCGAATGCGTTTGAACATTTCGAATTTCCATGTCCTGCAATTGCACCTGGCCGTTGACTTTCCTGAAAGATTTGGGTTCAAACTCTTTTAAAAGTTTGCCGCCGGCGTTATAAGCCTCCGCGTAAACGATGCCGAGCGTTTCGTCGTCTATCCAGCACACGACCCGGGAATAGCTGCCGGCCGAGGCCCCTGGATTCGTGCTTTCCAAAACCGTGCAGGCACGGGTGCGGCGGTTTTCATGTTTTATGATTTTTTGGGACGGCCAATGGAAAAATTGGAGACCCAAATCGCAAATCCAAAAATCAGAACCCGCAAAGGGAACCGTCGTCTCGCCGCCGGCCAGCTTTTGCGCCGTATTATTTTCAAATAAAGTGTACTGATTTGGCCCCACGCCGGGAGAATGCGTGACGACTAATTTTTCTTTATTTGCCCCCAGGGTTTCGTAAATGCTCGGCCAACTGCCCGCGTTGTTTTCCGGTGCGTGAATTTCAAAACGAATGGGAATTTCCTTTTCCGGACTGCCGGATTTTCGGATTTCCAAAACTCCGGTATTGGTGGAATCCTGGTCCGGGCGTTGATTCAACTGTTCCAGGATTTCCGCGGCCAGTTGCCGTCCTTGAATTTGCGCCGGGGTAAGGTCGTTCGTGGTTTGGGCCACGGCGCCGGCGACAAGCAATAAAATAATGCCCTGGGTGACCCACAATCGCAGGATTAGATCCCGAGAAATCATGTTTTGACAGTCACCCCCACCCTGCCCGCGCGCCTGACGATAATGGCGTCTCGTGAAAAGAGTTCCACGCCACGGCTTTTCGCAACCGCAATGTAAGCCGCGTCATCTGCTGACATATTCAATTGTTCGGCAATAATCCACGTGGCCGAACCTGCGCATGGATGTATCGAAAGTGGATGAATATTGTATGCGTCCAGCACCGCAAGCCACGCCGAGGCCAATGCACTCGTCGTCCGTCCGTCCCGAATTGCGCCGCGGAGAGCCTCCATAACTTCCTGGAAGAAATTTGGCGCGGTAAAAGCCTCCTCACCGGACGCCAACCGCTCCTCCATCGCCTCGAATCGTGCGCGCTCTTCAAGAAAATGCAACGCAACGGCTGCACTGGCGTCAAGGGCAAAGCTCATTTGCGTCCACGCTCGATTAATTCCTTAATTGTGACCTTCGGCAAACCGGGGCGGTTGAGCCGGACTTTTTCTGCGGTGACCCTTTTCCTCCATTCGTCGGTCAGTTTTCTAGCCTCCGAAACGACCGGGCCAATTTGCGCGCAAGCATGTCCGCGAACGGTAATAATATGCGTACGGCCATGCCGGGCTTTCTCCACCAAATCGCATAGACTGGGCTTTGCCTCGCCAATCGAAAGAGTTTTCATCATCACAAATAGTCAAACCATTTGACCAAAAACGCAACTTCTTTTCTTTAAATCATTTCCGCTCCAGCGCGAGCGGGAAGATCTCCGAAATCTGCCGCACGAAATGGACCTTCAGTTTCGAACGCACTTCCGGGGGCGCCTCGTCCCAGTCCGGTTTGTTTTGTTCCGGCAGGATGACCTCCTTGATGCCAAACCGTTGCGCGGCAAGAATTTTTTCCTTGATGCCGCCGACTCGCAAAACGCGCCCGCGCAGGCTGATCTCGCCGGTCATGGCCACGTGTGAGCGCGCCCGGCGCTTCGTCAAGAGCGAAGCCAGCGCGGCGACAATGGCCACGCCCGCGCTGGGACCATCCTTCGGGGTCGCCCCGGCGGGAACGTGAATGTGAATATCGAACTTGCCGTAATCGGTCAAATCCAGGTCCAGTTTTTTGGCT
The DNA here is from genome assembly GCA_030038175.1 of Verrucomicrobiia bacterium. Classification (GTDB taxonomy): domain Bacteria; phylum Verrucomicrobiota; class Verrucomicrobiia; order Limisphaerales; family UBA11358; genus UBA11358. The sequence goes on from JASHPN010000094.1 coordinate 18,665, forward strand.
TGCGAGCGCAAATAACTGACGGCGGCCTGCGCGCTTTCCTTCATGACGTCCCCCAGCGAACCGGTTAAAATCAAATTGCCGCGCCCGCGCATCCGGGTGGCTTCGATAAACAGGATTTCGCCGCCAACGGGCGTCCACGCCAGCCCCGTGGCGATGCCGTGCTCGGTGATCTTTTCCGCGGTTTCGGCGACGAAGAGGGCGTGCCCTAAAAAGTCGCCCAATTGAGCCGGCTCAATTTTAATCTGGCCGTCGGCGCCGTTGCGGGAAACAATCTTTCGCGCGGCCTTGCGAACCAGGGCGGCGATTTCCCGTTCCAGTTGGCGGACGCCGGCTTCGCGGGTGTATTCCCGGATGGTCTTGCGAAGGGTGGCATCGCTGAACTTGATTTCCTGCCGCGTCAGGCCGTGCTCTTCAATTTGGCGAGGCACCAGGTACCGTTTGGCGATTTCGAGTTTCTCGGTCTCGGTATAACTGGGCAATTCAATGACTTCAAGCCGGTCCCGGAGCGCGGGATGAATCGGGTCCAGCCAATTGGCCGTGGCGATAAAAAGGACCCGCGACAAGTCGAACGGCAAATCGAGGTAATGATCGGTAAAGGTGTTGTTTTGCTCGGGATCAAGCACTTCGAGCAATGCCGCCGCCGGGTCGCCGCGGAAATCCGCGCCCACCTTGTCGAGTTCATCCAGCAAAATAACCGGGTTGCGGCTTTCGACGCGGCGAAGCGTTTGAATGATGCGACCGGGCATGGCGCCGACATAAGTGCGGCGATGCCCGCGAATTTCCGCCTCGTCCCGGATGCCGCCCAGGGACATGCGGGCAAATTTGCGGCCCAGCGCGTCGGCCACACTTTTGCCCAGCGAGGTCTTGCCCACTCCGGGCGGGCCGACCAGGCAAAGGATCGGGCCTTTCAGCAGTTTGCGGCGCTTGATCACGGCAATAAATTCGAGCAGGCGATCCTTGATTTTTTCAAGCCCGAAATGCTGTTCGTTGAGAATTCGCTCCGCGGCTTTCAAATCCAGCTTGTCCTCGGTGGATTTTTCCCACGGCAACGCAAGAATCCAGTCCAGATAATTGCGGGAAATGCCGTATTCCGCGGCGGCGGGGGGCGTTTGCTGAAGCCGCTCAAGCTCCTGCAAGGCGGCTTTGCGCGCTTCCTCGGGCATCGGCGTCTGTTCCACCTTGTCCCGGAGCGTTTTAATTTCGGTGGATCCTTGCTCGCCTTCGCCCAATTCCCGCTGAATCGCCCGCATCTGCTCGCGCAGGAAGAAGTCGCGCTGGGTCTTGGAAATGGAAGAAGCGACGTCATTTTGAATTTTGGAGCTTAAATTCAGGACCTCCTGCTCGCGGTTGAGCATCGGCAGCAGTTTTTGCAATCGTTCCCGGACCGATACGATTTCCAGCAGCTTTTGACGTTCCTCCAAATCCATGGTCAAATTGGCGGCGATCAGGTCCGCAAAATGGCCGGGATGCTCAGTATTGACGGCGGCGATCTTGACGTGCTCGGAAAAGGCCGGCGAAATTTTGGCAATTTCCTCGAATTGCCGGTGGGCGTTTCGAAGCATGGCGTGCATTTCGATGGAGTCCTCGGTTTCATCGTGCAGCAATTCATAGCCGGCGCGCAAATAAGGGGTCGGGGGCGAATAAAGCTTGATGCGGATGCGCCATAACCCCTCAACCAGCACCCGAGCGGTGCCATCGGGAAATTTGACCATCTTCGCCACGCGGGAGACGCAGCCCACTTCATAGAGGTCCTCGGGCGCGGGCTCGGCGATTTCCGCCTTGCGCTGAAGCACCGCGCCAAACAACCGGTCGCCCGCCACCACGTCGTCAATCAGCTTGAGGCTCGAAGTGGTTTCGACCAGGAGCGGAACGACCGCCCCCGGGAAAATCACAATGTCCGAAAGGCCAAGAATCGGCAGCGTGTCGGGCAGCGACCGCGACGAAATCCGTGGCGGAGTCGCCGATTTATCGGCGGCGCCCAAAATACTGATAAATTCTGTTTCCGGCGAAGTCATTGTTTCGTCCATAACAATCCCAAATGGCCTTGCAAACTCCGTGCCACTTATTGTCCCAAAAGCGACAATTAGACTGCCTCCTTGTCAAAACTTCTCAAGATTTTATTTGATAAATCATTGATTTGTCAAATTTTGGATTGAATTTTTTAAAGCCGCGGGCAAAAATGCAATCGTGAACCGTAACGCCGTTTTCCGTGCCGGGCTGATTGCCGTTGCTTTTAACTTTTTCTTCGGTTTTTCAGTGTTTTCTCAGGGAACAGCCTTTAATTATCAGGGCCAGCTCAACGCCGGCGGTTCGCCGGCCACCGGCAACTACGACTTCACCTTCACGGTTTATACGGCCGCCACCAATGGCATAGCGGTCAGCGGGACCCTCACCAACCTTGACGTGCCGGTCACCAACGGGCTGTTTGCCACGACCCTGGACTTTGGCGCGGGCGTTTTTACCGGCAACAACCTGTGGCTGGACATCGGCGTGCGGACGAATGGCGGGACGAATTTCACGGCGCTCAGCCCGCTTCAACCCATTCTTCCGGTTCCCTATGCGATTTTTGCCAATACCGCGAGCAACCTGCTCGGCACCCTGCCCGCGTCGCAGTTGAGCGGCACCTTGCCGCAAAGCTCGTTCGCCGGCGGCTTTACGAACGCCGTAGCCCTGACCAATAGCTCGAACTTTTTCCTGGGATCCTTTAGCGGCAACGGCGCCGCCGTGACCAACGTGAACGTGACAAATTTGACCGGCGTGCTGGCGGATTCGCAACTGCCAACCAATACGGCGTATTTGAACAGCAACCAGACGTTTACGGCCAACAACACGTTTGATGGCGCAAATACGTTCACGAATATGCGGGCAAACAGTTTCTCCGGCAGTTTCTTCGGAAATGGCCTGGTCGGATGGATTGTGGTCACCGGCACGACGGAGCAAGCGAGCATTGATACCGGCTACCTTTTGACCAATTCGCAAAACGTCACCGTGTGGCTGCCAACCTCGGCCAATGTCGGTGATGTCGTGCGGATTGCCTGCGCCGGGATCAGTGGCTGGCAATTGGGGCAATATTCGGGGCAATCCGTCCTGGGCAACTTTTTGTCGTACGGCAAGACCTGGGTCCAAAACTACGCCGATTATGCAAATTGGAAATGCATCGCTTCGTCCCCTGACGGCACCGTTATGGCGGCGGCTTATTCCGGCGGCGGCGGCTATGGCGTGTCGGTATCAAGAAACTCCGGGCAGACGTGGGCGG
>JASHPN010000095.1 GCA_030038175.1 Verrucomicrobiia bacterium
CTTTTTCGGCAACACGATTCTAAATTGAAGGCGGCGGAAATGGAGGCGCAAGGCATCGAGGATTACCGGCGCTTTGTCGGCGTGTCTATCACACCGCGCTATTGGAGAAAACTCTTCAAGCGCGCGGTCCAGCGCGACGGCGGCGCGGGGGAGTGGAATCGCCTGGAATTATATTTGCAGGCACGGCAGAGAGAAAAGAATCCGGCTGCAAAACAGGTTTGCCAGAAGTTAGCGGCGGATTTTGCTGAACTACAAAGCTATATAGCGGCGTGCTCTAATCCCCATGCACCGAGCGAGGATGAGCGGCGGGGAATTTGGACGCTGGCGCTGCAAAAACACGCCGAGCTTGTGAACGCGGGCGAGCCAGGGAAACGGGCGTCCAGGCGTGTGCGGGAATTTCTCTCTGCGCGCGCGCCGTTCCTTGCGGTTTCACGCGATGCGCTATGGATGGCGTTTAAGCGGAAACTGGCCGCGCTCCAGGACGCCGGCGGCGACGTGAAGGCGTTGCGGGATTGCCGGGAAAACAACGGGGTAGAATTTCAGTTGCCGGATGAGGACCGGGACGCATTGATTGACCGGGCAGTAACCACTTACCACGGAGTCATTGCCCCGGCCTGGCGCGATCTGCTGAGAAAAGGATTTTCACCAGCAATAGTCAGCCGCTATGCCGGGCGCGCAGCGAGCAAATCTCATGTGCCGGCAACGGTGATGGAATCGGTGGCGTCGGAAGTGGAAATTCTGACGGCCATGCACCAAGGCCCGCGCGCGTTTGATGCAATCAAAGGACACGTTGAGCGAAGCTACGACGGGATTTCATCGTTGCAGTGCATCTCTGGCGATGATTTCACGCTCAACACTTACTTTTATGTGCCGGACGGCAAGGGGTGGTTTCAACTGACGCGCGGCCAGGTCATTCTCTTCATTGATTTTCGCTCACTGCGGATTTTGGGGTGGGCGCTGGAACCGCGCAAAAGTTATAGCTCCCTGACGATCCGCAGCCTTTGCACGCACGTCTTTGGGGAATTTGGCGTGCCGGCGGTGTTATATTTTGAGCGTGGCCTGTGGAAAAGTGCGACGCTGTTAAAAGGGAAAACCGATCCATTCACTTTCACGGAGATCAGCCAGGGCCTACGGGAATTTGGGATCATCTTCAAACACGCAATCAGGCCGCGCACAAAGGCGGTTGAACGTGTCGGCGGAATGTTCCAAGACATCGCCGAGGCCGAACCGGGCTACTGCGGGAGGGATGAGCGTCGGGACGCGCCAGAATCGTTGCGCCGGCAAATGGCGGAAGTGGAAGCCCGGAAGGTTCATCCGTCGAAGTACTTCTATTCCCTGGACCAGTGGAACCAGCGGCTTGGCCAGCTTGTGGATCAATACAACGGCGCGCCGCAGCAAGGGCGCATTCTGTCCGGCCTATCGCCTGAACTGGCTTTTGAGTCGCACATGAACCAAAACGATCCACCGATGCAGTTCAGCGCCGGATTGCGTTATTTACTCTCACATGATAAGCGGTTGGCGCATGTCACTCTCAACGGTGTCACAATCCAGATTGGCAAGCAGCGGTTCAATTACAAGGGCGCGGAAATAGCTCACCTGGTTGGCCGGGAAGTGCTCGCATGGTTCGATCCAGAGAACACGGAAACAACTGTGGTCACGAATCCGGACCGCTCGAATCCAATTTGCGTTGCGCGGTCCAAAAACCCGAATGCCCTGGAAAGCATCATTGAACCCAACGCCGGCACTTTGGCCCGCGAGCTTTCCCGGATCGAGGGGCAGGCGTCTTACATGAAAACGCGCTACAACGTTGTGCGCGCAAAATTCCCGCTGCCGCAACGGCAATTGTTGGCGGCGGCACAAGCCGCGCAAGCCGTAGAACTTGGCGAGGAAATTACCGCGATAAAACGAGAGCACGGGGAACGAATAACACGGCAGCGCCGGCGCGATAGCCAGGCGCGGTCATACGCGCAACGAACCGGCATCGTTTTACCGGAACAGGCGCGCGAAAATATCCAGTCTGATGACCTCAAAGAGCTTTCGGACTTTTTAAAGGGGGAACAATGAGCAGCACACGAAGGGCAAAAAACGATTCAGAATTTCACCCGAACCGATACGCGAGCAGCCCGGAATATGAACGCGGCATATCTGCGCTGTTGACGGCGAAGCGGTGTTCAATCCTGGACAAGAGCGAGGATCGCCTGCTTGTGTGGTTTATCCAGTGGCTTAGCTGGCAGTCTGGCGCGCTTGAAAAACTAACGGCGCTGCTACAAAAAAGGACACTGTTTTTCAACACACTGGAGGACATAACAAAGCTTTGCGTTGATCCAGAAACAGGACGCAATGGGGTTTTACATGGTCCAGCCCCGCTCAAAATAATCTGTGAATATCGGCGCGCCTGGATGAAAGAGGCCGAGAAAGGATTTACAACGGCGTTGGGGCAAAAGATTAACGAGGTTCTGGATTATACATCTTTTAGCGGGGGTCTCACACTGATGGAGGGCGAAGCCAGGACCGGGAAATCGTTTGCCGCGCAGTCATGGTGCAGTCAGCGCGCCGGCGGCGCTCGGTTTATTGAAGTGCCACCAGGCAATGATGATTCGGGATTTTTTAGGGCATTGGCGCGGGGGCTTGGCCTTGGAAATTTCCTGCAATACAAGGCCCGCGAAATCCGTGAGCGCGTCGAAGCCGTTTTGCTTTCGCATGATTTGATCCTTGTGCTGGATGAAGCGCAACGGCTCTGGCCGCAGCGCAATCTACGCTACGGCTTTCCGCACAGAATCGTTTGGGTGATGGCCATGGCAAACCAGGGCGTCCCTATCGCCATGATTTCTACGCCGCAGTTTAGCCAGGTGCAAAAAGCGGTCGAGAAAAGCGGGTGGAACGCTGCCCAATTTACAGGACGCCTTAAGCACTACGAGCCTCTGCCGCGCGATCTATCCAAAGAGGATTTAATGGCAGTAGCTAAAACGGTTCTGCCCGAAGCTGACAATCAGGTCTTGCGGGTGCTGGCGATCTACGCCCGCTCATCGGCTCGCTACCTCGCGGCAATTGATTCGATTTCCGCCCGCGCGCGCTACATCGCGTCTAAGGCCGGGCGCAGCACGGCCACAACGGCGGATGTGCAAAAGGCGATGCGGGAATCCGTCATCCCTTCCGACTCGCGTCTTGTTTCCAATCTAGGAAAGGCCAGGGAAAGAGATTTAGCGCCGGCGGATGACCCGCTGCCGATGCCAGGCAATCGGCTTGCACTCGCTGTTCAAGGCGATTGCATCCCGGATGAAACAGCCCAACGGGGCGCGCCACTGGCTGTTTAAAACGATAATTTTTCCCCTTTGCAAGTCACTGGGGGCTTTCGGCTTCACGCTCGCCAAAATGAGCGCGTTATTTCCATTTTTATAATTCCTGGAACTTTGGAACAGTCAAAAGGCGACAGAATCGGCGCGGGGGTACAGAAGTATTACGCCGGGTGATTGGTTTCTGTGGCAGGCTTTTCTGTTGATGGGAATGCCGCCCAAACCATAATCGCGGCGAGGATAATGGCATAGATTACCATGCCTTGCGTGCCAAAATGCCACCGGTGAGCCAACCATGATGAACCCCCGTCGAAATGGCCGAGTATCAGCGCAAGCAGCACAATCAAAGCCGCTTTTCCAGGCAAAACGCGCGCCAATAAAAACATCCCTGCAATATAGACCAGTTGTTCGGCGCAATACCACATCCACCCGCGGCTCATAAAGAAGTGAGTTAAACGGTTAAACTCGTCGGCGGTTTCGGGATGTTGCCAAAAGCTGGCTGGCTGGCCGAGAAGGGTGTTCGTATCGTCAAAAAAGATAACGCCAACCATCACCCAACATAGGCGTTTGACGATTTTGTCGTTTGCAAATTTAGAGAATGCCATAACTGATAAAATCCACGTAACGTCCGTATATCGCCTCAGCCCTGACTTTCATTAGAGGCGATCACTTCAACCCTGCTCCTCAACCGCTCCAAAATCAAGGAACAAAATTCAGGCGGGTCATACTTTCTTCATCGCAAAATAGATTTCACCGATGGAACTAAACACCAGGCAGACAAGTGCCGCTGGGGGTCCCGCCAAACCATGATAAATCACATAGCCGTAGCTCATCGCCGCCAGCGGAACATAGAGCAGGATGCCGGTAACAATGCCGGGAGAATGACGTTTCGTTTTAATGGCACCCAGAATGTGCGTGAAGATGAGGTTGTTGAGGAGAATGCCCGAAACAAAGAGCAGGACGTATGGCGCTGTTGCGTTACGGGCGATAGGCACCAGCAGGGTGGAAGCAAAGTAGATGGCATTTGCCTTGTAATAATGAGAGGGCGGCTCTGCCGCAACTCGCGGGCGATAGACGTGATACCATTCAATGAAACCACCCGGCCAAAACAACTCCTCGATGACATGCAGGCCGAAGCAAACCGGAACCGCCCAGCGCAATAATTCAAATATAGTTTCTGGCGGCATGGTAAATCAGTAGTTGGAAGTTTGGACTATGCCAAATCGCTCCAAAACTGCTCCCCAACCGCCTCAAAATCAAGGAACAAGTTTATGGTGGCATCAGCCGAATGAGGTTGACCGCTCGGTAACGTGTGCGGAAACTTCGTCCGTGAACACACGCTTCAAACAGGACAAACGTTAAACTGACTCAGAAAATGAACAAAATCGGGATTGTTGCCTTGGTGATGTTTTTGAGCATTACGGCTGTTGCCCAAATACCAAGTGATACGACTTTGGATATTCACATCGTCAATCTCTCAAAAACTCGTATTGCGCTTATCGCATCGAACGCGGAGCCAAATGTGATGTATGAATTACAGTATAAGCAGAGCAGGACAAATTGGTTTTCTTTGGGCTTTAACTACGGCGATTGGAGAACAAAAACGACGGGTTTTGGAGTGTGGACAAATCGCTTCATCCCAAATACAAACTTAATGAATCTGAAAGCATTTCGCGTTCGTTCATGGAAGAGCCGTGGTGACTATGACATCCCCTACTGGTGGCTACTCAAATATTTTGGTGATGTGGGCGTGGATGTTTTTTCAAGTCCGATGAATGACGGGTGGAGTATTTTTCAAGATTACCAAAAAGGCATGAACCCTTTCAAGTGGTATCCCCCGCCAGAAGAGGTTGAATTTAACTTGGAATTTCAAAAAAGTAGCGACGCGAAACACACAAATGCAATTTTGACATTGCTGTGTAATACGCGTGAAGTTCCTGACCTTTATATAATAGAGCGAGTGAATCAAGATACGGGACAGTATCAGATTATCGGACAAATGCCGGGACGGTCGGGTGTGTGGAATCGTTACGTTGATACAAACGTTGATTCTTTGCCTAAATCTGCCTATCGCGTCCATGCACATTATCCAGAACCACCACTACCATTTGCAGAATTATCTGAAGTCACACCAAAATCCATACGTAACACAATTTTATCTGTTACCGCAAAGCAAACAACAAATGGATATGATTTGACGGTGCAGCATCCACTTATTCGCGCACGATATTTACTTCTGGTTCGGGACAAAAATGACCGGCAGTGGCGTGCCAGCGGTTATTTCGTGTCAGGAACAAATCGAAACCCGGTGTATCTGCATGTGGATAAAAAAGGCATAATGACCGATACACAATCTCCCATAACGTTGCCACCGGTAAACTTTTTACCGGATGTCGTTCAGCCCGAATTCACGGCTGGTTGGGGTGAGGATACCGATGGTGATGGTTTGCCGGATATTTATGAGGTTCTCGTTACGCACACCGACCCGAATGATGCGGACACCCGCGATACGGGGATTCCAGATGGTTTCAGGGTCACTTCGAATGACGGGTGGAATAATTGGGAAAAATTTCGTTATCGGGCAAATCCGTTCGAAAAGTGCGAGCCACCTCCAGCCATAATATTAAAAAAGCCCACGATGTCTGAGATGATGGAGGCTCAAACTTTGAAAGCAGACCTGCCATACGAACTGCAACTTGAAATACGGACTAACGGCTCGGCGTATTTTCAACCATACTCAATATGGCTCGATTCAGAATATATGAATCCTGACAGAACTGGACATGCCCGCTGCGATGTTCGAGTTTCTTGGAAGGTGCCGCCACCGAGCCCCTGATGATTAGGGCGCAAAACGATGAACTCTTTTAAGGAACAGTTCCAAAACCATGTTTCATTTCAAAACCGTGCTGAGTGATAAATAAAGTGAACACGATTCATTTCTAAAAATGTGTTTTCGCTAACTAAAGCTCGAATGTTCCATAATTTCCATCTCAATGGAGCGGTCATCCAAAACCTGAAAATCTAAATAACCAGCCAGCCCTTCTGGATTAGTGAGGAGAGTTGCCTTTGGAACTGTTAATCGTTCAACAAACTTTCGCAATTCCGTAAAATCAGACGTATAACGGTCTTCGCCGCAAAAACTGAATTTGATGCCTTGTGCCATCGTCGTGTTCACACAGTAACACCCGCTCGCTTCCGCACACAAGCCGGACAAAGAATCAACCACTTTGGCGGTGAATCTGACATCTCTGTAATCTGCCAGCCTCAACGGGTGGTTTTACATAACTGATAAAATCCACGTAACGTCTGTATATCGCCTCAGCCCTGATTTTCATTAGAGCGATCGCTTCAACCCTGCTCCTCAACCGCTCCAAATTCAAGGAACAAAATGGATGGGTCAAATCACCGTTGTACCGTCCTCCGTCCCGCAATGCGGGACTACGACCCGGCAGGCCGGAACAGAAAGTAGAACGTAAGCGTCACGCCCAGTGCCTCTTGACAGAACAATAGAACCCGGATCATACGCGTCGTAGTGTGCTGCGATATGACACTTATGATACGAGTTGCCGTTGCACTGGATGTTGAGCCTTGGCGCAGCCTTCGCGATGAAGCTTCGGCTCGCCGAGCCAGGCTTGGGGTGTGACTTGCGGGATTTGGCGGTTGGTCATGTTGGGCAGGCGAGTGAGGACGTCTCGAAGATATTTGAAAGGGTCCAGTCCGCGCCGTTTGCAGTTTTCGATGATGGTATAAATGATCGCGCTGCGTTGGCCGGCGTCGGCGTCGCCGATGAAGAGCCAGTTTTTCTTACCCAGAGCCGTGGGACGGATGGCATTTTCCACGAGGTTGTTATCCATCTCGACCCGGCCGTCTTTCAAGAACACTTCCAAGGTTGGCCCTTGGCCCAAGGCGTATTCCATGGCCTGAGCCAACAAGCTCTGTGGCAGATAGCCTCCGGTGCACTTGAGACGAACCAAGGCCCGTTGGAAGCGTTCGACGATGGGACGACTTTGGCTGGCGCGCATGGCTTGGCGCAGTTTTGGCCCCGCACGCTGTTCCCGCAAGCGCGCTTCAACCCGGTAGAGGTTTTGGATTTGGCGCAGGAGCCAGGCAGCCACTTTGGGTGATTGTTCCAGCGCCTCGTGAAATTTCCTGCGCACATGCGCCCAGCAACCCGCCAATTCAATCGTCGCGCCTCGGCCGTTGGCAAAGGCGGGATACGCCGCATAACCGTCACATTGCAGGATGCCGATAAAGGTTGAGGGGATAATGCCTTCCAGGCAGGCGGCCGCCCGGCTGGTTTGCCAATCAAAAAAGCTCTCACCGCCGGGACGATGGAACGTCCAAAAATAACCTTGTTTGGTCTGGCCGTTGCCCGGCTCTAAATAATCGATGGGCGTTTCATCCACTTGCACATATCCCCCGGCCAAAACCCCAGTCCGGATTTGTTGATAAATCGGTTGCAGCCAGTCCGCGGCCAGTTCCACCCAACGCGCCAGCGTTTGCCGAGGCAAATGGACCCGGTGTCGTTGCAGAAAGATTTGTTCCTGCCGATACAGCGGTGAATGATCGCAGTATTTGCTGACCAGGATCTGCGCCAGCAACCCCGCTCCGGGCAGGCTGCGGTCCAACAACCGTTCGGGCAACGGCGCAATCACAGGGGCGCGATTGAGATCCAAACGGTGGACGTATTTCTTGCGAATGGTTCGCCGACGGAGAAAATGCGCCGGCTCAAAGTCTATTTGCTCGCTGACCTCTTGCCCAATGCAACGCCATTCCTCCGGTTTTTGTTTCACCGGTTCGGGCTCAATCACTTCTTCCACGACCGGCAGCTTCTCGGGCAAACGCACGGTCTTGGGTCCAGGGGAGCGCTTGGCCGGCGGAGTCACTGCGGGTGGGATTGCTGGCGCCGGGAGGGTCGCATCCTGGGACAGTTGCAACAGCAATTCCAGTTGCGCCTTGTCCAGCTTCTCGCTGCTCGATCCAAACACGCGCCGAATCAAGAGGTCAACCTTTTGGCGCAACAGTTCGTTCTCCCGACGGCTCTGCTTTAATGCCTCCAGGCATTCTTCCAACTGGCGGGCGAGGTCCTGTTCGCGCAACGTCATCGGTTGCTTTCTCTGACGCGCTCGCGCTAAAAAAGTTTCAAACTTTCTGAAAAATATTTTAGCTCTCCCGCTCGTACCACGGACGCAATTTGCCTCCACGTAAATCCACTCCATCCGTGAGCATCGCCAGTGCTTGGGGCGTCAGCTTGAGCTTGCTCACGCCAGCCTCAACCTCTTTGGGCCAGGAAAAGGTTCCCTGCTCCAATCGCTTGGTCAGCACCCACAGGCCAGTGCCGTCCCAGCACAGGATTTTGATGCGGGTGTGCCGACGGTTACTGAAGACAAACAAGGTGCCGCTGCGAGGATCTTCCCCCAATCGTTCCGTGACCGCCGCATACAGGCCATTGAACCCTTTGCGCATATCGCACGCCTCCAGGGCCACGAACACTCTGAGGCTGCCCGAAAAGCTCAACATGACTTAGCCAGGGTTCGCACGAGTGTACCGGCCAGAGCCGCCTGTTGAGCATCCTTGATCTCCGCTCGGGCGCCTCCGGGCAACTCCAACACCAGCGGCCTTTTACTCCCGCAGCTTTCTTCCACGACCGCTTCCACCAGGCGCAAACCTTTGGAGCGCCCAACCGCCGGAGCCATCCCACGGGCTCGCCGTCGTTGGCTCGCCCAAGTGGCCAAGGTCTGATACTTAACGCCCACCACAACCGCAAACTGCTTCCCGCTCAGTCCGCTCCGCTCGAACTCATCCAGCAGTTGCTCCCGCCGGGCAGGCGGAGTTCGCACCCGCCCTCGCTTGTCGGTC
>JASHPN010000096.1 GCA_030038175.1 Verrucomicrobiia bacterium
CGATTGCTCGAATACAGCCTTCGCTTTCGATTCCATTTCTTTCGACATTGGTCCTCCTTAACCTTAAAAAGCTGCAACAATATAATATCTAATTGAAAATTCGCCACTGCTGATGCAACAACCGCAGTTTCGGCAAGTCGAGGCAAGCCTTGGTCTCCAGGATCGGACGCACATCATAGCCTTTAACCAATCGTGGCGCGCTTGCGTCGTGGATTGCGGCGGCAAGCGAAGCGGCGACACCGCTTTCGGACGGAAAATACTTTTGGAAAACCAATTTGTTGCCGGATGAGCAACAGCGATCCAAAGCGGTGTCACCGCCACCGCACTCCAAGACCTTGCGGCCATTCGACCGGTCAATGGAATGAGAACCCTTCCACCGGGCGCCTTCGGCAATGCTTAAATTTATAACATGGAAAAAAATCGCCGCGCGCCTTCGGCGATGATGGACACCGCATCGGCGTCCGGAATGCGGTCGGTATTGATCGTCAGGTCGTAAAGCAATTCATTGTCCAGGCGAGCGTCAAAATGCGCTTTGAGATATTTTTCCCGCCGGTGGTCCTGCAACTTGACAAATTTTGCCGCTTCATCGCGCGTTAAGCCCCGCACGTTTTGAATTCGCTCGATCCGCCGGGGTAATGAGCCGGTCAATCGGACGTGATAAACATTCGGCAAATTCGCGGTTACAATTGTCGCGCCGTGTCCCACCAGAATAGCGTGGCCCGTCATGGCAAGGTGCCGGACTGTCTCGATCAATTGCGGCATAAGCTCCCAGGACGGCGGACGCAGGCTGAATAAATCGTCCATCACTTCATCAATAAAAAAGCGCTTTTCCTCCGTGATAGTTTCAGCGAGCTTCTTCGGCCAGTTCTGTTGCAGGAGGGTTTTCTCAACGAGTTGCCGGTCAAAAACTTCCCATCTCCCGCTTCCCGGCTCCTCCGTTTGCTGCAGGACCGTCACCAGTCCCCGGGCAATCTCCGGCGCGCCGGTCCCGATTTGGCGCGAAATCGTCAAGGATGGCTTTGTTAATCGAGGGCGCTCCGGAGCGTTTTGTTCGCGCCTGCGGCGTTCACTGACCAAATAAGCGCCCGATTTTTCCATGAGAGATCCGACGTTCATAATCTGCCTCTCTCAAAAGTTATATCGTAATACGATATATGTCAATCAGCCTCTTTTGTCTCTAAAAATTTCTTCAGCACGGCGGCGTTGTTCATTTCCGGGTCCTTCGCCGCAAAAAGGAGCGTGACGTCATCTTTTTTTATGGCGCTCAAAAGCGGTTCGCACACGGCGGAATTTTTCCGCAATTCCGCCCGGTAACGCTTCTGAAATTCCGGCCATTTGGAGGGGTCGTGGCCAAACCATTTTCTTAAGGCGGCGCTGGGCGCCACGTCCCGCAGCCAGGTGGCCGACGAAAGCGCGCTCTTTTTGATGCCGCGCGGCCACATGCGGTCCACGAGAAAACGCTCGCCACCATCAGAAGACGGTTCCTCATAAACCCGTTTAATCCGAATTTTATGTTTTCCTGTCCTCGGCATTTGGCTCCTTTTTCACCCGCCCAATCTCGATCCCAACGAAATGGCCCGGCCGGGATGCGGCGCCAAGAATGCTTTTGAGCCTCCGGCCAATTTCCTGCGCCAATAAAGTCATTTCCCGCGCCTCGCCTTTCGGGAGATGCGCCGAGCAGTTGAAGCCCCACAATTGCAACCAGGCATCAAAATGGCCGGCATCAATGCCCAGATTCAAATGTTTCGCAGGCATGCGTCCCGAATATTCCAAAGGACCACCCGTGAGGCGCGCCCAGAACGATCCCACTGTTTCCAAATGCGCCGGCCAATCATCAATCTCTCGGTTAAAAACCGGCCCCAGCACCACATGCTGCCGCACGTCCGCATAAAAATGCTTCAACAGGCGCGCCAGTCCGACGTGTCCGCCGATTCGTTGATAGAGGCTTGGTTGTATTCCCATCCATTGCAAAATATCATGTTGGCAGACATTCGCGACTCAAATTTTAAGGATTTGCTCTCTTTGATTTTTCTAATGAGACGGCGCGATGGGATTTCTGCCCCGCTTTTCCATTAAAACCTGAATGAATGCCTGGGTGATGCCTAGCGGCGTTGGCCCTTGTGGAAAAAGCAGAGAGAATGGCCTTTTAATGCAAAGCTTCGGGCAATTGATTTTGACCAGTTTTCCGGCTGCAAGTTCCTGTTCCACGCTGATGCGGAAGACGTAGCCTATGCCTAATCCGGCGGCAACCAGGCGTTTGATCCCTTCGGGACTCGGGATTTCCTGGACGATTTTCAGCCGCGCCATCGGAACCCGCAAGTGCCGCAATTCTCTTTCCATGAACTGGCGGCTGCCCGCCCCGGTTTCGCGCACAATCACCGGCCGCGACAAAACATCGGAAATTTGAGGATGGCGGATTCGGACCAGAGGATCATGCGGCGACGCGATCCAAATGATTTCGTCTTCCAGAAACGTTCGGATTTGGATTTCCGGCCGGCGGCAGGGGCCTTCAATGAGCGCCAGATCAATGCGCTGGTCGAGCAGTGCCCCGACAATCGTGTCCGTGTTGCCGTCAATAATTTCACACACGGCCGACGGGTATCGCATTTTGAACCGCGCCAGAATATCAGGCAGGCAATAAGCGAGGACGGTTTTGTTGCTGCCCAGGCGCAAACGTCCCGCATGGACACCGGCGGGCGCCTGGAGTTGTTGGGCAACATTTTCGTGCGCCTGGGCAATTTGTTGGACGTGCTGCAAATAGAGGATGCCGGATTGGTTAAGAACCATCCCCCGGGCGGTCCGGACAAACAGCGGGACGCGCAGTTTTTCCTCCAATAACTGGATGTGTTTAGTCACGGCCGGCTGCGAAAGGTGCAGGACCCGGGCGGCTTTGGTGATGTTTTGGAGTTCGGCAACTTTTCGGAAAACGTGCAGGCGATAGTCCATCATAGCCATCTGAGGGTAAGCAATAACTTAAAATTATGCCACATTTTAAGATGCGATTAGCCGATTTTGGGATTTCCGGCACACTTCCCGTCCGATGACGATAGGCTTTAAAAGACTTTTTGACAGTTTTGCGGGCATTTTGATTTCCGGCGGCGCCGGTGCGGCGCAGGCATCTTAGACCGGGCACGGGATTCTTTTTGGGATGAGCCGATATTTCCATTCCGCTTCGTTCAGCTATGCATTGGCATTATGGCTGGCCACAGTTTTTGCCCTGCTGGTTTCATTTGTCGTTCAGCTCGAACCGGCGCAGTGGTCTGCCATCACCGTGTGGATCATGTTCATCCAAAGTCCGCGGCTGAATTATTCAAAAATCCTCTGGTGGGCATTCGGGACAATTGTGGGCGCATTCGTCGCGGTCATTTTAACGGTCTGTTTCAACCAGGCGCCGGAATTGTTGTTATTGTTTCTGGCGCTCTGGCTGGCGGTTTGCGCGGGGGCGTCCACGTTTGTGAACAGTTATCGCGCTTACGGCGCGGTGCTGGGCGGTTATACCTGCGCCATTGTCGCCATGTCGGCGGTGGAAAATCCGGACCTGATTTTCCGCCTCGCCGTCACTCGTGTCTCCTGCATTTTCATCGGGATGACGTCGGCGATTGTCTTCATGACGATCTTCCTGCCCAAACACCGGCACTGGCGCGAAACACGGCATCATTTGGGCGAACACCTCAAAGCCACCGTCCAGCAGGCCTCACGCGCTTTGGTTCCGGATTTGGCGCAACCGGCGCAGTTTACCTGGCGGCATATGGTGGACCGGCTTTCCACTTTGGAACATACCCTGGATTTAACGACGGCGGAATCGGCTGATTCACGGATTCATGCGCCCCAGGCCCGCAGCCTGGCAGCCACTCTCTTCAAACTGCTGGCCAAAGCTCAATCCATTGAAGTGCATTTGTCCCGGCCTCACGCGGTCCCGCCGGCGGTCGAAGTCAGCGCACTTTTGCACCGGGCCCGGCAGGTGCTTGCGGCATTTGTGGCGGCCATTTCACCGGACCGGAAAATCGGGCCGGAACCGGCGGGCGATGCAATCCAGGATCTAAGGGATGAAATCGCCTCGCTAAGCCAAAATAGTTTTGGACAGACGGCGGAAGAAATTATTTCAAACCAATTTCTGCTGGATCGGCTGGATGAACTGATAACGGAATTTGATTACGCGATTCGCGACTGGCAGGGGTTGTTCGGGCCATGGACGGCGCGCCGCCCGTCACGGCTGGCGGTCCATCAGGACCATCTTACCGCCTTCATCTATGGGCTGCGCATCTTCCTGGCCATGGGGTTGGCCAGCGCGATCTGGTTTATCACCGAATGGCCGTCGGGTTCGCAAATGGTCCTTTTCATCGCCGTGGTTTGCTCGTTGTTGTCGCTTTTGGATCATGCGCCCCTTCTGGGTTTCACGTTTGTGAAAAGCGCGGTGTTTTGCGCGGTGATGGCTTTCATCGAAATATTCTGGCTGCTTCCGAAATCTGAGGGTTTCTTCATCCTGGCTTTGATGCTGGGATTGTTTCTTTTACCGGCGGCGTACGCGTATCGGCATCCACGGCTGATCGGCGGGGCGGTGGTTTCCATGCTCATTTTTTACGGGCTGACCATGCCTTCCAATGAAATGACCTACGAAATCGCCACATTTTTTAACAATGGCATCGCGCTGTTGTGCGCGACGGTGTGTGGATTTTTCGCGTTTCACGCCATACCATCGCTCACCCCGACCGCGCGGCAATTTTGGCTGCTTCGGGCCGCGCGGCAGGAGCTTGCGCGAGGTGAAACCGGAGGCAACCCGCTCGCGGAGCAACGCTGGACGAGCCGGATGTTTGACCGGCTTCGGTTATTGCATCGGGCAATGAGCCTGGATCGTTCGCTCGATGCGGAAAACGAAATGCTCGTCAGCCTGCAATTGGGGTTGCGGCACCACCGTTTGCGCTCGTTGCTGGAGCGCGGGTCGCTGGCGCCCGAAGTTAAAGCGGCCATCACCGGCGTCTTGCGGGAATTTCATGAAATCGCATGTCATCCGAATGTTCTTGCCCTGTTCCTGCGGTCCGGTTGTTCGCGGTTTGAAGACGCGCTGAACCGGGGAGAACGATACCCGCACCATACCGTCAGCGCCCTGGCGGAGATGCGGGAGATGACACTCCTGATTGAAGCGTCCACTCGCTTTTACCTCAAATAAAACCAGCCATGATTTACAAAGAGATCAACTTTTGCGGAATTTTTTTACCGCCGTTTTTATTGTACCTGCTGGTCACGGGAATCATTTACCTGCCTCTTCACTGGCTGTGGGACCGTATCCAAATCCAACGCTGGGTATGGAACCGCCCGGTTTTTGAAGCCGCGCTTTTCCTCATTTTGCTGGGTGCGGTTGCGTTTATTTTATGATGGAGAAAAGGACATTGCGGCTCGATGACCAATGGCTGCGGCGGTTTGCCAATACCGCCTTCACGATCGCGCTCGCGGCCCTCGTGGGGTGGGCGTTATGGCGTTATTACATGCTTTCCCCCTGGACGCGCGACGGCCGCGTCCGCGCGGAAACCGTGAACGTGGCGGCTGAAATTTACGGCAAGGTAAAAGAGCTGGACGTGACGGAAAACCAATTTGTCCATCGCGGCGACGTCCTGTTCGTGATTGACCCCGAAGAATTTCGTTATGCGCTGGCCAAAGCGCAAGCCACCATGGAAAGCCGGCGGCAGGACATGTTGATTCACGAGATCCTGGCCAAACGCCGGAGCCAAATGAGTGCCCAGGCCATTTCCACGGAAGAACAACAGACTTCCGAAAGCCTGGCCGCCCAGGCGGCGGCCGCTTACGAGGAAGCCAAAGCCGAATACGATTTGGCCAAACTCAACCTCGAACGGACGGTCGTTCGGTCACCGGCCAATGGTTATGTTGACAACCTGAGGTTGCGCGTGGGCGATTACGCGGCGGTGGGACAGACCAAACTGACGATCATTGACAGCGATTCCTTTTGGGTTTTCGGCTACTTCGAGGAGACCAAAATGCCCCGCATCCACGAAGGAGACTCGGCGATTATCGAATTGATGGGCGGCGGGCCGGCCATATCCGGCCATGTCGAAAGCATCAGCCGCGGCATCGCCGACCAAAATGGTTCCACGGACACCCAGGGATTGGCGAGTGTGAATCCCGTTTTTTATTGGGTCCGGCTCGCGCAACGCATCCCCGTCCGCATTCACATTGATCACGTGCCCAACAATGTCACGCTGGCTGCCGGCATGACCTGCACCGTGGTCGTCAAACCCGGGAGCGCAAAATGAAGCGGTTTTGGCCTTGCAAAAAGGACATGCGCAACGGAACGGTATTATTCGTTGTCGCGAGTTTTACGTGGATAACAGGTTGCGCCGTGGGGCCGGATTATAAAAGGCCGGCCGTTGTTGTTCCGCCGGATTGGGGATGGAAACTGGCCCAGCCCAATGACCAGGCCATCCAAACCGATTGGTGGACGCTGTTCCAGGACCCCACGCTCAATCACCTGGAGACAGAAGCAACGGCACAAAACCAGCAAATCCAGGCCGCCGCCGCTCGCATAGACCAGTCCCGCGCCATTGCCCGGATCACGGATTCGCGGTTTTTCCCCCAATTAAGTTTTGACCCTTCTGTTGAGCGCTTTCATACGCCGGCCGATGTCGTTCCGCCGCTATTGACCGAAACCGACTACACGATGCCGCTGGATTTCAGTTACGAGATCGATATCTGGGGAAAAATTCGCCGTTCGTTCGAATCGGCCCGGGCGCAGGCCCAGGCGACGGTGGCGGACTATTACAATCTGTTGCTCGTCCTGCACGGCGACGTTGCCATCAATTATTTTTTGCTGCGGCAGCTCGACGCCCAAATCGTCATGGTGGATGATACTTTGGCGTTACAGCAAAACTCCGTGAAAATCACCGCTGAACGTTTTCACGCGGGACTGGCCACCGAACTGGATTGGGACCGGGCCCGGGCGGCATTGGCGCAAACGCAAACCCTGAGGACCGGGATGAAACGGCAGCGCGATGATTTGCAAAACGCTCTGGCGGTGCTTTGCGGCCAGCCCGCATCTGGTTTTCAAATCCCAAACGGCAAACTGAATCAGGCGCTGCCGGTTATTCCTGTCGGATTGCCGTCAACGTTGCTGGAGCGCCGTCCGGACATTGCCGAAGCCGAACGCAAAATGGCAGCGGCCAATGCGCAAATCGGCGTTGCCAAAGCGGCATTTTTTCCGGCCGTCAGCCTGACGGGCAACGCCGGATACTCGTCGTTTCAGGCGACGACACTTTTGAATTGGGAGAGTCAGTTGTTCCAAATCGGGCCCGAGGTGGCGTTGCCGATTTTGAACGGCGGCCGGCTCAGATCGGAATTACACGGGGCGCGGGCAAATTATCAGGCCGCCTGCGCCAACTATCAGCAGCAGGTATTGGTGGCCTTCAAGGATGT
The DNA here is from genome assembly GCA_030038175.1 of Verrucomicrobiia bacterium. Classification (GTDB taxonomy): domain Bacteria; phylum Verrucomicrobiota; class Verrucomicrobiia; order Limisphaerales; family UBA11358; genus UBA11358. The sequence continues at coordinate 7,423 of JASHPN010000096.1, forward strand.
TTCGGATTCCCTCGTGGACCTGAACAGTTACGGGCAACAGTCGGCGTCCGAAACGGAAACGGTCAACGCGGCCGATCGGGCCGAGAGCCTCGCGTCGGAACGTTATCGTAGCGGGTTGATTGACTATCTCGACGTGCTGGACACCCAACGGATCGAATTGCAGGCAAAAACCCAACTCATCCAAACCCATGCCCTGCAATTTGTCGCCACGATTCGCCTCGTCAAGGCCCTGGGCGGCGGCTTTGAATCAGGCGCAATTTCGGGTGAAGTCGGATCAAACAGTCAGCTGTAACCAATAGGCATAGCGTCTTATAAATCTGACACAATTTGACTTTGTGTCCGAGATGTCAGACAATATGTCCATGTCCAAAAGTGGCTCCATTCCGTTGCCGGCAACCCATGCGCTTCGCAAATTGGGACGCGACCTGGCTTTGGCCCGGCGCAAGCGCGGGATATCTACGAGTGATATGGCCTCCCGGCTCTTTGTCAGCCGCGATACGCTCTGGCGGCTGGAGCGCGGTAACCCGACGGTTGCCATCGGAACATTGGCGACGGCGGTTTTCATCCTTCAATTGCATGATCGTTTGGCAAACCTGGCGGCGCCCGCCAGCGATGAACTCGCTTTGAGCATGGACGAACGCCGGCTACCTGAGCGCATCCGGCGCCATCCCCTTTTATGACTCTCGAAGTTCATGTTGATTGGAAGGGGCAAACTCATTTTGTGGGAAGGCTTTTTGCGGCAGAACGGGGAGCATCGGTTTCGTTCGAATATGCTCCCGAATGGCTTGAACGCGACGATGCATTCGCGATTGATCCGACCTCGCTGCCTTTGCAAAGGGGGGCGCATCACGGCGCAACTTTGTTTGGTGCGATTCACGATTGCGGGCCTGACCGATGGGGACGCGTGTTGATCGAACGGGCTGCCCGCAAAAAGGTTCTCCCGCAAAAACCCTATCGTGACATTGATTATGTGCTGGCGGTGGATGATATGTCGCGCGTCGGAGCTCTTCGCTTTCGCATGGACTCCAACGGCCCATTTCTAGCAACCACGACTGAAAAAATCCCGCCATTAGTCCGTCTCAATGCTTTGCTGCGCGCCACCGATGCCATTCACAATGAAAGCGAAACTTCCCAGGATTTGCGCTTTCTTCTTGGAGCGGGCTCGCCTCTGGGCGGCGCCCGCCCAAAGGCGGTCGTTGTCCTTAAGGATGAACGGCTGGCCCTGGCAAAATTCCCGAAGCCTGACGATACGCGTGACATCGCAGCCGGAGAGATACTCGCCCTCACGCTTGCCAGGAACGCGGGCCTCAATGTGGCTGAACATCAGCTCGTGCCGGTCGGCCGGCATAGTGTCGCGGTTATTACCCGCTTTGACCGCGTCCGCGGAAATCGGATACCGTTCATTTCGGGGTCGAGTCTGCTCGGTTTGCCTCAGGATAATCCGGGCGCATATACGATGTTGGCCGACGGTATTCGGCGGTTTGGCAACGATGTTTCATCCGACCTGCATGAATTATGGCGGCGTCTGATATTTTCGCTGCTTGCGAGCAACCACGACGATCATCTTCGAAATCATGGCTTCTTAATGCACAAACCGGGACGATGGTCGCTTTCGCCCGCTTACGACCTCAATCCCGTGCCGGAAATGGATCGTGTTCACGCTAATAAAACCCCCATTAGCGAAGAAAGGAACGAACCGGCTATCGGCATCGCATTAGATGCCGCAGAACGATTCGGCCTCAAAATCTCCGAGTCGAAGCGGATTCTTCGTAAGGTTATTGATGCTGTCTCCGCCTGGCGCAAAACTGGACGACAGTGGCGCATCAAGGCTTCCACGCTGGATGCCTATGCCAGCGCGTTCGATCATCCGCTCATGGATGAAGCCAAAAAGTTCGTTTAACGGGAGAACCGTCCGTCGCTATTTGGCCGAATCCGCCAAATGATAATCAGACGTGAAACGGTATGTTCCCGACCCGACCCGATAGGTCACCGAGTCCGGTCGTGCCCAAAGTTGCGTCACTCCCGGAGAATGTTCCGCCGGTCGGCCCGATTCGGTCACGGTTTCAGGATCCGTCGTTGGTACTATTACCGTTGCCGTTGTGTTGGCGGGCATGGTCACTTCAAGATGGAATTTTTCATCAACGCATCGCCAATTGCTGGCGATCGGGCCGCGAATGGAATTATAGCTGGCGCGGCACCAGGAAACTTCCGAGGTCGGACGAGGCGCAATCGAAAAGGTTTCATAACCTGGCCACTCGTCATCCGGGTCGGGCCCTGGCCGGCGCGAGTAAACTCCCGGGACCGCCGTGAAGATTTCATCATGCAGCGTTGGTTCACCCGGATTGAGACCGGCCACATTCCGCCAGAGCCATTCGTTCACGGCGCTGTGGGTCCAATGATCCAATGAAAGGTTTCGGGTATTGGCGTTAAAGGCCTCCCACATCGTCGTATTCTGAAGAGCCATGAAGCCCCACGACGGCTCTCCGCGCTGATCCAACATCCGCGCCGCTTCATCATTGCAACCATTTTTGGACAATGCCAGGAGCAGCTCGACGCTGCTCCAAAATCCGGTGGTGGGATGATACTTATTTGCTTTCACCAGTTGCACCAGCCTTGCGACCGCCCTGGACTTCAGCGGTTCATCCAGCAGGCCAAAATCAAGGGCCAGGGCGTAACTGCCCTGGACGTCGCCGTCGCCGTTCATGACACCATTCGTGCCGAGATATTTTTTAACAAATGCCCGCCTGATGTTCCGAAACAGGCGGCTGTAGTATTCGGCGTCAGGATGGCGTCCCAGCACAACCGCCATGCGCGCCACCAGATCGGTTGAGTGGGCAAACATGGCCGTTGCTCCCAGTTCCTTGGGCGTTGCGGGTCCGGCGCTCAGCCAATCACCCCAGTCATTCCCGCGGCTCTTTTCCCAGATCAGGTCCGGATTGTTGGAATGGACGAAATCCACCCAGCGTTTCGCTGACTCATAATGCTGCGCGAGCATCTGGCGGTCACCGGTGTTGACATACAAATCCCATGGCAAGCTGACCCCGGCGTCCGCCCAACCCGGTGATCCCACACAAACTGTTGTGCCCTGGAGTTGGGCATGGGGACAGGTATCGGTGAATCGGCCCGTGGGGGACTGGCAGGCCTCCAAATCGCGCGTGTATTTTGTCAGTAATGCCGAGGCGTCAAAATTGAAGAGCAGGGACTGGACACAAGGCCGGATATCGCCCGTCCAGGAAATCCGTTCGCCGCGCGCGGCGCAGCCCGCCGGCACATCAAAAAGGAGATTTGCTTGCGTCCAAAACGCCGCCTTTTGAATTTGATTATAGAGCGCATCCGAACATTCAAATTGTCCGGCCACCGGCAAATCGGAACGAATGTTCACGGCCACGACCGTTTCCGGGGTCACTTTTCCCGGAAATCCCGACAACTCGACATAACGAAAACCATGGTAAGTGAAGTGCGGCTCAAAAATTTGCGACCCATATCCGTTAAGAATATAGTCTTCCTCCGCCCGAACGCCCCACAGGTTTTTGACATTGATATTGCCATCGGCAGCCAGCATCTCGGCATGGCGCAAACGAATTTGGGTACCCGCCGGCCCTTTTGCTTTTAGCCGGCACCAGCCGGTTATTTCGTGCCCAAAATCGAAGACATAAACTCCCAGCCTGGTTTCACGGACCGAGATGGCGTGCAACTCCATTATTTTGCGCACCGGCTGGCAGAATTGCGACACCAGCGGCACGTTATCACGCGGTTGGACCCACACCGGCATCCAATCATGGTCATCGAAACCCGCCTTGTCCCAGCCCGGCATCGCGCGCCGGCTGTCATAGCCTTCGCCATCCAGGAGGTCCGACCACCGCACCGGGCCGTTCAAGGTGCTGCGCCATTGGCCGTCGCTGTTGATGGTCATCCGTTCACCGTTGGCCAGTTCGATCTCAAGTTGCGCCAGAAATTGGGGGAAGTAACCGTACATGCACCGCATCCCAAACAGGTTCATGTGGCCCGCGTACCAGCCGTAGCCCAGCAAGGCACCGATCGCGTTTGGCCCGCAGCGCAGGAGGCCGGTCACGTCGTACGTCCGGTATTGGAGCCGCAGGTTATAATCCGTATAACCCGGCGCCAGCAATTCATCACTCACTCGCGTGCCGTTGATATGCACCTCGTAAAAACCCCGGGCGGACACGTATAACGTGGCGCGCCGGACTTTGCCCGGCAGATTAAACTCCCGGCGCAACAATGGCACTCGTGAAACCGTTGCAATTGGCGTCACATCCGGAAAGTCCGTGGCGAGTGCCGGCGAATCGGCCAGAGCCACGCCAGGTGTGGCGGTCACCAGATATTCTTTGGACCATGGCCCCGATTCCATCGAATCCGAGCATTCCACGCGCGCACCTGCCGCAATAGATTGTGCGCCATCGAACACTTCAAATCCGCCCAGCGCCAGCCCGTAATCCTGCCCGCCCCAACCGGCCAAACGCGTAACCGTCAGGCGCACGTATCGCGCCTGGATGGGCGGAAATGAAAAACGGCACGAGTCCTTTCGCGGGTTAGGAAAATCCGATGCGGTTTCGTCCACGACCAGCCGGGCATCATCGAAATCAACATTGGTTGCTGTTTCCACTTTGAAACGAACCGGAAACATTGCCGACCGAAAATCGGAATTTTGGCCCTCGGGCCGCGCCGGAACGATATCCACGGCATCCATTTGCCGGACGGCACCAAGGTCCAATACAATCCACTTGGCGGCATTCGGGCGGGAGGCCAATTCGCTTCGATAACAATAAATCGGCGTCATGGGCCGATTAGTGGGGTTGGCCAGGGTGGGATCACTGATCCACTCCGCCTGCCAGTCGGACGGGTGGAGCAGGCCCATGGTCCAGAACGCCGGGGCGTTCCAATCGGACACGTGTCCTTCGCGGTCCCAGATGCGCACCTTCCAGTAACAGACGCCCCGGGAGGGCAACGGCTCTCCGGCGTATTCGACGTCATATTGGTCCGACATCACCTTGCCGCTGTCCCAAAGATCACCCCGGTTCTCCGCCAGTATTCCTTTTTGGGAGGCGACCAGAACCTGGTAACCCGTTTGAATGTCGCCTCGCCGTTTTGAAAGCATGATCCACGTCAGCCGCGGATGCGGATTGTCAATGCCCTGGGGATTTGTGCGATATTCGCATCGCATCGCGCCCACCTCGGCGGCGAGGGCGGAGCTACTCGTGATAATCGCCAGAAAAAACAGGAGCCAAAGGCGGCGCATGACAAAGTTACCCTAACGGTTTCGGTAGTTTCATGAAAGTACCATTTGAAAAACAACGCGCTGTGGATTAAAAATTGGAACGTGAAGACGACGCGTGCCTTTTCTGATGACCGTGCCAATTATTTCAGTTTACCAACCCCCAAAACCGCTAAAGCGGTTGAGAACATAGGCGGTTCGGTAAAACACCCCGCTAAAAGCGGGGTGTTAATGATAACGATAGCGAGGCTGCCAGATTTTGGGATGCGCCCATCGGAAATCTGATTCGCAAAACCGCTCACTGTCGCAGGCGGAAGAACTGCTGGGCAGAGCCGATCATGTTCGTGTACGGACCCGTTACCACCGGACCCAACACGTCCGTGTAAGGGCCTAGAACATTGGTCGCGCTTTGAAGGATGAAGTTGCCTTGCCAGTTCAAAATAATAACCCCTCCGCTCTGGCTGACGGTCATTGGCCCCGGGTTCGGCGGTTGCGAGATGAACCGGACCGCGTCCGCGTACCAGCGGTCGGAACTCAGTCCGCTGACATAGGTGAAAGTGATCACCGGGTTGTTTACGTTGGGAGTAATGTTTCCGACGGCCTCCCACGTATTGTTGATGGCGTCCCCGGAACCACTGCTAAACACAGTGCTCGTGGCGGGAAAGGTAGTGCTCGACACTCCAGTAACCGAGGGCCTGACGACGAGGGAAGGGCTTTCTTCATACGGACTGTCGTTGAAACCCCAGGTTACCGAGACGGAATAAGTCGTGCCGGCCAGCAAGGATGGAGTCACGGAAAACGAGGGTGAAGCGCTAGCGGTCTCGGTAAAACGGCTGCTGCCGGGCGAGGAGCATCCGGGCGCGGTGCTTTTGGTTGCGGAAATGGTGCTCGAAAAGCCCGTAAATGAAAAAGCCGGATTGTTGCTGCCGGACGTGCTGTTGCCGGAACGGCTTTCCACCACGTTGGTGGTTATGGGTATGACCACACTTACAATGCGCAAGGTTCCGTCGGTTGCCATGGTGTCCGTGTCCCAATCCAGGCCCGTGCCCGGGACAGCCGGCGAGATCGAAGTGAAGGCGCCGGCATAATTTGAGGCATCGAACAACTTGAAGGTATTCGTCGCCGAAAACGATCCGGCCTGATTGTTGATGACCAGCGTTCCGCCGTAAGTGAGCTGCGTCATGCCGACGATTTCATCCGATGCTCCGGTTGCCGCGTTGACGTTCATGGATACGGAACCGCCCGGTTGCAGGGCGAGGGTGTTGCTGACGAAAAGGTCCGCGAAACCGGGACCCGGCGAAATCGTGCCTCCCGTGGTTACGGAAACAGGGCCTGCCAATACTCCCGTGCCGGTCAACGTCCCGCCTGCCACAATGATGGGATTTGAGACCGTGCCATTCACCTCCAGCGTTCCATTGCTGATCGTCGTGGTGCCGGTGCCGCTGTTCGTGCCCGTCAATATCACCGTGCCCTGCCACAACGTTAAGTTGCCTCCTCCGCTCAACGGGCCGTTGACGGTGAGCGCGCGCCCGGGCGCGATGGCCCAGTTCTGGGATGCCCCCAGCACTAACGCCGAATTGATCGTGGCATTGTTCGAGGCCGACAACATATCAATTCCTCCCGAATTGATGGTCAGAGCATTACCGGAAATCCCAATCGGACCGGTTTCCTGGATAGACAGACCATTTACAGTGGTGTCCTGTCCCAAAGTCGTGCTGAAATTCCCAATGCTCGGGAACGAGAAAACCACGTCGCTGAGTGAAGAGGGGACCGTGTTTGAAAGCCAGTTGCCGCTGTCGGTCCAATCCGCCGAGCTGGCGCCGGTCCAATAAACCGTGGCCGCCACCGGATTCAACAACACGGCGCTCATTGGCGGGACCATGACGGTCAATTGACCGTTCGTTGCGGGGAGCACTGACTGGATTCCGCCGGCCCAGGAACCATCCGGGTTGATCGTGGCGCCACCGATCGTATAGCCATTGGTGGCGGCGAGATTCGTCCCGGTCAACTCGATCATTTGCGCCGCGGTGACGATCGCTCCCAGGTTAATAGTTACCTGAACCGTGTTATTTGTATCCTTATTGTTCAATACCGCGCAGGTCGCGCCGCTGTCTTCACGCACCCCGTAAGCCGTGAAATTAATGTTCGATGCCAGTGAGACGACGGCGGGCAGCACCTGGCCCTGGGGCAGAAGCGAGAACATCTTGAGCCCATAAAACACGGGGCGAGCCTCGATGACGTTTGTGCCGCTGTCGGCGATCGGAGTGTATGCCGCCGTATCACCTCCGCCATGGAAATTGACTCCCTGGCAGCCGTTGATGGCGGAGATGAACATAAAGTCCAGCGCCCACAAAGCCGCTCCGTAAGTATTGCTCACATTGGGAGCACCGCCGCCATAGTAGGAGTTGCACTCGTCCGTGCGATATCCCAAAGGCAGGCCGGCCGCGCTGGCGGCGGTGGCGATGGTGTTCACCGTCCCGGGCAGGCTGGTATCCGGCGACAGGAGCAGGGCCATGGTCGCGTCCGGCGATAGACCATCCCCGAGATAGTAATGCTGCGTCACCATCGAAATGATGCCGGCCTCGTCGCCGGCAAATGGAACCGTGTACACGGAAGTGTTATAGGCGGACACCGGGCCCGTGAGCGTCCAACCAATTCCGCCGTTGGTGACGGCCCAACCGGGAACCGTGTTGGTGATCGCGGCAGCCAGCGCCTGCCATTGCGCGAGGAATTGGGCATACGTAAAGTTGGTGGCGCGAATGCCATTGTTGGCGTACTCATCGGGTTCATTGCCAATCTCGAAGCCGAGCAGCCGGGACCCCAGCGCATTGGCGGCGTAGGCCGCTTCGCCGGCGCAATTCGTGGGGTTGTTCACGGACATATTGATGCCATAAATGACGGTCCAATTCGTCGGCAAGGCATTCATAAAGGCGGCGAAGGCATCCACTTCGCCGGGAGTGATCGGCGTTGTGTTCGACAAACCGCCCCAGCACGTCGTATCCACGCTGTCGGCCCCGATTCGCACAACGGCCGGGCCCAATTGGCTGAACATCTGAATCATGGAGGGATCGTTGGTCGTAAATAAAGTGCCGGTCAAAAGTGCCTTATCGTAACTGAGACCGCAGTACGCCGGGTTCAAAGGCAGTCCCGGGTTGGTTAATGAGAAGCTGACCGTCGCCGGGACCACCTGCCCCGTAGCCGCGGCCACAACGCCAAAGAAAGGCAGCATTGCTGCCCAAACCCTGCAGACTGTTTTGGTCACCTCCCTAAATGGTTGCATAAGAATCGTGTAACATGGCTGACGCGTTCGTGCAACATGACATGTGAAATATGTTTTAATTGATTGAAAACAGGCCCGGAGGCGGTAAACTGATGCTCCACCGGTCGGGGCGTAGCGTAGCTTGGTATGCGCGCTTGCTTGGGGTGCAAGAGGTCGTGAGTTCAAATCTCACCGCCCCGACCACTTTTTCAGGGGTTTTCGAGGGAATCAGTAATTCCTAACGCTTTCCTAACCGGAAGTAGCGTTAGCCGTTAGGAAACATGAAAACCGCGAAAAATGGGAAATATCCCGTCGAAGTATCCGAAGGCCGGGTGACTGCCAAAATCCACAAAGTCACGAAAATTAAGAACGGCAAAACCTACACCTCATACGTTGCTGATTACGTCCTGCTTGGGCAGCGAAAACAGGTTGTCCGAGCAGATTTCGAGGAAGCAAAACAGATTGCCCTGGAGGCCTGCCGGATGATCGCCGGCGGACAGCAAATGTCGCTCACACTCGTCAATGGCGAACGGGTGGCATATCTGCGAGCCACTGAAACCCTCTCGCCTCTCGGCGTGGCGTTGGATTTGGTCGCAACCGAATATGCGTCAGCGTTGCAAATCCTGGGCAATAAGACATCCATTATTGAAGCCTGCCGTGAATGGATGAAACGCCATGCCACCGAATGCCCGCGCATCAAAATTTCCGATGCCGTTGAAAAGTTCAAAGACGAAGCGGAAACGGACAACAAATCCGAAGACCGGCAAAAGCAATTCCGCATTGTCCTTGACCGTTTCGCTGAAAGTTTCAACGACGAAGCGCATACCGTTACACCCGGCCTGATTTCCAGCCACCTTACCAATCTGCCGCTGTCCGACCGTTCAAAGAAGAATCATCGGGACGTCATCGGCTGTTTT
>JASHPN010000097.1 GCA_030038175.1 Verrucomicrobiia bacterium
ATTTTGAGTTTCGCGCTGACCCTGGGCGTTTTTTATTCATGGCTGCTGCTGCTTTCCCTGTTAAAAGGGCCAAAGCCGATTCATGATTTTGTGCGGCTTCAGCTGGGCCGGATTGATCGCTGGCCGCGCGGGGCAAAATTGGCTTTGCCGGCGGCGGTCACCGCGGTTTGCTGGTGGGCCATCACCTGGGCGCTGGCAGGATTGAAGGTTCTTCCCCATCCGTTTTCGGAAATGGCGCGGCTGGAAGAAGCCGGAATTATCGCTTTGCAAGGCTATTTGACCTGGAAATATCCGATCGCTGCGTTGCTCACGCTTCATTTGTTGAACAAGTATATTTATTTTGGGACCCAGCCGATTTGGAATTACACGGATGCCACCGGCCAAAAACTGTTGCAGCCCTTGAAAAGGGTTCCTTTGCGAATTGGCATGGCGGACTTTGCGCCGGTTGTCGGAATCGCCTTCGTTTTTTTTATTGCCGAATTAGCCGGGCGCGGATTGGCGCTGGTTTACAAGCGGTTGTCCGGTTAATGGATCCTCCTCGTCCTGGTTTTCGTTCTCGTAATCGAAAACCAAAAAAACGCTGCCCGCCGAACGGCTGCCGTCTTTGGAAGATGCTTTAAACCTTGTCCGTTTTTGACTTGGGAAGTTTCGCCACGACTCTCGCTCCTTCACCTTTTTTGCCTTCGATGGACAACGTCCCGCCGTGCAGTTCAATGAGCCGTTTTACAATCGTCAGCCCCAATCCCAGCCCCTGTTGCTCATGCATTTTGCGCTCGAATTGCATGTAGGCGCCAATCCGGGCAATTTGATCGGTTGAGAATCCCCGGCCCTGATCGCCAACGGAAATCTCGACGGCATTGAAGACTTCATTTGCGGAAACCCGCACCGGGGTGCCGGGTTCCGAAAACTTAAAGGCGTTTTGGACGAGTTCCTCAATGATTTTGGCCAGATATTCTCCGGCCATGGGAACGGTGATGTCGGATGCGTCCAGGATTAAGTCCTCGCTCCGATTGGCATGCAGGGCCTGGGCGGTGGCACGTTCGCGGATCAACGAACCCGAGCGTTCAGTCTTGCCGATTCGCAACGCATTAACATTCTGGGGATCGGCGGCGATCAATTCCAACTGCGCGTAAATCAGAAAGTTTTCGATGAGCCTTTCCAATCGCTGGCTGGATTTATGGATCTCCTGGCCGATTTCCGCGATTTCGGAGGTTTTGAACGTTGCCGCGGAATGGGCGAGCAGTTCGGCGTTGGTCAAAATGCCGTTCAGGGGAGTGCGCATTTCGTGCGGCATCATGAGGCTGATGTTATCGCGCAAATGAGCGAGCTTGCGCTCGGCTTCGTCCCGCACCGTCTGGGCTTTTTTGAGGCGCGCCTCGACGGCCGCATAAAGGGCGTCGGTGGTAAAGGGCTTGGCCAGGTAATCATCGGCGCCCAGCTCCATGCCGTGCCGCATGCCCGCATTGTCCGCCAGCCCGGTCATTAAAATGAAGGGAATTGCCGCCGTCGGCGCTTCGTTGCGCAGCGAAGCCAGCGTCAAATATCCGTCCACCTTTTCCATGTTGATATCGCATAGGATCAGGTCGGGGAGCTCGTGGCGGGCTTTTTCAATGCCGTCCGCGCCATTGCACGATTCAATGACGTCAAAACCCTTTTGTTTCAGCGCCAAATGAATCATTTCGCGCAGCCATTCCTCATCGTCAATTACCAGAATTTTTTTCATCGGCGAGCACTTTACAAATAGCAAAATCCATGCCTGTTCCCTTTTCAGCCGTAAGAATGACAGCTATTTACGTTGTTCCAGCGGAATATAATGACGCAGCGGTTCCCCGACATATACTTGCCGGGGACGGCAGATCCGGCTCTTCGGGTCTTCCATGATCTCCTTATAATTGGCAATCCACCCGGGCATGCGCCCGATGGCAAACATGACCGGAAACATTCCCACCGGAATGCCCAGGGACCGCATAATGATGCCGCTGTAAAAATCCACGTTCGGATACAGTTTGCGCTCGATAAAGTAGGAATCGTTCAACGCCGCCTGCTCCAGGTGTTTGGCGATGTCCAATAACGGGTCATTGATGTGCAATTGCGCCAGGACGTCGTCACAGGCTTTTTTGATGATTTTGGCCCGGGGATCGTAATTCTTATACACCCGGTGCCCAAAGCCCATGAGTTTCTTGCCGCTGTTCTTGTCCTTGGCCGCGGAAATGAATTTGGAACCGTCATCCCCGGTGCGATGGATTTCATCGAGCATTTCCAGCACCGCCTGGTTGGCCCCCCCGTGCAGCGGCCCCCAAAGGGCGCAGACGCCGGCCGAGGCGCTGGCAAAAAGATTTGCCTGCGCGGATGCGACCATGCGCACGGTTGAAGTGGAGCAATTCTGTTCGTGATCGGCGTGCAACAGGAACAGCAAATCGAGCGCCTTGACGACCTCGGGTTTGATGTCGTAGTCCTCGTAAGGCGTGGAGAACATCATGTGCAAAAAGTTTGCCGTGTACTTGTAGGATTTCTTCGGGTAAATCAGCGGCAGCCCTTGCGACTTGCGATACGCATACGCCGCGATCGTGCGGACCTGTGACATGAGTTTGGCGGCGTAATTATGGAAATGGCTGTTTGCTTTTCCCCAGTGCCAGTTCATCAGCCCTTCATCGAAACAACTGGTGGCGTTGATCATCGCCGAGAGAATGGCCATCGGGTGCGCGCCGGTCGGAAAACTCTCAAAATGATATTTCATGTCCTCATGCAGGAATTGATGCACGCTGAACAATTCGGAATAGTCGCGCAATTGATTGCGATTGGGCAACTGCCCGTAAATGATGAGATAAGCCGTTTCGATGAACGAGGATTTTTCCGCCAGCTCCTCAATGGGAATGCCCCGATAGCGCAAAATGCCCTTGTCGCCGTCAATGAAAGTGATTTTGCTGGAGCAGGAACCCGTATTGCCATAACCATCATCCAGCGTAATATAACCGCTGCTGGCGCGCAGCGAAGCAATGTCAATCGCTTTTTCCCCTTCAGTGCCGGTGATGGTTGGCAGGCTGTAAATTTTTCCGTCCAGATCCAGTTTTGCCTCTTTGTTCATGTAATTCTGTCGCTTTCTCGTTTGAAGAAATTTGCCGTTAAACGCTTAAAATGGCAAGCGGCGAAATAAAAATTAATAATGATTTGCGAAGGGGAGCGCACGCGCCCCGCGTGCGCCCGACTGCGCCCCGCAGCCGGAACAACGCGCGCCACCGCGCGTTGAAACTTTGCGCGGCGATGCGCCCAAACGGCGATCCGCGGCCTTTTTTAGACGGCCTTCTAAAACTTCTGGCGCTGGATTTGCCGCGTGATCTCAAAGGCCAGATCGAGCGCGCGTTTGGCCGATTCGCCGCTGACCACCGGAGTCTGTTTTTCGCGAACACATTCCGCAAAATGCGAAAGTTCGAGCTTCAAAGGTTCGTCTTTGGCAATGGGCACCGGTTCCCTCACAATTTTCCTGCCGGCAAATTCGCTGACGATGGTGGGATTGCCGCCCGCCAGCGCGAGCAGTTTGGCAAACGGCGAGGCCTGCTCGCCCTCCCGCGCCACGCGATAGATGAAGCCTTCCTGCTCGCGATAATCCAGCGAGATATAACTGGGCGTTGTCCCGCCGCTGAACACGCGGATCTTGCGCATCCGCTCCGGGCTCACCCGGCTCACCGTCAGGTTGGCGACGCATCCGTTGGCAAAGCGCAACCGGGCATTGGCAATGTCTTCGCTGCGGCTCAAAACCGGGATTCCCACGGCATCCACGCTGGCCACCGCCGATTTCACAAAGGCCAGCACGACGTCAAGGTCGTGGATCATCAAATCCAGCACCACTCCAATGTCCGTCGAGCGGGCGGGGTAGGGTGAGAGCCGGTGGCATTCGATAAAACGAGGGTCTGGCGCCGCGGTTTCGAGATATTTGAAAACAGGATTGAAGCGCTCCACGTGGCCCACCTGCAGCACGCAATTTTTTTGCTGGGCCAATTGGACCAATTCGGCCGCCTGCGCGCTATCGTCCGTCATGGGTTTTTCCACGAAGATGTGTTTGCCCTGCGCCAGCAATTGCCGGGCGATTTCGAAATGCGTCGTGGTCGGCGTGGCGATGTTCAGCGCGTCGGAATGTTCCGCGGCCTCGGCGATGGTTGCAAAAATGGAAACACCGTGGCGGGCGCCGATCCGATGGGCGGTGTCGGCGTTGGCATCATAAACCCCGGTGAACGCGACCTGGCCCGTCTTTGCCAGCTCGGAATAGATGCGTGCGTGGTGTTGTCCCAGGGACCCGACGCCGATGACGGCAACGCGGACCTGATTCAGGCCCGTGGATGCTTGTTGAGTTCGCACAGACGCAATTTTGACATTATCGCCCCCGCACTAAAAGCCGAAACCGAAGAGCAACTTTCAACTTCCAACCCCCCGTGTGCTCCCGTTAAACTCTCGTCGTGTCCATTGTGGGTTATATCGTTGTCGCTATCGCTGCCTATTTGCTGGGCTCGTTTCCAACCGGCTTTTTGGTGGCAAAGGCGCGGGGCGTGGATATTCGCTCGGTGGGCAGCGGCAATATCGGGGCCGCGAACACCTTCCGCGCGATTGGCAAGCTCGCCGGAGTTTTTGTGCTCTTGATTGATGCATTGAAAGGATTTGCCGCGGTTGCACTCTGCAACTTGCTGATCAAGTTCTTTGGAGTCACAGATCCTGCCATGGCGTTGCATCATCAGATTGTGGCCGGAATTTTTGCCGTGCTGGGCCACAATTACACCTGCTGGCTTGCGTTTAAAGGAGGCAAGGGAATCGCGACGACGGCCGGTGTCTATCTGGCGCTGGCGCCGGCGGCCGTTGGCATCGGCGCGGCTGCCTTTGTGGCAAGCATCGTGGTGACGCGCATCGCTTCGCTAAGTTCAATGGTGGCGGCGGTGACCTTGACGGTGGCCGTCTGGTTTACCCGGCCGGATCCCGCCCTTCGGGCCGTAACGATTGCGCTGCTTGTCCTGGCGCTGCTCAAGCACAGAACCAATATCCGCCGATTGATCGCCGGCACGGAGAACCGGATTGAATTTAAAAGAAAAAATTCGACATCCGGGTCGTAGGGCCCGTTCCATGGACCTTAATCGTCCTCGTCGTCCTCGTGCTCGCAATCGAAACGGGTTAATCGAGAAGAGCAGGAAAAAGCCCGGAGGGCTTTGGGAAATTAGCCGGGGATAACATCCCCGGTAAGCGCGGCCCGACAAATTGATGCGCCCCGGCAGGGGCGCTGGAAATTCGTCGGTTGCGCTGCCTCATACCCGGGTTATCCCTGGCTTCGGTGGCTCCGGACGGAGCGAATAGCTCACCTTTCGCTTTCCGTCGCCCC
>JASHPN010000098.1 GCA_030038175.1 Verrucomicrobiia bacterium
AAATCATTCCGGTCATCAACTCGGACGGCAGCGACTCGGCGCAATTCGACAATTGCGTGGAGTTGCTCGTCATGGCGGGACGGGAATTGCCGCACGCGATGATGATGATGATTCCCGAACCCTGGGAGAACCATGAGAGCATGGACCCCCAACGGCGGGCGTTTTATGAATTCCATTCGTGCCTGATGGAGCCCTGGGACGGCCCCGCTTCCATGGCGTTTACGGACGGACGCATTATCGGCGCGTGCCTGGACCGGAACGGATTGCGGCCTTCGCGCTATTATGTCACGAAAGATGACATGGTCATCATGGCGTCGGAGGCAGGTGTTTTACCGGTGCCGCCCGAGCGCGTTCTGCAAAAGGGCCGTTTGCAGCCGGGCCGGATGTTCCTGGTGGACATCGGGGAAGGGCGCATCATCGCTGACGAAGAGCTTAAGAAAAAGTACGCGAGCGCCCATCCCTATCAAGAGTGGCTTAACGAACACCACGTGCTCCTGGAAAATTTGCCGGAGCCGCCCCATGCGACGGCGCCGGACCATCGCAAAATATTGCAGCGGCAGCAGGCCTTCGGTTATACGTTTGAAGATTTGCGTTTTATCATCGCGCCGATGGCCAGCGACGGCGTGCAGCCGCTGGGTTCGATGGGTACGGACACTCCGCTGGCGGTCCTCTCGAACAAACCCCAGTTGCTTTACAATTATTTCAAGCAGTTGTTCGCGCAGGTCACCAACCCGCCCATTGATCCCATCCGCGAGGAAATCATCACGTCCACCGAAACCATGGTGGGCGGCCGGGGCGGCCTGCTCAGTCCCGGACCCGAAAGCTGCCGGCTGATCAAATTGAAGCATCCCATTTTGACGAATGAGGAATTGGAAAAGCTCCGGCATGTGGATGGAAAGGGATTCAAGTGCCTCACGCTGCCGATTTTGTTCAAGGTTGCTGAAGGCGCAAAAGGCCTGGAACAGGCGCTGCACGAATTGTTTTCCCAGGCGGACAACGCCATTGCAAACGGCGCGAACATTTTGATTTTGTCTGATCGAAACATTTCGCCGGAGATGGCGCCCATTCCGGCGCTGCTGGCGGTTTCGGGCCTGCATCATCATTTGATTCGTTCCGGGACGCGCGGCAAGGTCGGGCTGATTTTGGAATCCGGCGAGCCGCGGGAAGTGCATCACTTTGCGCTGTTGATTGGTTACGGTTGCAGCGCGATCAATCCCTATCTGGCGTTTGCCTCCCTGGACGATTTGATTACCCAGGGACTGCTGACCAACACGGACCACAAGACGGCGATTAAAAAATACATCAAGGCCGCGGTGAAAGGCGTCGTCAAAACGATGGCCAAAATGGGAATTTCAACTGTCCAAAGCTATCGCGGCGCCCAGATTTTTGAAGCGGTGGGGCTTAATAGCGACGTGGTCAACAAGTATTTTACCTGGACGGCATCGCGCATCCAGGGCGCGGGACTGGACGTCATCGCCGCCGAAGCCGCGGCGCGGCATCAGAACGCTTTTTCGGAACGTCCGGCCAACGGCACGCTGGATGCCGGCGGCCAATATCAATGGCGCGACGGGGGCGAGTTCCATCTGTTCAATCCCCAGACGATCCACAAACTGCAAAATGCCTGCCGCACGGGCAGCTACCGGATTTTTCTGGAATATGCCGAGTTGGTTAACAAGCAGGCAAAAAACCTGTGCACCCTGCGCGGACTGTTGGAATTTAAGCTGGCCGAAAAACCTGTGCCGATCGCGGAGGTCGAATCGGTGGAGGAGATTGTGAAACGCTTCAAGACCGGCGCGATGAGCTACGGTTCGATTTCGCGGGAAGCGCACGAGGCCCTCGCGATTGCCATGAACCGGTTGGGCGGAAAATCCAATACCGGTGAAGGCGGCGAAGACCCGGAACGCTACGTTTGGACCAACGAGAAGGGCGATTCGAAAAACTCGGCCATCAAGCAGGTCGCCAGCGGACGGTTCGGCGTGACCAGCCATTACCTGGTCAACGCGCAGGAACTGCAAATTAAAATGGCCCAGGGCGCCAAACCGGGTGAAGGCGGAGAATTGCCCGGGAAAAAAGTTTATCCGCCCATTGCCAAAGTGCGAGGCACTACCGCCGGCGTGGGCCTGATTTCACCGCCGCCGCACCATGACATTTATTCCATCGAAGACCTCGCGGAGCTGATTCACGATTTGAAAAATTCAAATCGTGAAGCCAGAGTGAGCGTCAAGCTGGTGGCGGAAGTGGGCGTGGGCACGATCGCCGCGGGCGTCGCGAAAGCGCACGCGGACGTGGTCCTGATTTCCGGCCACGATGGCGGCACCGGGGCTTCGCCCTTGTCTTCCATCAAGCACGCGGGCGGACCGTGGGAACTCGGCCTGGCCGAAACGCATCAAACCCTCGTGCTGAACAATCTGCGCAGCCGCATTTATGTGGAGACGGACGGCCAATTGAAGACCGGCCGTGACGTGGCCGTGGCAGCGTTGCTGGGCGCCGAGGAGTTTGGTTTTGCGACCGCTCCGTTGGTCGTGCTCGGTTGCATTATGATGCGGGTTTGCCATTTGAACACTTGCCCGGTGGGTGTCGCCACGCAGGACCCGCGTCTGCGCGAGCGCTTCGCCGGCAACCCGGACCATGTCGTCAATTTCATGCGGTTTATCGCCCAGGAACTTCGGGAGATCATGGCCCAAATGGGATTTCGCACCCTAAACGAAATGATCGGGCGGACCGACCGGCTTGTCCCCTGGAAGGCCATTGACCATTGGAAAGCGCGCGGGCTCGACCTGACACCCATTCTGCATCAGCCGAATGTGCCGCCGGATGTCGGGCGCTATCGTCAGCAGGACCAGGATCACGGCCTCGAAAAATCGCTCGATGTCACCAAACTGCTCGAGCTTTGCCAACCCGCGATTGAACGCGGCCAAAAAGTGCGGGCGGAACTTCCGATTCACAACGTGAATCGCGTGGTCGGCACGATTGCCGGAAGCGAAATTACGAAGAAGCACGGCCCGAACGGCCTGCCGGAAGATACGGTGCACGTCAAATTTACGGGCAGTGCCGGGCAAAGTTTTGGCGCCTTCGTGCCGCGCGGCATGACGCTGGAATTGGAAGGCGACGCGAATGATTATTTTGGCAAAGGATTGAGCGGCGGCAAATTGATCGTGTATCCGCCCGCCGGCTCTACCTTTGTGCCCGAGGAAAATATCATCATCGGCAACGTCGCTCTTTACGGGGCGACCGGCGGCGAGGTTTTTGTGCGCGGCATGGCCGGTGAACGGTTCGGCGTCCGCAATTCGGGCGTCAATGCCGTCGTTGAGGCGGTGGGAGATCATGGTTGTGAATACATGACCGGCGGCCGGGTCGTTATTCTGGGCAGGACCGGCCGTAATTTTGCCGCCGGCATGAGCGGCGGCATCGCTTACGTTCTTGACGAAGCCGGCGATTTCGCCTCGCGCTGCAACCTGCAATTGGTGGGACTTGAAAAATTGGATGATCCGGATGAAATCGAGCAGATCTGGAAACTGGTCCAGCGCCATCAAACTTACACCAAAAGCGAGCGCGCCGCAAAAATCCTGGCCGCCTGGAGCAGTTTTGTCCCCAAATTTGTCAAAGTCCTGCCCAAGGATTACGCGCGGGTTTTGGCGGAATTGAAAAAGGTCGAATCCCAGGGATTGAGCGGTGACGATGCCATCATGGCTGCGTTCGAAGCCAACGTTCGCGACGTCGCCCGCGTGGGCGGCGGGTGAGATAAAATTTAAACCCAAAAAGTAAATGGGAAAACCCACTGGATTTTTAGATTTCAATCGTGAATTGCCAAAGGATCGCCCGCCGATCGAGCGCCTGAGGGATTGGAAGGAATTTCACCTGCATCAGTCCGAGGCCGACCTCAAAAAACAGGGCGCCCGGTGCATGGACTGCGGCATTCCTTTTTGTCACCAGGGCCAGTTGGTCAGCGGCATGGCCAGCGGCTGTCCGATCCATAATCTCATTCCCGAATGGAACGACCTGGTCTATCGGGGGCTTTGGAAGGAAGCGCTGGACCGGTTGCATAAGACGAATAATTTCCCCGATTTCACGGGACGGGTTTGCCCCGCTCCATGCGAGGGCTCTTGTGTGCTGGGGATCAACAATCCGCCGGTTACCATCAAGAACATCGAATGCGCCATTGCCGACCGCGGTTGGGAAAACGGCTGGATTTCGCCGGAACCCCCGAAAAAGCGGACGGGGAAAAAAGTCGCGGTGGTCGGTTCGGGCCCGGCAGGTTTGTGCGCGGCCGCGCAACTCAATAAGGCGGGCCATGGGGTGAAAGTATTTGAACGCGCCGACCGCCCGGGCGGTTTGCTCATGTATGGGATTCCAAACCCCAAGCTCGATAAGAACGAAGTGGTCATGCGCCGCATTCGGCAGCTCGAGGCCGAAGGCATCGAATTTGTCTGCAATACGGAGGTGGGAAAGAATTATCCGGCGGAAAAATTGCTGAAGGAATTTGACGCGGTCATTCTGGCGACCGGCGCCACCAAACCGCGGGATTTGCCGGTTCCCGGCCGCGACCTGAAGGGCATCCATTTTGCGATGGATTTTCTCACGGCGAATACCAAAAGCATTTTGGACGGTCATAAGAACGGCAGTTTCATTGACGCCACGGGCAAGGATGTCGTCGTCATTGGCGGCGGTGATACCGGAACCGACTGCGTGGCCACTTCGATGCGGCACCATTGCAAGTCGCTCGTGCAGGTGGAAATTCTGCCGCAACCGCCGGTGGAGCGCGCCCAAGACAACCCCTGGCCCGAATGGCCGAAAGTGTACAAGTTGGACTATGGGCAGGAAGAAGCGGCCGCAAAGTTTGGGGCTGATCCCCGCGTTTATCTGGCCACGGCGATACGTTTTGAAGGCGAGGACCATGTCAGGGCCGTCCATACCGTTCAGGTGCAATGGGAACGGAACGAAAAAGGCCAGTTCATTTCAAAACACGTTCCCGGCACGGAAAAAGTCCTGCCGGCGCAACTGGTGCTGCTGGCGATGGGCTTTCTCGGACCGGAGCAGCCGCTGCTCGACGCTTTGGCGGTCGAGCGCGATGCCCGCACCAACGTAAAGGCGGATTTTGAGAAATACGCCACCAATAATCCGAAAGTGTTTGCTTGCGGCGATTGCCGCCGGGGCCAAAGCCTGGTCGTCTGGGCGTTTAACGAAGGCCGGGGCGCGGCGCGCGAATGCGACCGCTTCCTGATGGGCGCAACGGATTTGCCGTAATTGCTCACCAGCGAGGGCTGCGCTGAGACTCTCCGAAACAAGGACGCGCATCGGTGCCATGACCCGGGGTGCGGCCTTCAGGCCGCTTCAACGGCCGATGCCGACGCGACGGCGAACCGGCATAAATGCCGCGCCCAAATGTCGGTTCATGCCGTTGTCCTTAGGACGAAAACCCGGCCCCTTTAAAGGAGTTCAGCCGAACTTTCACTCAAAACCCACGAAAATTGGTGAAAATCCCGCCTCTGAAACCTCAACTATTACCGTTATTTAGGCACAAATGTTGCTGGCATAGATGCTTTAATTTGGCTTTTGACGGGCGTTTTTTAGCTGAATTGGACGTTTTTACAGGAATGAATCGCTGCTTGCGCATATTGCATTTGGAAGACGAACCGGATTTTGCCGAGTTGGTC
>JASHPN010000099.1 GCA_030038175.1 Verrucomicrobiia bacterium
AATCCGTGAAAGGGCGCGAGCCGGGCCCATGGAAATCGCGGGGCGATAAACCGGCCAGCCCGCCTGCCAAACCCAGAGCCAGCCGGCGGACACCCGACGGTCAAACCCGCCTGTGGATGAATGTGGGCAAAGAAATGGGCATTGAACCGATTGATGTGGTGAACGCGATCGCGGGCGAAACCGGGTTGCCTGGAAAAGTAGTCGGCTGGGTGGATGTCCGCGACCGGCATTTGTTTGCCGACGTGGCATCAGAACACGTCAGCCGAATCGTTTCCAAATTGAATCGCAGCGGGATAAAAAACCACAAATTGAAAGTTAAAGTGGCGTAAAACCGCAAGCCCGTAGGGCTGGCATCTTTGTAGAGACCCGTCCCGGAAATACGGCAAGCTCCGTCAGGAGCGGCATATTCAGGGAAAGACATTGCCCTTGTGGCACCCGGAGATGATGCCGCCCCTGACGGGGCTAAGGAATTTTTGATCACCCTGCTACAGAGATGTCGCGCCTAACGGCGCTCGGAAAATACGGCAACGGAAATCCGTTCCGGCAAAATTCCGTTCGGTTTTCCGTTGTCCTTTCAGGACGTAAATTCATTTTTGAACCGTAACCAGACACCCCGTGTCTGGCTACTTTCCGCAGTCGCTCCGCGACGTGCAGGCATGCCGCCCTCCCGTGAATTTACTTCTCCTTCTCGCCCGCGGATTTGATCGCTTCCAATTCCTCCCAGCGGGCATAGAGTTTCTGAATTTTTTCTTTGGCGGCGTCCACCTCGGCGGTGAGTTGGTTGACTTGCGTCGCGTGTTTGCGGAAAAATTCCGGGTCAGCGAACAATCCTTCAATGCGCGCGACTTCGGATTCCGCCGCATGAATTTCGGCTTCCATGCCTTCGAGTTCGCGGGTTTCTTTGAAGGACAACTTGCGCGGTTTGGCCAGCCGGGCTGGAGTTTCCTTAACGGGCGCGGTCGATTTTTTTGCCGTGGGAATGGGCGCGCTTTGCGTGGCGGCGGCCTGAAGCGTTCGCTGCTTCTTTTCCAAATAATAATCGTAATCGCCGACGCTGTGATGAATTTTGCCGTCGCCCTCGAACGCCAGGATGTTGGTGCAAACGCGGTTCAGAAAATAGCGGTCGTGGCTCACCACGAGGACCACGCCGGGAAAGGCGATCAAGGCTTCTTCCAGCACGCGCAAAGTCGGCAAATCAAGGTCGTTGGTCGGCTCGTCGAGGATGAGGAAATTGCCGCTGCTCTTCAAAATGCGGGCGAGCACCAGGCGGCTGCGTTCGCCGCCGCTCAACTTTTTCACCTGCGTCGTGATGCGATCGTCCGCGAACAGGAAGCGTTTGAGATAGGCGCGCACGGAAAGTTTGGCGTCACCCCATTGCACGAACTCCCGTCCTTCGGCGACCTCGTCCAAAACCGTCCGTTCCTCATTCAATTGGAGACGGCCCTGGTCCACGTAGTTAAATTTCGTAAGCTGGCCGGTCTTAACCGTGCCTTCGGTGGGCGGCAACTGGCCGATGATCGCCCTGAGGAAGGTGGTTTTGCCTAGCCCGTTTCGTCCGCAAACCCCGACGCGCCGGCCGTTTTCAAACGTGTAGCTGAATCCGCCGAACAATTTTTTGCCGCCAATGGTCATGCCCAGATGGCTCAACTCTACCGTGCGATTGCCGATGGGCGGCGGCGGAGGAATGCAGAGCTCCACGTCTTCTTCGGCCACGAAACCGGCTTTGGCCTCCTCCTCATAATAACGCTCGAAGCGATTCTTTTGTTTGCTGCGTTGCGCGCGCGGACCCTGCCGGACCCAGGCGAGTTCCTTTTTTAAAAACATCTGCCGTTTATGCTCGATTGTCGCATCGGCCGCCTGGCGTTCGGCCCGGGCCAGCAGATAATCGGTGTAATTGCCCTCGTGTGAGAAAAACTTGCCGTCGGACAACTCGATCATGCGTTTCACCACGCGGTCGAGAAAATAGCGATCGTGCGTCACGACCAGCAGCGTGCCGTGGTATTCGTTGAGGAAATCCGCGACCCAATCAATGGATTCCGGGTCGAGGTGGTTCGTCGGTTCGTCGAGAATCAGAAAATCGGGCAGCGAAATGATCGCGCGGCAAAGGGCGACCCGGCGCTTTTCGCCGCCGGACAGCGTGTCAATTCTCCGGTCACCCGCGGGGCAATTCAAATGGGCCATCGCGATCCCGACGCGGCTGTTCAACGTCCAGCCTTCAAGGGCGCGGATGCGATGCTCGAGAAATTCATGCCGTTTGGAGTCGTGCGGCAGCGATTCAAATTCTGCGATCAAATCGAGGACATGTTTGGCGCCCTGGCGGACGCTTTCCTCCACGGTCATGGCGCCATCGAGCATGAAATCCTGCGGCAAATAGCTCACGACCAGGTCGCGCCGGCGCGAAACTTCGCCGCGATCGGGCGCCTGGAGGCCGGCGAGAATCCGCAGAAAGGTTGTTTTGCCCGCGCCGTTGCGGCCGACCAGGCCGAGGTGCTCGCCGTCCTGAATGCCCAGCGTAGTCTTGTCCAGGATCGCGCGTTCACCGTAACGAACGGTGATTTCGGAAGCGGAGATGATCGTGGACATCGAATTATTGCCGGGACGTCTGGACCGGCAAGGCGGACAGCGGCGTGTTTCGGTTGGTCTCGCCGAAATAATTCGCCGACCATTCGTTTTGAAAGAGCACCACGGGATTCCGTCCGACGTCGTAGGCGAGCCGGGCGCCGGTGGGAAGCGAGAGCGCGTCGAGTTCTTCTTCCTTGATGTCCGCCGGCAGCCAGCGCACGACCGTCCAGGGCGCGGCTTCAAAACGGGAGGCCGCGCCGTATTCGCTTTCGAGCCGGAACTGCACCACCTCGAATTGCAGCGGGCCGACCGCGGCGAGCAAGGGTGTTTTCACCGCCGAATTGCGCAGGTACAACGCCTGAATGACTCCTTCCTGGAGGAGTTGATCGAGGCCCTGGCGAAATTGTTTGAACTTCGCCGTATTGGGGTTGTGCAGGTAGGAAAATGCCTCGGGCGTGAAGCGGGGAATCTCCTGGTAAAGGATGGCCGGATCGGCCGTCAACGTGTCGCCGATGCCAAAACTATCGTGGCCGACGAGTCCGATGACATCGCCGGGATACGCCTCGTCCACCGTTTCGCGTTCGTTGCCAAAAAGTTTGTGTGAACTGGACAGGCGGATTTTTTTCTTCGAACGCGAATGATGCACCGTCATGTCGCGCTCGAATTTGCCCGAGCAAACGCGGACAAATGCGATGCGATCCCGATGTTTTGGATCCATGTTCGCCTGAATCTTGAAGACAAAACCGGAAAAGGCGGGATGCTCCGGGGAAATCCGGATGCCGCCCATCACGCGCGACGCGGGCGCCGGCGCGTATTTGAGAAAGCCGTCGAGCAAAAGCTGGACGCCGAAATTGTTGATGGCACTGCCGAAAAAAACCGGCGTGATTTTTTCCAAAAGCGCGGACGGCGCATCAAAGCCGTGCCCGGCGTGTTCGAGCATCGCCAGTTCCTCGACGGTCGCGTGATACGTCGTGTCGTCGAGCCGGCCGCGAATGATTTCATCGTTTAGGCCGCCGACCTGCACCGGCGCGCGATACTGGCCGCCTACGGTGCGTTCGAACAAATGCATCAATTGGGTTTGCCGGTCGAACACGCCCTGAAAATCAAAGCCATTGCCAATGGGCCAATTCACGGGAAACGCGCCGATGCCGAGCACGCTTTCGAGTTCGTCCAGCAAGGCCAGCGGGCTTTTCATGGGACGATCGCATTTATTCATGAAAGTGAAGATCGGCACGCCGCGCCGGCGGCAGACTTCAAACAGTTTACGCGTCTGAGGCTCGATGCCCTTGGCCGAATCAATCACCATCACCACCGAATCCACAGCGGTCAGGACGCGGTAGGTGTCCTCGGAGAAATCTTTGTGGCCCGGGGTGTCGAGCAGGTTCAGGCGATAGCCGTTGTAATCGAATTGCAGCACCGTTGAACTGATGGAAATGCCCCGTTTCTTCTCGAGTTCCATCCAGTCGGACGTGGTGGCGCGCTGGTTTTTGCGCGCGGTGACCGAGCCGGCGAGCTGCACGGCGCCGCCGTAAAGCAGAAGCTTTTCCGTGAGCGTGGTCTTGCCCGCGTCCGGATGCGAGATGATGGCGAATGTGCGCCGTCGTTGAATTTCTTTGGTCATTTCCACAATGGAGCCGCTGAAGATAACACAACGGCCGACGGTAACAAGCGGGGTTTTAAACGGATACGATTTGAACCGCGAAATACCCAACGCGGCAGAGTCGCAACCGACGAAGATGGCCGCGACTGGCTTTCAACTGCCTGAGCGTGCGGCAACTGGCTTTCAGCCCATCGAGTTGGTAAAGGCCCGCCAGGGTACCATAAGATTTGGGCGAAACTTTCGTGTCAAGGATGGGCCGGGGCGGGAGCTTGGCCGGAAAGGTAAATGTCCTCGAGTTGACGCGCCAAGTCCAGGGGGTCGGCGTCCGATTTGCCGGGCTCGGCGTTTTCCAGGATGGCCACAGTGAAGTTTTCATCCGGCACCCGCAGCAGGCAGCTTTGGAAGCCCGGGAAGCCGCCGGTGTGCCAGATCTCCCGCAGCCGGCGATGGCGGTCAATAAACCAGCCGAAACCGTAACCCATGTCCCTCGTATGGAAACCAAGGCCCAAACCAGCCCGTACCGAGAAGGGCATCCGGACGGGAGTGAACGCCGCGTCGAGGCTGGCTGCGCCCAACACACGGCCGTTGAAGATACCCTCGTTCCAGCGATACAGATCCTCGACTGTGGAATAAAGTGCGCCGTTGCCCCCGGTCCATGTCGGGTCCCAGTTGAAGGCTCGCTGGAGGCCGTTCCGGCTGAGGCTATAGCCCAGCGCCTCGTGTGGCAGACCAAGATGGGCGTGGTAAACGCCGGTGTTAGTCATGCCCAGCGGCTGGAAAAAATTCTCGCGCAGAAAATCCGCGTAACTTTTCCTGGACACTTTCTCGACAATGTAACCGAGCAACAAATAGCCCGAATTGTCGTAACTCCATTTCGTCCCCGGATCGAAATCATAAGGGTGCTCCTCTATCGTCCCGATGATGGCCGGGATGGTGGTCGGGTTGGTCGCGCCGAGGGCGAAGTAACCTGTTTTGTTGTAATTGTAGATGCCCGAGGTGTGGGTTAGCAATTGGCGCAGGGTCACCTCGTCCCCACGCGGAAAATCCGGGATGTATTTGGACAATTTATCGCCGATGCTTAGTTTTCCCTCTTCCTGCAGTTTTAAAATCGCCACCGCTGTGAATTGCTTGGTAACGGAGGCAATGCGGAAGGTGGTTAGCGGGGTGATGGGTACATTATGCTCCCGGTCAGCCAGGCCGTAGCCCTTTTCGAAGAGAATCCTGCCGTTCTGTGCCACCAGGACCGCCAGGCCGGAGTTGTTCGCTTTGGTCAAGCCATCGAGCAACCCGGCTGCTTTTTGCGATTGTGTTTTCGCCGTGGCTGGCAACCGCGCCGTCACGAACAAGGCGGCCAATGCCAATACCGTCAATACGATCCCAATCGGGCCAAGCGATCGTGTCGCGCGCGTGTTATTGGGATGGTTGTCCATATGGGCATCATGCTGAGTCGGGTTCCTGAATGGGCGTGATTTAGCAAAGCGAAGGGCACACAGTCAACCTTAATGAGCACTGATGTCAGTGCAACTGCCTGTAAGGGCATTTGCGAGTAACGAAAATTCTGGCTGGCAATGACGAGTTCATCCCGGTCCTGCGATGCTTTTTGCTGTTTTGTGTGCGTTCTGAATCGAGATTACAGGCCGTGTCCATCCGTCGTCAGAAATTAAGGTGTTTCAGGTCAATCGCAGTTTCAGTGCGAAGGCGTTTTCGCAAGGGGGCGTCGTTGGGAGCACGACATGCAAGCCGTCGGCGTCGCGAGTCCAATGGATGGTCTCTTTTGAGCCGAGCAGGGTGAGGGATGCAATCGTTTTGTCGAGCAGGGCCGGTTTGTCTGCGGTTCCGGTCCCGAGGCTGTGAATCGTTAGCTTGCCGTCCTGCGGCCAGCCGAGAAAAAAGGCGTAGAGCGTGCCGCCGTCTTTGGTTTGGGTGAAGCGAATGTCGTTTGCAGTGAAGCGCTGCTTTTTTTCGGTAAACATGCCGCTGGAAACGTGGGCCGGGCCTTCGCCGTAGATCTTCCACGGACGGGTCGCAAAAATTCCCTCGCCGTTCACGGCCATCCATTTGGCCATGCCTTTCAGAAAGGCGACTTCGTCCGAATCAATTGCGCCGTCGCTGCGCACGGGGATATTGAGCATCAGGTTGCCGTTTTTGCTGACGACGTTGACGAGCATTTTGACGACGGTGCCGACGGTTTTGTATCCGTGCCGCTCGAAAATCCGGCGGTCGTAATGCCAGGAGCCGATGCAGGTGTCCGTCTGCCAGGGTTCGGGTTGAATTTCCTCGCTGGCGCCGCGCTCGTAATCTTCCACCAGAGCCGTGCGTTGTGCCGGAATGAGTTTTTTGCCGGTGATGACCGCTTCTTCCTGTCCGCCGTGCCAGCTTGCATCGGCATTGTAAAAGTGAGCGGCGATGTCCAGGCCGTATTGTTCCAGGGGCAATTGAGTGTCGTCGAAATAAATCATGTCCGGGTGATATTTATCCACCAAATCCTGGCAGCGCAGAAACCATTTCTCGCTATAGCCGTTGTCGTCGGGCGGAATTTCCTCATGCCACACGCTGCCGTTTTTCTTAAGCCAGGCCGTCATGCCGGCGGTGTCCAAACCTCTGGGAGGCGGCTGCCGGGGACCGCAATACAAATCCTGGGGATTGTAACCGTCCCACCATTTGCCCTTGCCGTCGGCGCGGGTGAGCCATCCGTCATAAGGCACATCTTTGAGCGGCCCGGACGTGTCGTAGCCATACGCGACCTGGAACCAATGCCAGGCATGCGATGAATGATTGCTCACGGCAAAGCGCAGTCCGTATTTGCGCGCGGTCCGGGCCCAGATGCCAACGATATCTTTGTGCGGCCCGATGTTGACGGAGTTCCACGGCTGCCATTTGGAATCGTAACAATCGAAATTGTCATGATGATTGGCCAGCGCCATGAAATATTTGGCGCCGGCGGCCTTGTAAAGTCGCATCAGCTTGTCCGGGTCCCAATGCTCCGCGTGCCACAAATGGTCAATGTCCTTGAATCCGACCTGTGACGGATGCCCGTAATGCGCGATCTGGTAATTGTAATCGGTTGAACCCTGGACATACATGTAGCGGGCATACCAATCACCCATTTCCGGCACGCATTGCGCGCTCCAATGCGCCCAAATCCCAAATTTTGCGTCCCGAAACCATTCGGGGCATTGATAATTGGCCTCCAACGATTGCCAGGTTGGCTGGAATACGCCCGGCGCGATGGAAACTTGCGCTGGCATAGGCGGGACGGTTTTGGAAAGGTCAGTTGGCACGGATTTGCAACCGGCGAGGGCGGCCACAGCGGTGGCAAATACCGTGAAAAGTCCAATTTTCGTGTTCATATTTGGGCGAGAATTGCCCAGAGAGTACCCAAAAAGCCTACGAACGGCAGCAAATTTGTTGGGTAGCGCACGCGCCCTCGCGTGCGGCGGTTGACGCCAACTCGGAGCGCGACTGTGTCCCGTCTTGGGGACCAGTCGCAGCTGCGAAACTTCAGATTGTCGCCAGGTTTGCCGGTTGTCTCAGCTTTGCCTCGCTGCTGCGGCTGGTGCTGTCGCACACAGCCGCGCTCCGGGCGCGTGCGCTACCCCGAATTTCTCATTTTTTACAGAACTTTTCATTGGTTGCGGTGTCTAATACACTTGAATCTAATTGGTTGAGTCCGGCGCAACAGGACAAGATAGCCGGAAACGCGCGGTCGTGTTGGAGATCAGAACCGGCTCGAAATTTGTGAGCGGTTCCGCTGAGCATGGAAACAAATTTCGCGGCCAAAATTCAGAAGCTGGAGCCGGTCCGGGAAGCGGTCCCGGATGGATCCAAATTGAACGCCACACCCGAGGCGATTTCAAGCTTGCCGGCCGACTTCGTCAAACGGCATGGCATCCTCCCGCTGAGAATCACCGAGGGCGCGCTGCATCTGGCCACGTCCGCGCCCGGCAACGCGCGGGTGATGGACGATGTGCGGTTGCTGACGGGACTCGAAGTGGTGGAGGAGGAATTTCCGGCAACGGACATAGCCGATGCGATCAATGGCCGTTACCAGGTAACGGTGGAACGGATGATCGAAAATCTGGGCGGAGAGAAGGCCGCCAACGGCGACGGCAAGACGCTGCACGATATCGAGGTGATGGCCAATGAGCCGACGGTGGTCAATCTGGTGAACCTGATTATTTCGACGGCCATTCGCGAGCGCGCCAGTGATATTCATTTCGTCCCATTTGAAAA
This sequence comes from Verrucomicrobiia bacterium, assembly GCA_030038175.1. Classification (GTDB taxonomy): domain Bacteria; phylum Verrucomicrobiota; class Verrucomicrobiia; order Limisphaerales; family UBA11358; genus UBA11358. The sequence continues at coordinate 8,396 of JASHPN010000099.1, forward strand.
TTCACTGCAGTTGCGTTACCGCATTGACGGGTTGCTGCAGGAGAAATCGCCGCCGCCCAAACCTCTTTACGCGGCCATCGTCTCACGCATCAAAATCATGGCGGACATGAATATCGCGGAGCGGTTCATGCCGCAGGACGGGCATATTCAAATCCATCACCGCGGCTCGCGGGTGGACATCCGGGTGGGCACGCTGCCGACGATATACGGCGAAAGCCTGGTCATGCGGTTGCTCGAAAAAAATTCGCGCGTCCAGACCATTGAGGAACTGGGGCTGGATCAACAGCGGGCGCAATTGCTGATGCGCCTGGTGGGCAAGCCGCACGGGCTTTTCCTGGCGACCGGCCCGACGGGCAGCGGCAAAACAACGACGCTCTACTCCATTTTGCAAAGCATCTACACGCCGGAACTTAAAATTCTGACGATTGAAGATCCGGTGGAATATGAATTGCCCGGCGTGGCGCAGATTCCTGTGAGACCGAGCCGGAATTTTACCTTTGCCACGGGCTTGCGCGCCATTCTGCGGCAGGACCCCGATATCGTGATGGTGGGAGAAATCCGCGATTATGAAACGGCGGAAATCGGCATTCGGGCCGCGCTTACGGGCCATCAGGTTTTCAGCACGCTGCACACGAATGATTCAACGGGCGCGGTGACCCGGCTGATTGACATGGGCGTAGAACCGTTTTTGATTTCGTCTTCGCTGGAAGGCGTGGTGGCACAACGGCTGGTGCGGCGCATTTGCCCCCATTGCCGCGAGCCGGTCCAGGTCGAGCCGGCCATGCGCGAGCAATTGGCGGCGATCAGCGGCCGGAAAATAGAGCGAGGATTTTTTCGGGGCAAGGGCTGCGAAGAGTGCCACGGAACCGGTTATCACGGGCGGATCGGAATGTTCGAGCTGCTGCCGCTGAGCGCCGAACTGCGGGAAATGATTTTGCAGAAACGGTCCAATGCGGAACTGAAACTGGCAGCGCAAAAGACGATGACGACGATGCATCAGGACGCGCTGGACAAAGCCGCCTCGGGAATGACGACCGCCGAGGAAATCCTGCGCGTGTCCTCGGGAGATGTGCCCGAATGAACTCGTTTCGGTACCAGGCAGTTGAGGCCGGCGGACAATCCGTCACGGGAACGATTGAGGCGGAAGACCGCAAAGCGGCCCTGCATTTGCTCGGCCAGCGCCAGCTTTTTCCATCGTCGCTGGAAAGGATCATGCCGGGCGGGGAAAAGGCGGTGACCGCGATGGCGCTGCCGAAAGTGGAAATTCATTTCGGGCAGGGGATTCGCCGCAGGCATATCACGGAGTTCACACGGAAAATCAGCGCTTTGCTGGCGTCCGCCATCCCGATTCCCCAGGCGCTTGAGAGCCTGGCGCATGAAGAAGAGAATCCGGCGCTTCGGGAGGAATTGCAGCAAGTCGGCGAAGCGGTCCGCAAAGGC
>JASHPN010000100.1 GCA_030038175.1 Verrucomicrobiia bacterium
TGATCGGGCATGTCACCGCGCGCGGGCTGGTAGGCGGACTGCAGACGATCCTGGCCGGACGCAAAGAAGCCAATCACGACCTGGCGCATGCCATCGTGGAACGCTGCTTTCACAAGGGTGTCCTGATGTTTTCGCCCGTGGGCGCCTGGGGACAGACGGTCAAGATCGCCCCGCCGTTGACGATTCCACGCGACGCGCTGGAAGAAAGCCTGGCGGTGCTCGGCGAAGCCGTGGATGAAGCAGTGGCCGCGGCGGCGGGCGCACCCGCGGAGGGATTTGAGCGAATTGATGGCGGGCGACGTAAGGCGCCGGCAATGACATTGTCCCGATGAGTCGGGGACGGTTTTAGAGAATCGGCCAAACCGCCGAAGGTCTCGGAGTGCGGTGGCTGAGACACCGCTTTGAAATGCGGTTGCGTGTCCGGCGACAAATTCGTTTCCAATGGCGGATGTCGTTCGAAAGCGGCGTTCCCCGGAAGCCTTTGGAGTTGCCGTCGCACTCCAAAACGTCGCAGAAGATGCCGCTCCCGACGGAGCTTGCCGTTCTTTTGGGGCTGGCTTTCTACAAAGATGTCAGCCCTGCGGGCTTGAACCAGCGGCTGCGCCGGACGAATCGGACGGTTCATGCTGTTGCTGTGCGTCCGATTTTGGAGGTCGAGGCTTCCCATAAACTTTAATCGTCCTCGTCGCCGTTCTCGTCCTCGATTCACTCATTTCGATTACGACGACGAGGACGAGTTTTATCAGAGTCCCGGACTGCTCTGCATAATGCCGCCGTCGGCAAAGATGGTGGTCGCGGTGATATAAGTCGCGCCGTCACCGGCTAGAAACGCAACGACTTTGGCGATTTCCTCCGGCTTGGCCATGCGCCCGAGCGGAATGGCGTCATCGAGCTTTTTCAACAACGCGGGATCGTTCATGGTGACAAGATTGATCGGCGTCGCCACGGCGCCGGGGCCGACGCCCACGACGAGAATGTTATGCGGCGCGAGTTCCACGCCCGCCGTTCGGGTGAGCATTCGCATCCCGCCCTTCGAGAGGCAATAGGCGGTATTGCCGGGCATGGGCCAGTCTTCATGCACCGAGGTGATATTAATGATGCGCCCGCCGCCTCCCTGCTTGATCATTTGGCGCGCGGCCAACTGCGTGCCGAAAAACGCGCTCTTGAGATTGATATTCATGACCTTCTCGAATTGCTGCTCGGTCGTATCCAGGACGGACGTGCGCGTTTCCACGCCGGCATTATTGACCATGATGTCCACGCGGCCAAATTCCTTCACCGCAGCGTCCACCAGGTTCTGCAATTGGTCAACCCGGCTGACGTCCGCCATCACGCCGATCACCTTGTCACCCAGGGCATGGACCTGCTTTTCGAGATCTTCGGTGGCTTCCGGGTGCGCGATGTAATCAATGACGATGTTGGCGCCCTGGCGCGCGAGTTCCAGGACAATGGCCAGGCCAATGCCGCTGTTGCCACCGGTCACGATGGCGACTTTATCCTTTAAGTTCATATTGCTCTCCATTTTTTGTTTGAGTTGATGAGATTTGTTTTCAAGTGTTTGCGTTCGAGATTTTTTCGGGATTTTGTTTTTCCGCCCCGGCAACGACAAAAGACAGAACCGCCATGGCCACGGCCGCGGCGGCGGCGCCTCCGAAAATGATGTTCAAGGCAAGTCCCAAATGCGTTTGCAACGGACCGACTCCGAACGCGGCGATGCCATAGCCGATCTGGTAAAAAGCGATCAAACCGCCGGCGACCGAACGCGCAATGGATGCCAGCTCCTTTTCTGCAAAACTAATCGTCAATGGAAGCAAAGCGGAACAGCCCACGCCGGCCACGGCAAAAGCCAGCAAACCGGGGATGGCCGCGGATTTGGGCAAACAGGCGCAGATGACAAAAGCGATGCCCACGATGAACGGCAAGACGCGGAACACCAGTGTTTCCGGGAACCATCTTTCAACGGCCGCAAAAAACACGCGCCCGGCGGTGACCATGCCCCAGAACAACGCCAGCGCCACCGACGCCAGGACCGCATTGGCGCCGACATGATTCAGCATGAAAAGCGATGCCCAATTGCCATTCATCGTTTCGCACACGCCATAGAGCAGCGCGAAAATCGCGAACAGCCAGAATCGCGGGGGGAATTTTGAGCGGCTGGCATCCGTGTTGGCTGAGCGTTGCTGTTCGCCTTCATCCAGGACCTGGGGCAGGCTGACCAGCAGAAGGATTAACAGGAAAAAGCCGGCCAAAATGGGCAAAGCCCACCAGGCGCCCAGCGCGAGAAAGAGCGCGATGAATACCGGCGCCAGAGCCGTTCCCAGACCGAGCAACGCGTTGAGGCCCAGAATGGCCTCATCCACTTTGCCCGGAAAGAACCCGGCGGCAAACGTGTTCAAAGCCGGAACGGTAAATCCAAAACCAAGTCCCATGCACGTGGTCGCGGCGAGCAAAAGGCCGTATGCAGCGGGATGTTCGCTCATGACAAATTTGCTGGCCGCCAACAGCGCCATCGCGGCCAGATTGGCGGCCAGGCCGGCCAAAAAAATGCGCTTGGCCCCGAGGCGAACAGTCAAGCCCGCGCCCGCCAGCGATGCCACAATCGCCATAATCGCCTGCGGTTCGAACATCGCGCCATATTGCGTATTCGATAATCCGTAACCCGCGGCGCTGGTAAAAACCGCGCCGGCTGCGGGAAACGTGACCAGCGCGATGCCCTGCACCAGGCCGGCCGCATAGACTGTCATGATTTCGCCGCGGTGCGCCATGGCGGATTATTTGAGGCGTCCAAGCAGATGGTCCCCCACGCGCAACGCGTTCGCGATGGCGGTCAACGAAGGGTTCACCGCGCCGATGCTGGGAAAGAAGCTCGTGTCCACCACATAAAGGTTGTCCAACTCGTGCGCTTTGCAGTTGATGTCCAGCACGGACGATTTGGGATCGGCGCCGAATCGGCACGTGCCGGACTGGTGGCCAACCCCGGCAATGGGAATGTGTTTGTTCAGGTAAAAAGTATTGGGAATGAGGTGCGGATGCAAATCGAGCAAACTGAGCATGGACTGCAGCTTCTGGCGCAAACGGTCCACGGCTTCGACATTCGTAAATTTGTAATGGAGCTGGATTTCACCGCGGGAATTCAGGGTGACGCGATTTTCCGGCAGCGGCAGGTCCTCGCTCGTGAGCCAGAAATCCACCGCGTGCTGCGCCATTTGGTCGAGCGTAAATCCGGGCGCAAACCGCGGGGCGTCATCGCGAAACATCGGCCCTTTGGATTTGCCAAGCATTTGAATGTTTCCCAGGGGAAATTCCCAATCCGGCGCGCGCAAATAAAAATCATTCAAAGTCAGCGTCTTTTGGAACACGGTCGGGTTCTCGCGCCGCGAGAGCGCCACGAGCGCCACCGCGTTGTGAAACATATAATTGCGGCCCACCCGGTCCGAGCCATTGGCGAGTCCGCGCGGATGTTTGTCGTTGGCGGACATCAGGAGCAAGCGGGCGGAATTGGACGCGCCGCAGGACACCACCACAATATCCCCGATGAATTCCTCGTCGTGACCGCCGCGCTCGACAATCACTTTGGTCACCTCGCGTCCGCTCGCGCTCGTTTCGAGTTTCCGCACGTGGGCGTTGGTGACCAGCGTGACATTCGGATGTTCCAGCGCCGGTCGGATGGCGATGACTTCCGCGTCCGCTTTGGCATGAACCAGGCAAGGGAAACCATCGCAGGTATCACAACGGATGCAGCGGCCGTGGGCCATGTCGGCTTCATTGAGCAGGATGCCGCAGGGCGCATAGGACGGATGATACCCGGCTTTTTTAAGGTTGTCGGAAAGTTCCTGAATACGGGGCTCGTGACTCACCGGCGGGAATGGATAGGGCGCGCTGGCCGGAGGATCGGTGGGATCGTCTCCCCGTTTGCCATGGACATTATAGAGGCGCTCGGCCTGGGTATAGTAAGGTTCGAGGTCTTCGTAGGTGATCGGCCAGTCGGCGGTCATGCCGTCCGCGGTGCGATGGGCGGTGAAATCCTCCTTGCGCAGGCGAAAAAGGGCCGCCCCATACATTTTAGTCGCGCCGCCAACAAAGTAATGTACGCCCGGTTGAAACGGTTTGTTGTTCGAATCGTACCAGGTGTCCCTTGAGACGTAACGGTTCCTGGGAAAGACCTCCGCCGGGTCCCAATTTTGCTTTTCCCGGCGCAGATAATCGCCGCGTTCGATGATGAGAATGCGTTTGCCCGAAGGCGCGAGCCTATGCGCGAGCGTCCCGCCGCCCGCGCCGCTGCCAATGATGATAATGTCGTAATGATCCATATTCCCTCTATTGTTTCGGGGCGAGCGGTTGCGGCTCGTTGCGTCGTTCCCTCACTCCCGGTTGCTCCGCCAGGTGAGGGCGACTAGTCCCGTCGCTATTCCCGGGGTTTCTCCGGGGCTGCAGCAGCCGGGCAATCAGGCCCGTCCAGCCGGTTTGATGGGAAGCGCCGACGCCGCGTCCGTTGTCGCCGTCAAAATATTCGTGAAACAGGACGTAGTCCTTAAAATGCGGGTCCGTTGCGAGTTTAGGATGATACTTAAGCACCGGACGCACGCCGTCGTCGCCTTTCAGAAACAAATTGGCAAGGCGGCGTCCAAGTTCGCAGGAAACTTCTAAAATGGTCAGGAGCTTTCCGGACCCGGCGGGGCACTCAATTTTGAATTCGTCGCCATAGTAATAGTGAAATTTTTGGAGCGATTCGATGATCAGGTAGTTGAGCGGCATCCAGACCGGTCCGCGCCAGTTGGAATTGCCGCCAAACAACTTGCCGCGGGATTCGGCCGGCCAATACGACACTTCATAGACCTGGCCACCGGTGGTGAATCGGAATGGATGGCTTTCATGCGCTTTTGACAGCGAACGGACTCCCTGGCCGGACAGGAATTGCGTTTCGTCGAGCATCCGGCTCAGGAGCGCCTTCATGCGGTGGCCGCGGAGAAGGGAAAGGAGGCGGCGGTCCCCGGCTCCGCTGACGCGCCAGTTGGAGATCAGCGCCGCCAGCCGCGGACGATGTTCCAGATACCATTCCATGCGGGCGGAAAACTCAGGCAATCCTTTCAAAACCTCCGGTTCGAGCGTTTCAACCGCCAGCAGCGGAATCAATCCGACGACCGACTGGATTTTCAATGGCACATTTTCGCCATCCGGAAGATTGAGGTGATCGTAATAAAACTGGTCCGTTTCGTCCCACAAGCCCAGGGCCTCGTCGCCCACGCCGTTGATGGCGCTGGCGATGGATAGAAAATGCTCGAAGAATTTCGTCGCGATGTCTTCATAGACATGGTTATGCAGAGCCAATTCCAGCGAAATGCGCAGGAGATTCAGGCAATACATGGCCATCCAACTCGTCCCGTCGGCCTGGTTGATAAATCCCCCGGTGGGCAGCGGTTTGCTGCGGTCGAAGACGCCGATGTTGTCCAGGCCCAGGAAACCGCCCTGAAAAATATTCCGTCCCTGTTCATCTTTGCGGTTGACCCACCAGGTAAAATTCAAAAGCAGCTTTTGAAATACGCGCTCGAGAAATACCAGGTCCCCCGCATCGGACGGATCCGATTCGCGGCGCTGCCGGCGGTCAATTTGAAAGACCCGGAACGTAGCCCAGGCGTGGACCGGCGGGTTCACATCGCCGAAAGCCCATTCGTAGGCCGGAAATTGGCCGTTTGGGTGCATATACCATTCGCGCGTCAACAAAACGAGCTGCGATTTGGCAAACTCCGCGTCAATATCCGCAAACGCCAGGCAATGAAAGGCCAGGTCCCAGGCCGCAAACCATGGGTATTCCCATTTATCGGGCATGGACATGATTTCGGCGGAATCAAAATGCTTCCAATCACTGTTCCGGCCGGTTTTGCGTTCCGGAGGCGGAGCCGGCTGGTTCGGGTCGCCGCGCAACCACAGGTCCACATCGTAACGAAAGAATTGTTTGCTCCAGATCATCCCTGCAAGGGCCTGCCTTTGGACCAGCCGCGCGTCGTCATTGGCAATGTCCTTCTGCAAATCCGCGTAAAATTCATCCGCTTCGCGCCGGCCGCGGTCAACGACGGCATCAAAATCGTCCCAGGGATTGGCGCGCGCCTGATCCGCTTGGGTCAGCCGCAGGCGGACCGTCACGGGACTGGCGGGAGACACCGTCATTTCATAAAGCGCCGCGCCCTTGGTGCCGGTGTTTTTTGGATTGATCGCGTTGTGGTTGCCGTGAACGAGATATTCGTGGAAAGCATCTTTGAAGTAACCCTGTTGTTGGCGGCCAAAAAGGCGGCCGGCATTGGTTTCGTTCTCGCAAAAGAGAAAGGTTGGCCGGCCATGACAATCCAGGCGGAATTGGCCCAATTGGCCGTGGTCAATCTGGATGCCGCCGTTCTTCACCGCCATTCGGGGCCGGGCGGCATTGGCCTGCCATGACCAGTTATTGCGAAACAGGAATTGCGGCAGGAGAAAAAGTTTGGCTGCGTCCGGACCACGATTGTGCACCGTGATCAGCATCAGGATATCGTCCGGCGTGGGCCGGGCGTACTCAACAAAAACGTCAAAGTAGCGGTCCTGGTCGAAAATGCCGATGTCCAGGAGCTCAAATTCCGGCTGGTCAACTCCCCGGCTGCGGTTTTCATCCACCAGCCGGGCGTAGGGAAATTCTCCCTGCGGATATTTGTAAAGCATCTTCAGGTAGGAATGACTGGGCGTCGCGTCGAGGTAATAATACAACTCTTTGACATCCTCGCCGTGGTTGCCCTCCTCATTGTTCAGGCCAAAGAGGCGCTCTTTGAGGATCGGGTCTTTCCCATTCCATAACGCCAGCGAGAGACACAGGTACTGCCTGGTGTCGCTAAAACCGGCGATGCCATCTTCGCCCCAGCGATACGCGCGGCTGCGAGCGTGGTCGTGTGGAAAATAATCCCACGCGGTCCCGTCGCGGCTGTAATCTTCGCGCACGGTCCCCCATTGGCGCTCGGACAAATAAGGTCCCCAGCGCCGCCAATTCCGGCGGCCTGCCTTGTCTTCGGCCAAACGCTGCTTTTCAGCCACTTCTTTTGCAGATGAATTTGTTGCCATGAAAGTGCGTTCCCATCCCCCCGGGCACAGATTGGCAGGAAACGCATCGGGACGAAAAGAAAAAAGCAGGTTATCTTCTCATTTGCTCCCTCAGGCGCGCGTCGCGTTTTCGGAACCATTTCCAGAGCCGGTAGGCAAGATAGAGGAGCAACAATAACCATAACCAAAAAAACCATTTGCCGGCGTGCTGAAGTGTTTTGGTGAGACCGCTGTTAAAGTCGGACATTTCTCCAGGCGAATCCACGCCAACATCAGCGTCACTTGACACATCGGGGGCCGCGGCGGATTCATCAGTAGCAGATTTGGCATTAAGTGAATTGTTGCCACCGGAAGGAAGGCGCGGCGATGCGTTGGCCTGGCTCCGGGCTGCCGCAGGGGAGAAGCTCGGCTGTGTTGATGCTGGCGGCGACACGCCTGCATTGGGGTAAGAGGCCGGGGATGCGGCGGCTGAGCCGGGGCCGGTATTGGCGCCAGCCGTCCCGGAAGATGAACCGGGGCCGCCATTGCCGGGGGCCGACGCAGGGGAGCCGGAGGGGGCATTACCACCGGCTACCGCGCTCTCCATCTGTAGGACAGTTGGCAGGAAAAAGCTTTGGATACCGGAATATCCGTTCACGTTTGGGTTAAAAGATGCATCATTCCATTGCTCAACGTGCCCGTCGGCGAACAATACGTCGCCTTTTTGCTGATGCATTTCCCACGTCCACCACAAACTGCTTAAAGGTCCCATTTGCAGAATGGTCGGCTGGAGGTACGAATTGGTGGAAATATTGCGGTCGCCGGCCAGGATGGATTCGGGTTGGTCAAATGTCGCGCTCACGCCGACGAAATAACTGAGATTTTCATTTGTGAGCACGGCAAAATTCGTGGCCGCCTGGCGCAAATCGGTGGGACAAACGAGGATTCGCGGAAAGACTAATTCATTGGAAAGCGCCTGAAATTGATAGTACGCAGTGTAAAATATGGAACCGGATTCAAATCCCTCCTGGACATATTCCAAAGTGCCGCCTTCATTGGTGGAAACCGCCATGGGGAATTTGCCTGAATGATCGTTGGAGAACGTGTGAAAGGCCAGGCCAATTTGCGCCAGGTCGTTAATGCAAACGGCGCGTTTGCCGCTGAGCTCGCCCTTATTGAGCACTGGCAACAGCAATGACGCCAGCAGGGCGATGATGGCAATCACCACCAGCAATTCCACCAGTGTAAATCCATTTCGGACACTGGATTTATCCAAGTTCATGCGGTTTGCATTTGCGAGCACGAAAAATGCCAGTATCATTTTCCGCCGATTTCCTAGGTTTTATCACGAATGGCTGCAGCACAAGCTCAAAAGATGCGTGAACTCCACGCATTTTTGCGTGAAGCTGACTCACTTTTTTGAATCGCGCACATCTAAAAAAATGTGAGAGTTCGGGTTAAAGTCAGGCTACGAATTCACGGGCATTCCATTAACACCCTGCTTTAGCTGGGTGATCACTGACGTCGAAAGGTTTTCAACCGCTTCAGCGGTTTATTAGACCGCCAAAACCGCTAAAGCGGTTGAGAGCATGGGCATTTGGCAAAACACCCCGCTAAAAGCGGGGT
>JASHPN010000101.1 GCA_030038175.1 Verrucomicrobiia bacterium
CGTGAGCCGTTTCACAGTGAAGTGCTGCGCGCTTTCGCATTCCGCAAAACCGGCGACGGTTATTATGCGAAAAATTCTCTGAGCGACATCACCGCCCGGGTCAAGACTGTGAAAGCGGATGCGGCCAGTGTCACGCTCGCCATTGACGCGCCCACTAATCTGGCGGGCGAAACCGTGTATATCATGGTCGCGCATTATTACAACTATCCGGACCTGTTCAACGATACGATGACGCGCACTTTTCGCGGCATTCTTGAACACTATTCCGACATTCCGTTTGATGGCACGGCGCTGGATGAGTTCGGCTGGATGATGCTCAAGCCAAAGCGCGACCACCCCTTTCGCGACCGGTTTTACGGCAAAGCGTTTGCCGCGGAATACCAAAGGCGAACCGGCACGCCGCTCGAACGCGCCTTGTTTGACATGCGGTTCGCGCCGGCAGGCAAACCCGAAGTGCGGATTCGCGCCATCAACGAATATTTCGACGTCATGCGCGATGGCCCGCTCCGCGCGGAACAGGCGTTTTACAAAATGTCCAAGGAAATTTTCGGTCCAAACACGTTCGCCGGCATCCACAATACCTACCATAACGGGACGACCAGTGATGATATTTGGCGCGTGGGTTTAAATTGGTGGAGCGTCCCGCGCGAATACGGCCAAAGCGACGAGGACTGGGGTATGCCGCAACGCATGGGCCTCATCATGGCGCACAGCGAACCGATCACCTACGACCAATACTATGGCGGCATCCTGAATAGATTCTTGATGAAGGCGTTCCGTGAAGCCCGTTTCGGCGGGCGCACGGATTATCTGGCCTGGAACGACACCAGGACTGGCCGCATCAATATGGCCGACATGACTCGCTATGCCGCCATTCACGACGCCGAGCTAAAGATTCGGCTGCTGAACCGATTTAATCCCGCCGCGCCAAAGCTCTCCGTGCTGATCGTGCTCGGAATGCCTGCCTTGATTGACTGGTTTCCCGATCAAGCCGCGCGGTCGCCGTGGGACATCAATGGGAGTCTCGGAATTGAACAAAAGGCGCTCGCAATCTGGCGCGCCGGTTATCCCTGCGCCTTGCTGCCGAGCGATTTCATTGACGATGGACGAATTACCTTCGACCGGCAAGGCCATCCAGTCATCAACCGCCATCGCTTCGATTGCATGGTCTATCTCTATCCGCAATACGCCAAGGATACCACCCTCCAATTTCTTCATCGCTTCACAAAAGCGGGCGGTAAACTGATGCTCACCGGAAACGCAACCCGCGATTTTTACGGCAATGACATTACCAGAAAATTCCAGGCGATCGCCGCCCGCGCCACCGTGCGCGGGTTTGACGCGCATCAACTTTCCCGGCTGGGGGCGCAAACCAATTCGCTGCCTGACGGGGCCTTCATGGAAGACGGTTCCGTGGTCTTCACGGACTTTGCCTCGTGGCAAAAGGGGCAGTCCAAGCCGTTTTCCGTCGAATTGGCCGGCCATGAGTTTTCCGGCAGTTACCTTGGCGTCTGCGCGCTGAAAGCGGACGATGACGGCAAGGTTGAGAAATTTGTCTGCGGCGGATTTACCCAATTAAGCCGCGACGGCAAACCCATTTTTTCCCTGGAAAACTCCGCAGACACGGTGATTACCCGAACGCCTTCCGGCGCCTGCAACGCCATTATTGCAGGACCAAAGAGCGACCGTTTCACTGTTGAGTAGCCACCGCTCCGTTGGTTTAGGCCGTTGCTGGTTGATCCCTCGAATTATAATCCAGAATCGTGTGTTTTCCGGTATTGCCATGCCGCGGGCGTTGGATTAAATATGGGATATGACGGTTTGCGGTTGCGCCAAAACACAGGCATTCTCCCTGGTCGAATTGCTGATTGTCCTCGCCTTGATGCTGATCCTCTACACGATGTGTTTCAGCTTTGGCTCGGCCGTCCATCAAAAAACCCAAAAAGAGCTTTGCGCCGATAACCTCCAAAAGCTCTATTTGGCCCTGCAAATCTACGGCAACGATTTCGGCACATTTCCGGCAAATACCAATGCCCAGACGTCCGAGGCCGTCCTGACCGCGCTCGTGCCGCGTTACACGGCGGACACGGCCCTTTTCATTTGCCCCGGCGGACGGGACTCGCAAATTCCCTCCGGTGTGCCGCTGAACAAATACAAAATCAGTTACGCCTATTACATGGGCCGCGGCACCAACGAAGCTTCGGACGTCGTTTTAATGTCCGACCGGCAAATCAATAATTTGTCGAAAAACACGGGCGAGCAGGTTTTCTCACTCAACGGCAAGACTCCGGGCAACAATCATTATAAATACGGGGGAAATCTTCTGTTCTGCGATGGCAGCGTCCAGGCCATTCCTTCGCGCGCGCCGTTTTCACTCGCTTTCACAAACGGAATTGTGCTATTGAATCCCAAACCGTAACGGTATGAAAATCCAATGCTCATGCGGCGCGAAGTATTCGTTTGACATCACGCCGGGAATGCAGCCAGTCAAATTCGTTTGCCAGCACTGCGGCCAGGATTACTCGGGCTACGTCAACGACCTCATTCGCAAGGAACTGGGAGATAACGCTTTCGCCGCTGCCCCTCCGCCTTCGGCGTCCGCGGCTGCGTCCCCCTCCGCGCCGGCTGCTCCCCCCCCGCCGCCCCCGACTGCTCCCGCCGCGCCGCGCCTAAGAATCTCACGGACCCAGGCGCCCGAAGCGGCGCCCCAGGAACAGGCGCCTCTCAGCAAATATTGCGCGCGACATCGCACGGAACTGACCACCGATTATTGCCAGGTCTGCAAGCAGCCAATCTGTCCGCAGTGCCTCCAAACGTTCGGCCCGTATTGTTCTTCCTTCTGCAAAAATAAAGTCGAAGGCTCGCGCATTACCGCGCCGCTTCATATCGGCGCAAAATTCGCGGCGCAACAACAATTTTGGCGCAAGACGGGCCTGATTTCCGGCGTGGTGGGCACGGTGGTTGCCCTGGCCCTGGGCTTTTGGATCTGGTACGCGTGGTATGGTTCATATCCGCACACCTGGTTTTCCGTGAAATGGGATGACATATCGCATTCGGGCGGTTCGTGGGTGGTGGACGGCGACCAACTTGTCTTTCTACACGGCGGCACCCTGGCGCGCTATAACTTGAAGACGAAACAAAGTGTCTGGTCGCTGGACCTGGTCACCAAACAGGAAATCGCAGACGCCGTCAACGAAGCGAAGCAGGAAGGTGATATCGAGATACCTCGTATGATCGAGAAAAATGCCAGAATCGGTTTAGAAGAGGCATTGACGCTCAAAGGCGCGGACAAAAACATCTGGATCGCCGAAGGAAATACCTTAACCCACTACGATTGGGACACCGGCAACGTTCTGCAACAAGTCATCATCACCAACGAGATTGAAGGAGAACTGATCGGCCAGGGCAACGAATTCATGGGAATCGGACACTCGGAAGACGGCTCTCAAGTAGTAACGCGCGTCAATATGGACGATGGCACGGTTCAAATGGACCACTTCACCGCCCCCGGCGCCCCTGCTGCCGGGCAAGTGCCCCTCGTCGCGCAAAATACCCGATCTCAGCGAATGGCGCCGGTCAATGGCGGCCTGCCGCTCTCGCGCAATGGCGACGACCGGCCCATGAATCCGGCAAGGGTCCAGGAGCAGGTGCAAGGCATGAGCTTGCCCGGGCGCATCGCTCTCCCTGCCCTGCTGGCAAACAGCGAACATAACCGGCAAATCAACGAGGAAATAAGGTCCGAAGACCGCAGCCAGGAACCGCGCCGGGCCGTGCCGGCCCGGTCCCTCGCGCCGCAACCATCGGACGACGAACAATTCGCCAACCATGATTTTGAACTCGTGCCCGACGGCGATACTTATATCGCGTTCGCCCACCACATGACGCAACAAAACCTCGTCGAACGCGAAGCCATGAAAGCGCCTCCCGCGCATTCCGCGCTGGACGACCCCAATCTTAGCTCGGCAAATGAATCCAAAGCCGTCAACGAGCAATTGAATGAAATGCAGCGCAATCGCGGCGGCGATAAAGTCTATGAGGACCAAAGCAAGTATCAGGTCGCCCTCCGACGCCTGTCCTCGTCCCAGCCGGATTGGATTGGCGAAGTCATCGGGCCGCCGCAATTTTTTGCGTTCAAAACCATGAACGTCATTGCGGCCGGCAAGACGATTATTGCCTTCGACAAATCGAACAAGCTGATTTGGCAGAGCCAACTGTCCTATCCGATAACCGGCGGCGACGTCCAGGTCGGCGAACGCGAAAATTCTCAATTTGGCCAGGGGCCGTGCGTCGAACACAATGGCACGCTCTACGTTTTCGATCAGGCGGTCCTGACGGCGTTTGATCCGAGCGGCAACGTTCGCTGGCGCATCCCTTCCGTGGGCGTCGTCGGCCTGTTCTTTGACGACAAGGGCTATCTCTACGTCAACACCACCTCCGGCAATCCGGATGACATCAAATATTCCCGCCAGATTGATATCACCAAACAGACCGACGCCATCGTGATCAAAGTGGATCCGGCCACGGGCGCACAACTCTGGAGCGTCAAGCCCGGGGGTTATATTTCCTATTTATCCGGCAAATTTATTTACGCCTGGAACTCCTACAATCCTGGCGACAAGGAAGACGAAATGAGCGACGCCGCGGATGCCCTTCAAAAACCGGCGTTTTTCCGGATCATCCGCATTGACCCGGGCAACGGCCATAACGAATGGCAATATGACGATGATCGCGCGCCGGTGGACGTCCAATTTGACCGCAACATCATTTCAGTCGTTTTGAAGAAAGAGGTCGAGGTGCTCAAGTTTGTTACGCTGTAGCCGGGACGCTGCACTGCCCCGGGACCTCGCATCGGCGTCAAGTTAAGGATCGCGCCTTTTTGGGCTTTTCCAGTTCTGGTAAAACGCACCGAAGCGTAACTTCTCTTATTGGCCGAGTCGGCGAGGCTCTGACTGAAAAGCCTGTAAGGCTGAAATATGACAGCCCGGGGCAGAGCGCGAGTCCGCGAGCGCGCCGCCCTGGGTTCACGAACCCCAGTTTTCAGCCGCTGACTGCGAAGCCGCGCGATGCGCGAATCTCAGTTGCGGCCAATTTGCGACATGAATCCCCTTGTCTTGCCTGCGCCCACAACGCCAATTCCATCCGCTTGCTCACGCGCGCGGCTCTGTTGCTAAGCCGCTCCCTCGCGGTCGCGGCTCGGCTCTCATTGCTGCACAATATTCACCGCGCCGCTGTTTGGATCATAATTAATTTTGTAACCCGCAGGCGGCTGCGGAATCCGCGCCATATAATTCGGAGTCAGGTCCTGCAGAGTCTTCGGATAATGGCCTTCCGAAGCATTGTACTGCTGGATGGCCTGCGTCAAATTGGCCACATCCACTTTGCGTTGCGCATAGATTTCCGGCTGAACCACCGGCGAATTATTATTTGCTGATGGAGTCGTTTGCTGGGACTGGCTGTTGTCGGAGCCGCCGCTGCAGCCGGCCGCCATGACGGCCAGCGCTCCCGCGATGGTGATCGAATATAAAGCTTTCATAGGTTTAATTTAATCCCAACTGCGCAAATTCCAAGCGCGGAATAGGAGGGACGCGCCATCGCGTGCATCCGACCGCGCCCGGAGCGCGGCTGTGTCGGAGACCAGCCGCAGCGGCACGACAAAGCATGATCAACAGAAATTTCGCAATCATCCAAAACTACGTGCTGCGACTGGCCTTCAGCACAGGCGCGCCCAAGCGGTTGACGAGGGCGTCAACCGCCGCCCGCGAGGCGCGGGCGCTCCCCTTTCACCCATTCGCGCGCCTGGCGAATCAGATTCAAATCTTCCGCCAGGTCCCCAAACCGGAATTTCGGCAAACCACTCTGTTCCTGGCCGAGCATTTGGCCCGGCCCCCGCAACTTCAAATCCGCTTCGGCGATTTTGAACCCGTCCGCCGTCTCCTCCAAAATTCTCAGCCGCCGGCGCGCCTCGGGATTTTTTGCGTTCGAGACCAGAATGCAAAAGCTGGTATGCGCCCCGCGTCCGATGCGTCCGCGGAGCTGATGCAACTGCGCCAGGCCAAATTGCTCGGCGTTTTCCACCAGCATCACCGTTGCGTTCGGCACGTCCACACCCACCTCGATTAACGACGTGGACAATAACACCTGGATTTCGTTTGCCCGGAATCCGGCCATGACCGCTTCCTTCTCATGCCCCGCCAATCGTCCGTGCAAGAGGCCGATTTTGAATGTCGCGAAAACCGTTTTCAAATTTTCAAATTCGGCCGTCACGGCTTTTAATTCCTTGTCGCCGGCGTCATCCACGCGGGGATAGACCACGTAAGCCTGCCGGCCGGCCGAAATTTTCTCACGAATAAACTTGAACACCTCCGGCAGCTTGTCCGATCCGCGCACGAACGTGTTCAGCCGGCCGCGGCCGCCGGGCATTTGTTCAATCACGGAAATGTCCAGGTCTCCGTACAACGTCAGGCCCAGCGTGCGCGGTATCGGCGTGGCGGTCATGACCAGCACATGCGGATAATCGCCTTTGCGCACGAGTTGATCGCGTTGCGCCACGCCGAACTTATGTTGCTCGTCTATGATCACCAGGCCGGGCCTGGGCAAATCAAAACCCGATGAAAACAACGCATGAGTGCCGACAAAGATCATCCGCTTGCCGCCTGCGTCGGACTCCGATCGCTCGGCCTTGCGGCTGCCGGTTTGTATTTCCACCTGAATGCCGAGCGGCTCCAACCATTTTTTAAAATTCGCGAAATGCTGGTCCGCGAGGATTTCCGTGGGCGCCATGAGGGCGACGTGGTGTCCGCTTTCAATGGCCATCAGGGCGGTGCACGCCGCCACCACGGTCTTGCCCGAGCCAACGTCACCCTGCAGTAACCGCCGCATGGGATGCGCGCCGCGCATGTCCGCGCGGATTTCGCGAAGCACCTGCGTCTGCGATTCCGTCAGCTTGAAACCCAGTTTCGATAAAAAAGGTTTAATCAAATGGTTGTCGCCGCCGCACGGCAGCGCCCGGGCGTTGGCCTCAAACCGTTGTCGCCGGGCGCGAATTTGCATCTGCAATTCAATGAATTCATCCAGCGCCAGCCGTTGCCGCGCAATTTCCACATCCGAAAGTTCCTCGGGAAAATGAATCATGTGAACCGCGTTTGCCCGAGACGGCAACGAACCAGCCTCGCGGCTATGAATAGGGGCGCGGCCTTCAGGCCGCTTCATCGTCGCCCTGGCAACCGTCGTTGAAGCGGCCTGAAGGCCGCGCCCCAATGCCGGTTGATCTACGTCGTCCAACTGCCCTTCAAACCTCGCCAGCGCACGCCAAATCAATCCGCGCAGCCAGCGTTGCGGCAGCCCCTCGGTAAGCGAATAAATCGGCGTGATGCGGGCAATATGAACAAAACTTTCCTCTCCGCCTTCAATCACTTCGGTTTCCGGATGGTCCATCGTGCGCGGTTTGGTTTGGAGCAGCTTCCCAAAAACAAACACCTCGTCGCCCTGCGAAAAATAATTCTGCATATACGGCAGGTTCCACCACCGGCAATGCAATCGCGCCGTGCCGTCATCCAGGACAATTTCGAAGACCGATTTCGTCCCGTGCCGAAACCGCTTCAATCCCATCGCGACAATGGTCCCGCGCGCGGTGGCCGGCTCGCCCTTCTGAAGATCAGCGATGCGCATGAAATACCGCCGGTCGTCATATCGGCGCGGACGATAAAGCAGCAGATCTTCAATCGTGTGAATGTCCAATCGCTTCAATAGCTCCGCCCGTTCAGGCCCGACGCCCCATAGCGTCGCCACCGGCCGTTTCAATTCGGGAACGGTTTCCTCCCGAGGCGAAGGCATTTTTGGCGCAGAAATTCTATTTTCCGGCGGCGGCATCGCCCGCACGATACAAACCGCCCGGCATGGCTTCAATGGCAAACCCGCGCTTGCGCTTGCCCCAATCCTCAGATGTTACCCCCCTGTTACCCCCAATGTAGCGGACTAAGTGCTTGGCTCGCAAAGATGTAGCGGATGTTACCCCTTTTTCTACTTTCACACACTCAATGCATATGGACACCTGTCTCATGGGGAATTTCGAACATCCGATTTGCGCTTGCGTTTTGGACTGTGGCCGTCCCTGCCGCTTTTCGACCGATGCAAGTCGCCCGTGGAATCATGGGTTTCGTCCATCCGTAGTTGCCGCGGCAAAAGCGCCAGGGACTGGCGCGCTCCAAAACCTTGCGGTCGCCCGATCGATTCACAGAGAGTTTCGACGGTGCCAGTTGTTCCATGCGAACGTTTGACTGCGCGCAAGATCCGCGCAGAATCGGCAGGCGAGCCGCCCGCCCTACATTACCGTCTGCTTCACCCCCGCGGAAGACGTTCTCTGAAGCAGCGACGCCACGCACAACAGCACAAACGACGATGCCCACAAGTAACAGCCGATCCTCAAATCCGCCCCATTTTTATTCCCAATCAGCACGAACACAAACGACCAAACTAAAATCAAGGCGCCGAGACCCAAACCCCGCAGCCAGCACAAATAGCGCGCATCGCGACCGGCCCATCCCATGAGGACGGGCGACGCCAGCATCAACAAATTCGCAAAAGTCAAAAGCAGATAATGAATGGAAATCCATTGCCCCTGCAACGCCTGCGGCCAAAATTCGCTTTGCAAAATGGCCGTCTTCCAGCCGGGCATTTGATCAAAGGCCGGCACGCAGAAGGACACGAGATAGATCACCCATGCCGCGATGGCAAGTGGACGTTCTTTGTGAATCATGGTTTTCATGGCTATTTTAAATTCACGGTTAAGCAGTGACAACTCGCCTGTCCGTTTCCGCGCCCGCACAAATGCCTCTTCCTCGCTGTCCCCGCATTTCCGCATTTCCGAAAACGAATCGAACAAATGCGTCTCCAATTCCCGCCGCGCATCCGGCGTAAGATGGCGCTGGGCCGACAATTCCTGGCGCCAGCTTTCAACCGCAGCGTTCAGATTGAAGGTTTGAGTTGCCATAATTTGGATAAGGTGTTGTGTACCGCCAGCCATTGATGGCGTTCGTTTTGAAGCGCCTTCCGCCCTTCCCGGCTCACCCTATAATATTTTCGTTCCCGCCCCGATTCCGCCTCCCGCCACTCGGATTCAATCAACCCCTCCCGTTCCAGCCGGTGCAGGACCGGATACAACATGCCATCGCTCCATTCAATATGCCCGCCGCTCAACTCGCGGACTTTTTGGATGATCTCATATCCATAACTCTCGCCGCTCGCCAAAATGGACAACACCATCGGTTTCGAGGAGGCGGCTACCAGATCTTTCGTAAGCATGGGAGATTTATACATTGTAGCTCAATGCGTGTCAAGGCTTAAACTAATTGGCGGGAGCAAGAGAAAGGAGCGCGGCTGTGTCGTCCCGACCAGCCGCAGCGAATTCGTCGGTGCTGCGGCTGGCGCTACGCACACAGCCACGCTCCGAAAACAATTATCTGTTCTTCTAATTTCCCGTCCATTTGTAATCATAATTGGGCGGTGGTTCGTACCAAAATGGAAATCCGTTCGCGCCGCCGGTGCCATTCCAATACATTTTGACGTAGCTCACATGCCCATCCACAAATCCGCCGACGCCCTGCGCGTCCGGGCGTTGCGTTTGCACCGGCGGCGTATGCCAGCTTTCTCCCAGACCGCCGATAATCTCCCCGTTTAAATCGGTTTTCGCCGTGTCGTGAACCGTGGAAAAGAGCCGATTGGCCATCCCGTAATCGTTGTTTGTCCGCGCGGCGCCGTTGAAACCGTAACTCGAATAATGCGTCAGCGATAGCTCGTAAAGACTGCCAGGTGTGTCGCACGGACAAACAAAAACCGCATGATTGGTCGCGGAGGTAACGTAGGTAAGGACGGAATCTTTATAGGAATAATAAACGTCATTGGTAAATCCAAATTCGTCGCCGTGATCATCCGCATACATGTGAATCGCCACATTGATCTGCCGGACGTTATTGACGCACGTGCTTCGTTTGGCTACGGCGGAGGTTCGGTTCAAAACCGGCAGCAACATCGCCGCCAAAATGCCGATAATGGCGATCACCACCAGCAATTCAATCAGAGTGAACGCGCTCCGGGAGCGCACGATTAACATAACCGCTTTATACCTCGCTGTTCAATGTAATGCAAATGAATTTTGAGCGATGGATTTCCGTAACCCGATGTGGGGCGGGCGTCCCGCCTGCCCTGCGCGACGTTAGCCGGCTTTCAAAAACTTCTCCAAAGCATCGAACAGGAGCACCGGCCCGGCGAAATGCCCCGTCGCGCCCTTGCCGCCGACCAATCCAAAGCCTTCGCCGTAAACCGGGCCGTTCACCACGCACAAATCGGTTTTACATTCCTCAATTTGTTGTTGCGCGGCGGCGAGCGCGTCCGCGCGTTTGCCCTCGGCCTCGAATTTCCACCCGATAATTTTTGCCTGCGGATACCATCCCCGCAGTTCATAAATAATTTTGGGCGTCGGAACGAACTCGACGAGCAATTTGCCGCGCCGGCTCGAAATTTTTTTGGCATCTTTTATTTCAGAGAGTTTGCCGCCCTCATTGGGCTCAAAAATGCGGCCAAACGCAAAATCGCTCACCGCCGCCGCGTGAAAAATCGCGTCCGCCTTTTTTGCGGAAAGCAATTTCAACTTTTCCCGCAGGTCCGCCGTCGTATTAAACGTTTCGACCTGTTGCGCTTTGCGCAAGCCCGTGTGCACCGCCATTTCGCCGATCAGCAAAATGACCCTGTGCCCGCGCGCGACGAGGTAATTGGCCAGTTCCGTGCCCAAACGGCCGGTGGAAAAGTTCGTGAGCCGGCGCACTTCATCCAATGGTTCATACGTCGGCCCCGCAGTCACTATGCAGTTCATACAAAAAACATAAGCCATAGAAAACGTTTGTCCATGAATTGCGCGAAATCGCCACAGAAAAACATTGCGCAGTTTGCACTCCGTGAACCGGTTTAGTTAGAGCCTCCCGACGTCCGATCTCCGCCACAAGGCTACGCCCCGGCAGGCGGCTCCTACGCAATTAAAGAACGCAAGTGCGGTGGCGAAGGCCGGCGGTTATGATACCGCCATTTTTAATTTTTCCTTTTTCCTTTTTAATTCCGCCGTATTTCATGATTCAATCTGCGGCGCGCATGAACAAAATCGTCGGCATAGACCTGGGCACCACCAATTCGCTGGTGGCCACGGTGGACTCGGGCATTCCCTTTGTCATTGCGGACGCCGACGGGCAGCGCCTCACGCCGTCGGTTGTTCATTTCCCGGCTCCGGACGCGGAGCCCGTTGTCGGACGCGAGGCCAACCACATCCGCCTCCTCAGACCAGCCGAAACGGTTTATTCCATCAAACGCTTCATTGGCCGGCGCGGCACGGAAATTGCCGAACAGGAAAAGCCGGCGACGTTCGCCCTCCATTGCGATAGCGGGCCGGCCACAGTCACCATTCACGGCAAAAACAGGCGGCCCGAGGAAATCTCCGCCGAAGTCCTGAAAAAGTTGAAGCGTGACTCGGAAAACTATTTTGGGGAACCGGTCACGCGCGCGGTCATCACCGTTCCGGCCTATTTCAATGACGCGCAGCGCGCGGCGACCAAACGGGCCGGTGAACTCGCCGGCTTTACGGTCGAACGAATTCTGAATGAGCCGACTGCCGCCGCCCTCGCCTATGGCCTGGACAAACTCAAAGAAAAATCAAAGATCGCGGTCTATGACCTGGGCGGAGGCACGTTTGACCTTTCGATTTTGGAATTGAATGAAGGTGTCTTTCAAGTCCTCGCTACCAACGGAAACACACAGCTTGGCGGAGATGACCTGGACAAGCGAATCGTCCAGTTCCTCATTGAACAATTGGCAAACAAATCGGAAATCCGGCAATTGGACGACCCAATCATTTTATCCCGTCTTCGGGAAGCCGCCGAAACCGCGAAAATCAAATTATCCGCGGAAACCGAGGCCGAGATTTCCCTCCCTTTCCTCACCCCCAATCTGTCGTTTCACTACGTGCTTACGCGCGAGATACTGGAAACTCTCACCCGGGACATCATTGGACGCACTCGCGCCCATTGTCTGCGCGCGCTGGCGGACGCCCGGATGGAGGCCAAAGATTTGGACCAGGTCATTTTAGTGGGCGGCCAGACGCGGATGCCGCTGGTGCGGCGATTTGTCGCCGACCTTTTTGGCTGCGCGGAGTTTGAAGAAACGCGCGGTTCGCTCCGGTTGGGAACTGAGTTCCACCAGGCGAGCGGACCGCAATTGAATACGTCGCAAAATCCGGATGAAGCCGTCGCCCTGGGCGCGGCCATCCAAGCGGAGATTTTGAGCGGCGGTTTTAAAAATGTTTTGTTGCTGGACGTGACTCCGCTTTCGCTGGGCATTGAGACCTTCGGCGGATTGATGAACGTGTTGATTCCACGCAACACGACGATTCCCGTGAAGGCCGGGGAAATGTTCACCACGGCGGTGGACAACCAGCGCTCGATGCTGATCCATGTGCTGCAGGGCGAACGCGAGCGCGCCCGGGACAATTGGAGCCTTGGGAAATTCACGCTCGAATTTGAGGCCGCGCCGCGTGGCGCGGCCCGCGTGGGCGTACAGTTCGAGATAGACGCAAACGGAATCCTTCACGTGCTCGCGCGCGACGTCAAAACGGGGCAGGAAAAGATCGTGGAAATGAAATCCGCCGTGGACGTGGACGACTCCGCGGTGCAGAAAATGGTGGAGGAATCCGTCGCCCATGCCTTTGAGGATTTAGACGCGCGTCGCTGGATTGAGGCAAAGTTGAAGGCAAAGGATACGCTGGCGGCCACCAAAAACGCGCTGGCAGTCTCATCGAACGAGATCGAGACCAAATACCGTCGCAAAATCGAAACCGCCGCCGACGCCGTCGAAAAGGCGCTCGCGGTGGACGATTCTCAGGCCGGGGCGGGCGCGTTGAAACAACTTCAATCCGCGGTCACGGCCCTGGACGAAGTCACACGGCCACTGGCTGAAATGCTGATGGATAAAGCGATCGAAGCCATGTTGAAGAAGCGCGGGATCATTCAGTAAAGAAATATTCTTTGAATTTGTTTCAATTCCGCGCCACATTGCCGCGTGAAAATTGCAATGATCCTAGTGGGAGGGTTGCTCGCTTTCGCCGCGACCGCCGGGGAAACCAATTTCATTTATCATCACGGGTGGATTGACCTCAATAAGAACGGCAGGATGGATATCTACGAAGATCCATCGCAACCGATTCAGAAACGCGTGAACGATTTGCTCCGGCGCATGACGCTGGATGAAAAAATCGGGCAACTTTGGCAGGGGCCGATGGCCCCGGATTCGGACATCACCATGGCCACCACATTGCGAAAAGGAGAGGCCGGTTCGTTCATGGACGGCTCGGTGCTCATCGAGACGCCCATCATGCGAAACCTCCTTCAACACATCGCCGTCGAACAAAGCCGGCTGGGTATCCCGCTCATTTTCGGGCATGACGCCATCCACGGTTTTCGCACGGTGTTTCCGATTCCCCTCGGCGAGTCCTGCGCGTGGGAACCGGAATTATTCGAGCGCACTCAGACCATCTCCGCGCGCGAATGCGCCGCCGCCGGCATTGATTGGACGTTTTCACCCATGGTAGATCTTGCCCGCGACCCGCGTTGGGGCCGGATCGCCGAAGGTTTTGGCGAGGACCCCTATTTGGGAGCGCTGGATACGGCCGCAAACGTGCGGGGGTTCCAGGGCACAAACGCGGCGGATCCCGACCGCGTGGTTGCCTGCCTCAAGCACTACGTCGGCTACGGCGCCGCCGAAGGCGGCCGCGATTATAACACCACGGAAATTTCCAAATTCACCCTTCGGAATTTTTATTTGCCGCAGTTCAAAGCCGGCGTGGACGCCGGCGCCTGGACCATTATGAGCGCGTTCAATGACCTCGACGGGATGCCCGCCAGTGCGAACGCGTTCACCCTCACGGACGTTCTCCGAAAAGAATGGAAATTCAGAGGCTTCGTCGTGAGCGATTATGATTCGGTGACAGAATTGATTGATCACGGCATCGCCGCCGACGATGCCGAAGCCGCGCGGTTCGCTTTGACTGCCGGCGTGGACATGGAAATGATTTCGACCAGCTACCGCGATACCCTGGCACAACAGGTTAAAGCAAAGGAAATTCCCGAATCGGTCATTGACCAAGCCGTTCGCCGGGTGCTCACGGTGAAATTTGCCAAAGGCCTTTTTGAACATCCCTACACGGACCCCTCCCGCTATAAAACGGCATATCTCCTGCCGGATGCCATCGCCCTGGCCCATGAAGCCGCGGCCAAGTCCACGGTCCTGCTCAAAAATGACGACAACCTCCTGCCCTTGTCGAAACATGTCAAAATTGCGCTCATTGGACCCATGGGCGCGGATGCGGAGGAAATGGTCGGCCCCTGGTATTCCCGCGCTCACAGCAACGAGATCGTTTCGCTCGCCACCGGAATTCGGTCGAAGCTCGCGCCGGACGGCCAGTTGCAGGTGGCTCGCGGCTGTGCGTTGCTGGAAACCGGCAAGGCGCGTTCCCATATTGAAAATTTTTCGCCGATCGTTGAAATTCCAACCGGCAGCAATGAAATTACGGACGCCGTGGCGCTGGCAAAAACTGCCGACGTCGTAGTGATGGCGCTGGGCGAACCGCGTGATTGGAGCGGTGAGGATGCCAGCCGCTCCACGTTGGATTTGCCTGGGCGGCAAATGGAATTGCTCAACGACGTGGCGGCAACCGGCAAACCCATTGTTGTGGTATTGTTCAACGGACACCCGCTGACGCTGCCGGGAGTCTTCGCCAAAGCGACGGCGGTCCTGGAAGCGTGGTTTCCAGGCATCCAGGCCGGAAACGGGGTGGCCGACAATTTGTTCGGTGACGTGGACCCCAGTGGCCGATTGACCACAACCTTGCTCTACAGTGTTGGACAGGCGCCGATGTATTACAATCATGACGCCACTGGCCGGCCCGGCTTTGGCCATTGGCACGGGAATTATGTGGACGGCCCGACCGTCCCTTTTCTGCCTTTTGGTTACGGACTCACCTATACCACCTTTGAATATGGGAACGTTCAACTGAGTTCAGGCATTTTGAAATCGGGGGGAACGCTCACGGCAAGCGCGACATTAACCAATACCGGCAAACGCCCCGGCACCGAGGTGGCGCAGTTCTACCTTCGCGACCTCGCATTTGCCGCCGGCACGCGCCCGGTGCGGGAGCTCAAAGGATTTCAAAAAATCCTGTTGCAACCGGGCGAAACGCGCAATGTGAGTTTCGAGATCACTCCGAATGAACTGGGCGCTTATAGCGCGGACGGCCAATGGATCGTCCAGCCGGGAGAATTTCAGGTCTGGATTTGCCCTAACAGCGCCGCCGGGCATCCGGCGGAGTTTGAGTTGGAAAAGTAATTTGCTAAGCTGGGGCATGAACGATGGTTTAAAAAGCAAATCGCTTTGCCGGCGGCTTAACAAATTCCTTCGCGCTGACGAACTCATTTCTGATCCGGCGAGGCTCGCCAGCTATGCCGGCGATAAATGGTTTGCCGCGCATCAGCCCGATGCCGTTGCCCTGCCCCGCAATGCCGAGTCAGTTTCGCGCATTCTGAAATTTGCCAATCGCCATAAAATTCCAGTGACCGCTCGCGGCGCAGGCTACGGCTATGTGGGAGGCTGCGTGCCGGTCCGCGGTGGAATTGTCCTTTCGCTGGAACGGATGAATCGCATCCTGGAAATCAACGAAAAGGACTTTGTTACCGTCGTTCAGCCGGGAGTGAATACGAAGAAAATCCAGGATGCCGTTGAAAAGAAAGGGCTTTTTTATCCGCCGGACCCGGCCAGCCGCGCTGACAGTTTCATTGGCGGCAATCTCGCCACCAATGCCGGCGGGCCGCGCTGTTTGAAATACGGAGTGACTCGCGATTATGTCCTGGGCCTGGAAGTCGTTCTGGCGGATGGGAGGATTTTGCGGCTGGGCGGGCGCACCCACAAAAACAAGACCGGCTTTGATTTGGTGAAATTGTTTGTCGGCTCGGAAGGGCTGCTGGGCGTTATTACCGAAGCGACGTTGAAATTGATTCCGCTGCCTCCGTTTCGCGCCACCCTGGCCGCCGGTTTTGACGCCATGCCCAATGCCATCCGGGCGTTGCAGGCCATTTTGGCCGCCGGATTTTTGCCCTGCGCCCTGGAGCTCGCGGACCAATTCACGCTCGCCGCGGCGGCCAGATACACCGGAAGCCGCCGTCTCGGCGTTTGTAAAGCCCATTTAATCGTGGAATTGGACGGGCAGGAACGATCCGTGCGCGGGGAACTGCCGGCCGTTGAACGAATTATCAGGCGATTTAAACCCGAATTTGTTGATCGCGGTCTCGGCGACCGTGAATGCGAAAAGGTCTGGCAAATTCGGCGCGACTTTTCGTTTTCCCTGCGCGCGACCGGCCTGACCAAATTGAATCAGGACATCGTCGTGCCACGAGGGAAGCTTGAAGAACTATTTGCCTTTGCCGCCCGGCTGCAGCGCGCGTCGGGCCTGCAACTGGCCTGTTTCGGCCACGCCGGAGACGGCAACATTCACACCAATATCATGGTGGATCTGGACAAGCCCGGCGCCCGGGCGCGCAGCGACGCGGCGCTGGACGAATTGTTTCGCTGGGTGCTGGCACACGGCGGCGCCATTACCGGGGAGCACGGCATTGGCCTCGCCAAAAAGCGCTGGTGGCCTCTCGCCGTCTCGAAGGAAGTCCGCGACCTGCATGGCGCGCTGAAACGCTCGCTCGATCCCAACGGCATCCTGAATCCGGGAAAATTTATTTAATACCCCGTCGCTTGCTCACGTGTGCGGCTCTGTTATTCTGCGCAAAATGAATTTGGCCCTGGATTCGCTTGGCATCATCGCCGGAAATCGTTCGCTGCCGCTGGAATTTGCGCGCCATGCGCGCGCGGCGGGCGTGAAAAAACTGGTTGCCGTGGCGTTTGAAAGCGAAACGAACCCCGCCCTGGGCAAATTGACCGACGAAATTGTCTGGCTGCGCGTGGGACAACTGACAAAGATGCTGGCCGCGTTCACCGATCGCGGCATCAAACAATGCGTCATGGTGGGCCAAATCGCGCCCAAAAATCTTTTCGATGTGCGGCCTGATTTGCGCGCGATGACATTGTTGTTTAAATTAAAAGAACGAAATGCACATACGATTTTTGGCGCCATTGCCGCTGAACTGAAGAAGGAGGGTGTGGACTTGATTGATGCGACGCCATGGCTGGCGCCATTAATGCCGGGAAAGGGCTTTCATCTGGGACCAAAACTTTCCGCCGAGCAAAAGGCTGACGTGGAATTTGGGTTCGGGATTGCCAAAGAAGTATCCCGCCTGGAGGTAGGCCAGACGGTCGTCGTCAAAAACGGCACCGTGCTGGCGGTGGAAGGGTTTGAAGGCACGGACAAATGCCTGGCGCGCGGCGGCGAACTGGCCGGCAAAGACGGTGGCGCCGTGGCCGTAAAAGTGGCCAGGGAAAAACATGATATGCGGTTTGACATCCCGTGCCTGGGGGCGAGGACGTTCGAGGTCTGTGCCGGTGCGCGGATTTCGGCGCTGGCGGTAGAATCCGGCAAAGCGCTCCTGCTGGAACGGGAAGCTTGCGAACGATTGGCAAATAAAGATAAGATTTGTTTCACGACGGTTTAAATACATGCTTACGTCACACGAATTATTTGGGTTTATGTCGCCGGCACTTGCGGCAGACATATTGAATTTCGCGTATGAATCGGACAAACCGGTTTATAAGGCGACGCTCAACGGGGTCGCGCAGGCCCTGCACGTGCGCCCGGTTTACCTCGAAAGGCAGCCGCGTACCCAGCGGCACGCGTCCATCGCCCAGATTTTGGCGCGGCCAGGCCTGGATGCCATCGCCGGAGGCCTCCTCCGTGCCTGGCTCTTGAAAAAGCATAAGACGATGCTCGTGGACTTTTTGAACGCCCTGGAAATTAAGAACGAAGACGGCGTGGTGGATGACTTGCCGGAAACGATAGACGACGCAAAGTTGAAGACCGCAGTGGAAACTGTATTGTCCAAACATCCTCACGAAGCCACGGCGGTTTATTTGCATGCGTTCAACGAAATGAACCAGGCGAACTGGGCAAATCTGAAGGCGATTTTGGAATCGGACCCGCGCTTGCAATTGGGCGCAACGGCGGCGTAGGCCGATTGCGGATTGGCGATTGCGGATTGCGGATTTGGGTTATCGCGAACGGGAATTTCGCCGGGCGGTTATTGAGGATGCGATGATTATTTTTAATATCTCCTCAGCTTCGTTCATCAAGCCTAAGAGCTGCGATTGTTTCATTTGTCCACTCCCGACTAACAGTCCCATCCAATAAATTGTTTCATCACACTCTTCTTCCACCCTACCCATCTTTGAAATGAAGTCTGCGCGATTTTGCGCGGCAGGCAGCGCGATAGTTTGCGCCAACTGACGTGCCGCTCCGCAACACTTGTCGTCCCAAAACGTCGGCCACACGGTTACGCGGCAGGGCTTCGGTCATGCGAATCACGCGCAATGCAAATTTTTTCGTCCGTTCTTTCAATTCAATGGGAGTCATAAATCATCGTTTAAGGTTTCACTATACTTGCTGAATGGCGCCATAAATCCGCAATCGCCAATCCGCAATCCGCAATAAGAAAAAAACGGCGCGAACCTTGGTTCGCGCCGTCCCCGGTTTCTCCTGGCCGACTGCTCTATACGTCGTAGTAAAGGAAGAACTCATAAGGATGCGGACGCAACCGGATGGCGTCAGCTTCCTTGCTCTTATGGCTGATCCACATTTCGATGAAGTCTCTGGTAAAGACATCGCCCTTCAACAGGAACTCATGGTCCTTGGCCAGATGATTCAAAGATTCATTCAGGCTGCCCGGCATTTGCGGAATCTTCGCATGCTCTTCGGGCGGCAGTTCATAAAGATTCTTGTCCATCGGCTCGCCGGGCTTGATCTTGTTGGTCACGCCGTCCAGGCCGGCCATGAGCATCGCCGCAAACGCGAGGTAGGGATTGGCCGCCGGATCGGGCGGACGATATTCAATGCGCTTGGCTTTGGGATTCTCACTGTAGGTGGGAATACGGATCGCGGCGCTGCGGTTCCGGGCGCTGTAGGCCAGATTCACGGGCGCTTCATAGCCCGGAACGAGGCGTTTATAGCTGTTTGTCGTCGGGTTGCAGAAGGCCGCGAGTGCCTTGGCGTGTTTCAAAATGCCGCCGACATAATGAAGGGCCATCGTCGAAAGGCCGGCGTATTCCTTGCCGGCAAAGAGCGGCTTGCCCTTGCTCCATAGCGATTGGTGCGTGTGCATTCCCGAGCCATTATCGCCAAAGAGCGGCTTGGGCATGAAGGTCACGGTCTTGCCGTGTTTCTTCGCCACGTTTTTAATGACGTATTTGTAGATCATCATCCAGTCCGCCGATGTCACCAGCGTGTTAAAACGATAATCAATTTCGGCCTGGCCGGCGGTGGCGACCTCATGGTGCTGGCGTTCGATTTTGACGCCGAGCGATTCCATGACCAGGCACATTTCCGTGCGGATATCCTGCTGGGTGTCCAGCGGGGCAACCGGGAAATAACCCTCCTTGTTGCGAATTTTGTTGCCGAGATTCGGCTCGCAGCAACCGCCCTTGCCGGTGTTCCAAATCGCTTCCTCAGAGTCCACCGAATAAAACGTGCCGTTGGACTTGGAATCAAATTGGACGTTATCGAAAATGAAAAATTCGGCTTCGGGACCAAACACGGCCGTGTCGGCAATGCCGGTGCTCTTCAGGAACGCCTCGGCCCTTTGTGCGATGCCGCGGGGATCACGGCTGTACGACTCGCGCGTGCCCGTTTCAGCGATCGTGCAGGTGAGCGACAGTGTCGGTTCGGCCATGAACGGATCCATGAACGCCGTTTCGGGATCGGGCATCGCCAGCATGTCTGACGCCTCGATGGATTTCCACCCGCGGATGGAGGAACCGTCAAAGCCAAGCCCTTCTTCGAAACTTTCTTCGCTCAGTTCGGAGATCGGTAGTGAGAAGTGTTGCCAGGTGCCGAAGGTGTCCACGAACTTGATGTCCACCATCTTCGCGCCGGCCTTTTTAGCCATGTCTAATACGCTTTTTGAATTTGCCATAATGCAATTATGAGGTTTTTATGTTTATGAAATGCAGTCCCAACGACTGCGCCGGCGTTGACTTTGGCCAACAACCGGCGCAGCGTCGAGCTTTTTTAATTATGCATGGTAACCTTCTTCGCCATGTTCGGTGATGTCCAGGCCGGCGATTTCAACTTCCTCCGTCGGACGCAGGCCAACGAGAACCTTGGTAATGAGGGCGCAAACGATTGTGCCAACAATGAAGAGAATCAATGAGAAGAACACCGTCTTCAATTGTTCCCACACTTGGGGCTGGAAGATGTGGTCCGTCACGGTTTTGCTCAAGTTGGCGGCCAGGTTGGGATTGGCCTCCTGGCGCGCGAACATGCCGGTCATAATGGCCCCGCACATACCGCCGATGCCGTGAACGCTCCAGGCGTCCAGCGCGTCGTCCATGCCCAGCCAGCCTTTGATCTTATAACAGAAGAACCAGGGAATGGTGCCGGCCGCGATACCAATCCACAATGCGCCGTGCGGCAGAACGTAACCGCAAGCGGGTGTGATGAGCACCAGACCCGCAACTGCGCCGGAGCAGAAGCCCAGCACGCTGGGTTTGCCCTTCACGATCCACTCCCACATGGGCCACACGAATGAGCCAACGGCTGTGGCAATCGTCGTAGTGGTAAACGCGTTGGCCGCGATCACGTCGCCGGCCACTGCGCTGCCGGAGTTAAACCCATACCAGCCAACCCAAAGCATCGAAGCGCCGATAAAGGTCAAGACAATGCTGTGCGGCGTGAAGTTTTCTTTGCCGAATCCTATGCGCTTGCCCAGGATGATGCATAGCACCAGGCCTGACCAGCCGGAGGACATATGCACCACGGTACCGCCGGCGAAGTCCAGGCCCTTAACCCATGCATCCGGGTTCCAGCAACCATTCATGGCGCCATTAACGCCCCAGACCATGTGGCCCTGGGTGTTATATACCAGCAGGATCCACAATGTCATGAAGACGAAGATCGCCGAGAATTTCATGCGTTCGGCTATGGAACCAATAATGAGCGCCGGAGTGATGATGGCAAACATCAACTGGAACATGGAATACACGTTTTCAGAAACCCAGTATGAGTATCCAGGATTTGGCGCAGAGGTGACATTATTGAACATCCAACATACTTTTGGATTGCCGACAATACCCGGAATCCAGTCATGTCCCGCTTCCCCTTGCGTGTATTTTTCGCCCCAGACATTGACCGCCCCTGGCGTCACCTGTCCGTGCATGCCGCCGGACCCGCCAAAGATCATTCCATAACTGCAAATAATCCAGAGGATAGTGGTCAAACCGGTGATCAAAAAGCACTGAGCGCATACAGACAGAATGTTCTTTTTGCGAACAAGGCCGCCATAGAAAAGTGCCAGACCGGGCAGCGTCATAAATAACACCAGCGCGGTGCTCGTTAAGAGCCACGCGTTATGGCCGGCGCCGGGATACGACACATATCGTCCGGTGCTGTTCGGCAGGTTAGTGTTGATAATGGATGAACTAAGCGCAAAATTCACCGTCCAATTGCCATTTGTGTCAGTGTAAGGCGCCGTGGGATCGCCGTTCTGAAAATACGCCTCGATAGATTCCAGCCGTTGTTCCACTGTGGGCGCGTTCGTCGTCCAGGCCGGCGGCGGGGCGTTGGTGGACGCGGCCGCCGGAGCGTTTGTTTGAGCGCCTGCGGTTAAAGCACCAAGCGAAGCAGTTGCAATGAGAGCCAGTGTCGAAAGAATTCGTTTCATGGTTTTAGATATTTAATTTTATGGGTTTAAAGCTCTTAAACAGCCGATTCGCCTTTCTCCTCGGTGCGAATTCGAACAGCCTCTTCGACCAGCGAAACAAAGACCTTGCCGTCCCCAATTTTTCCGGTTTTCGCCGCCTTGATAATCGCCCCCACCGCAGCGTCCTTCTGACCGTCCGCGACGACCAGTTCGATTTTTATTTTCGGCAAAAAATCCACCGTGTACTCACTGCCCCGATAGATTTCTGTATGGCCTTTCTGGCGGCCAAAACCTTTGACCTCGCTCACGGTCATGCCTTCGATGCCAATTTCACTCAAGGCATCCTTAACTTCCTCCAGTTTGAACGGTTTTATAATCGCGTCTATTTTCTTCATATTTTTGTCGGGTGATTAGTGCTTCGCCGGACCAACTCTAAAAATGGCACGACGGTTACCGCCCCTAAGCAACGGCGGTGCCAACAGTGAAAGCGTGAAACCCCGACATGGAAAACCTCCTTTATTTTCAGTGGTTTGATGAGGGTCAAAAAGAAATTCACAATTTTGGACAAGTTGTTTTTCCTGTTTATTTTTGCTCACCCAATAAAAATTTCGCCACAATCGGTCGAAAAACTCGCGCGCGCGATATGCCGGCAAGTGGTCAAATTTCGACAGAGGACCGGGGAGCATACGCACCCCCAGCCGCGCCCTAGCGTAGCGAAGGCGGGTCGCGTGTCTCGGGGCGCGCCTCGCGCCCGAACCTTTACCTGCGCGGGATCCATAACGCTTGCGTTCCTTTATTGCGCAGCAGCCAAAGTAAGGAGGCTCTGACTAAACCGGTCGTTCATTTTTGACACAGTACGAAAAACTTCTATCCTGTGCCGGTGCGCTTCGTTTCCGTTCAACTTGGCCGCCGCAGTTATCTCATCAAAATTGGGCCGTCGCTCCTGCCTGCCCTGGGCTCCGACGGCGCGCGCCTCAAACTCGGGGAACGATGCGCCATCATCACCGATAAAAACGCGGGAAAACATTTTGCGAAAACGGTGTTTGATTCGCTGGTTCGGGCAGGGTTTTCCCCGCTGCTGATCACCGTTGCGGCCGGCGAAACGGCAAAAAGCCTCCGGACCGTGGAGAACTGTTACAACCAACTGGCAGCGCACCGGCTGGAAAGGAAATCCTTTATCGTCGCCCTGGGCGGAGGCGTGGTGGGAGATTTGGCAGGCTTTGTCGCGGCGACCTATCTGCGGGGCCTTCCTTTTATCCAGGTACCCACGACATTGCTGGCGCAAGTGGATAGTTCCGTGGGCGGCAAAACCGGCGTTAATTTGCGGGCGGGCAAAAATCTCGTGGGCGCGTTTTATCAGCCGCGGCTCGTTTTGTGCGATTTGAACACGTTGAAAACGCTTCCGGACCGGGAATTTCGGGCCGGGCTGGCCGAGGTGATAAAATATGGAATCATTTTCGACTCGTCCTTATTCGAAAAACTGGAACGCGACCTGCCGAAGATCTTGAAACGCGATGAAAAGGTCCTTGCGCCGGTGATTGCGAGATGCTGCGAAATCAAGGCGGAAGTCGTCAGCCAGGATGAAACCGAAAGCGGTTTGCGTTCGATTCTCAATTTCGGCCATACGATTGGCCATGCGATCGAAAACAGCTACGGCTACGGAAAGTTTTTGCATGGGGAAGCGATCTCGATCGGACAGGTCGCCGCCGCCAAACTTTCCGAAAAGATCCTGGGTTTGCCGCGCGAGAACGTCATCCGAATCGAAAATTTGTTCCGGCGCTGTTTCCTTCCGGTCCGCTGCAAATTAGGCGCGTCCCAACAAAAAAAGCTCTTTGACGCCATGCGCCTGGATAAAAAGACGATGGATGGCGAAATTAGGTTCGTGCTGGCGCGGCAAATTGGCAAAGTGGAATTTGGCCAAAGAGTTCCGGCGGAGGCAATTGAAACGTGTCTGGAACAACTGGAGGGTTCCACTTGCTGAGGCGCGCCGCTCTGTTATTTTCATTCTGATGATATTGGTTTTGGACAACTATGATTCGTTCACCTACAACCTCGTCCAGTACCTGGGCGAGCTGGGGGCCGAAACACTGGTCAAACGGAATGACGAAATTTCGATCGCTGAAATCCGCGCTTTGAAACCGGAGCGCATTTTGGTTTCGCCCGGTCCCTGTTCGCCGCGCGAATCCGGCCTCTCGAATGACGTCATTCGCGCTTTCTCACAAGAGGGCGTTCCCGTTTTTGGGGTTTGCCTGGGCCACCAATGCATCGGGCACGTTTTTGGCGCGCAAGTGACCGTGAATTACCGCATGATGCACGGCAAAACCTCGCCCATTAGACACGATGGAAAGGATTTGTTTGCGGGTATGCCCAATCCCTTCATGGCGACGCGTTACCATTCGTTGGTCATCCAACGCGACACACTGCCCGAATGCCTCGCCATCACCGCCGAAAGCGATGAAGGCGAAATCATGGGGGTCAAACATAAGACGCTTCCGATTTGGGGCGTGCAATTTCATCCCGAAAGCATCCTGACCGAAAATGGGCGGCAGATTTTGAAGAATTTTCTGGCGTTGCACGGACGGGCATAGGTGACGTCCTTCCGATGATTCCCGACAACTCGCGTTTTACCGGCTGTTCTCGTTTCTAAACGATTTTCGATTGGGAAATGCGTCCCGGCCATCCGTTGCATCCGGAGGGCCTTGGACTGGCAATTGCAGGCCGGTGAGATCCGGAAATTCGCCCGGATTTCTAACGAGAACAACGGCAAGGTTGTCGTAATAAACAGGTGTCCAGCCAAATTCTTTCTTAAGCGCCAGCGCGCCGGCAAGATCCGACGGCAATAGCGCGTAATCCGCCCGCGCCAGGTTGAGCGCATTCGTGTCAAAGGGTTCGGCGTTATAAAATCTCCAGTGCGCGGCAATAACGTCGGCCGGATAAACACTGTCGAGCCGCCCGTCAATGGAAACGCGGGTATCGGGCAAATCCCAGATGCACATTTCGCCCCAATCAAAAAAAACGAGCACATTGCCGTGCAAATTATATTTTTGGATAAAATCCACCGCGGCAACGGGATATTGCGCGCGGGGGATTTCCATTGTCCAAAAGTGCTTTTTATGAAGAGTGAACGTGGCGGCAATAATTAACAGCGAAGTGCAAAGCAAAATTATTGCAACCATCCGCTGAACCGCGTGCGATTTGAAGGAGTTTTCGAAACGTGCGAAGTGATTGCGATACCTCTGTAAGACATCCGCCAAATGGGGTGGAACCAGGGCGAGGGCGGCGATGCAAAATAACGGGGTATTGCGGACCGCCCGAAACGCAACCACAAAGAGAATCATCAATACTGCAATTTCCCACAATTGCCGCCGGCGCCTTGAAAGGGCAAATGCGGCGGCTCCGCTAGCTCCGCAGAAAAAAAAGGCGGCATGGTCCCAGTTCAATGCGGCCGGGTTCCATTCCTGAATTTGGGGGCGCAGCCAGAGAACGCTGCCAACCAGCCACTCTGCGAATTCGGCGCCATGAGGATTGAGCACTACTGTCGCGGCCGAAACGATGGCGGAGATCCAAAGCGACGGAATCGCCGATCGCGGAACGCCGGGATCCAACCAGGCAATGCTTCGGGAGGAAACGAACCGGGTCAACGCCAATTGAACGGAGGATGCGCCGGCGGCGGCGAAGAGCAAAATCAATCCGGCCAGCGAGCCGCCATGCAAGTTAAACCAAAGGGCGAACATCGGAGGCAGAACAAATGTCCAGCGCCATTGGCCCCTATGAATTCGGTTCAGAAGCCAAAGCTCGATCCCGAGCAGGAGCGCGGTAAATACCTGCGGACGCGCGGCAAAGCCAAATGAAATTTCCACGACCGCCAGCGCGCCAAAGGCCCAGGCCGCCAATTTCATTTTTGAATCAAGCCTTTGACATCCAAGCGAGAGCGCAAGGGCGAACGTGAGGAGACCCACGGCCATTTTGAGCAGCAATAGGCCCGGTCCGCCGAGCAGCAAAAAGGCGGCCCCAAAGACGGCTTCGCCGAGATATTCGTGGTCAAATGAAGGAAGATGCCAGGCGGTCCAGGAATTGACGTCCATTTCGGTAGGTTTGCCGGTTTGAACCAATTGCGCGCCAAAATAAACGTGCCCCCACAAATCAGGGTCAGCCGTATTTTCGGAAAATTGAAAGACGGCGAGGCAGAGGACGCAAAGGATGAAAGCGCGGGAAAGAAAAGGTCCGCTCATCAATTTAATTTAACGGCACACCCCGTCGAATGTAGGTCGGAATATCCAGGTCCTCGCCCTGGTGGATGGTTGGCTCGCTCTTATCGAACCGGCCTTTCGAAACAATCGCCAGGGGCAATTGGATTTGCAGCATTTTTGATTTGTCACGCCGCACACGCCCGTGGCGCGAAATGGCAGGTTCGCGGGGATGGACCGGGAGCGAGGACGACGGCGGGCGCCGGTCAAATCGCGAATTGTCGGCCGGATTTTCCGCGCCTTCTTCCGCGCTATCGCACGGGCCATTTTGCCCCTGCGGATTGCCCGCAGGCGCCGGCGCCGCATTCCGGCCCGGCGGATCTTTCGCGACAATGACGGCAATGGACATTCTATTGGCCATGCCCGGGTCAAGCGCCGCTCCCATAATCACCTGGGCGCCTTCGCAATGGCGGTTGATTTTTTCCATCACCCGGTTCACTTCGGCCATCGTCAAATCCTTGCCGCCGGTGAGGCTCACCATGACTGCGTTGGCGCCGGCAAGAGCGCGGCCCTCGTCCAGCAACGGATGCGCGAGCAACTTCTCAATCACTTCCCGGGACCGCGCCGGCCCCGCGCCTTCGACGAATGCAAATGCGCTTTCAGAATGACGGTCGCGAACCAGCGCGCATAAATCGTCAAAATGAATCTGAATCAATCCCGGGCGCGTCAGCAATTGCCATACGCCTCGAACGCCTTCCATCAGCAGGCTGCCGGTGATCCGAAACGTGTCCAGCACACTTGTGTTTTCGTCTATCAGTTTGAATGCTTTCTGATTGGGCAGGCAAATCACGCCGTCCGCCACCTGTTTCAATTGTTCGAGGCTTTGCAGCGCCTGTTGTTGCCGCCGATTTCCTTCGCACACAAAGGGAAGCGTGACAAAGGCGAGGGCCAGGGCGCCGGCTTCCCGGGCGGCACGGGCCAGTACCGGACTTACGCCGCTGCCCGCACCTCCGCCCAGGCCAACCACAATAAAAATCATTTCCGCGCCTTCGCAGGCGGCTTTGAGAGTCGGGAATTGCTCTTCCGCCAGCGCATGTCCCCTCTCGGGATCGCCGCCGGTTCCCATCCCCCGCAGCAGTTTGGTTTCCAAATGAATTTTGACGGCGGCGGAAGACGCCGCGAGCGAGCCCCCCTCAGTATCAATTGCCCCAAAATCAGCCCCGGAAAATTCGCCGCGGTTCAAAGCGTCGCCCAGAATGATGCCCGCTCCGCCTACGCCGAAAATCTTTATGGTGCGTGCGGACGGAAGCTGCGGGAGGCTGTTCTCAGCCGCCGCCGGCGGAATTTCGTCATTATTTTTCATAATTTGGCGCAAGTTCAATATTTGAAATTACCTTTGTAATAACCGTCCCAACACACTTTTGAGACCTCCGACCAGCAGCGATTTGCCTTCGCGTTTGCGGTTTTTGAACGAACCGAATTTGGCCAGCCCGATGGCAGCCACAAATTCGGGCTGATCCAGCGCCGATCTTAGGCCGCTGATGGACTGCGTTTGGGCGGCCGAAACCGGCATCTGCAAAGTTCGCTCGGCGAGTTTCGAAATATTTGGAATGCGGGCGCAGCCGCCGCACAGAAAAACTCCCGCCCGCAAATAATCCGCCAGTCCAGCCTGCTCGAGGTCCTGGGCGATCAACTGGAAAATCTCCTCCAGGCGCAACGACATGATTTGGCGCAAATGTTCCACGTTGACCACCTTAAGCACCAGGCCCAGGTCATTCGTGATCGTGACGGTTTGTCCTTTGCATTCCTTGTCCAGCAAAGCCGAGCCATGTTCAAGTTTCAGTTTTTCGGCGCGGCTGAGGGGAACTTTCAGGCCATAAGCGAGATCATTCGAAACATGATCGCCGCCCACCGCGATCGCGCCGGTATGTTTGATGGCGCCGTCGGCATAGACGACAAAATCGGTTGTGCCGCCGCCGATGTCAATCACCAGGGCGCCGAGTTCCTTTTGCTCAGCCGTCAATATCGCGAGAGATGAAGCCAGGCCGTTAAAGACAATCTCTTCGACCTCCAGTTGCAGGCCTTTGACCAGGCGGATGGAGTTTTGCAGCCGGTTCGTGATCCCGTGCACGACGTGAACATCCACTTCCAGCCGCGAACCCAGCATCCCCACCGGAGTGGTGACGCCGTCCTGGCCGTCAATAAAAAAATGCTGGCGGATGGCATGGATGACGCTGTTTTCAGTGGGCAAATTGATGGCCTTGGCATTTTTGATAACGTCCTGAACGTCTTCCTCCGAAATTTCACGATCGGCGCTTACCACCGGATGCACTCCCCGATTGTTGAATCCCCGAATATGGCCGCCCGTGACACCAAGAAATACGCTTCGAATTTCCACGTCCGCCATTTGTTCGGCTTCCACGACGGCGTTTCGAACGTCTTCCTCCGCCTGGGCGATGTCCGAAATTTCGCCCTTGCGGACGCCGCGCGAACGGGACTGGCCCAGGCCGATGACGTTGAGGCTGCCGTCCGCTTTAACCTCGCCGACCACCGCGCAGACCTTCGACGTTCCAATTTCCAAACCAACAACAATATTCGTGTCGTCAAACATTTTTCCTCCATGAATTTTTTAAGTCCGAATTTTTGGGGGCTGTATCCGGCGCCGAAACCATTTCCGCCCAGCGAACCGGGACGTTATTGGCCACCGCCAAATCCAAAAATGCTATGGTCTTGTTCATGCGCTGTCCCAGGTCGTAAATCTCGCGCCAGCGGGCCAGTTGTTGCGGCAAATTTTCCAAACCAAAGGTAATTTCGCCCCCCCCAACGGTGCTGACCACGATGACCCGGGCCGATGAAACGTCAATGCGCTGCAAATCCGCCAGCCCCGCCATGGGGGAATGCCCAAATTCGGAAATCAATCTCAGCGCGGCCAGGCCCTGGGGCGAAGCAATGCGATGGCCGGGCTGCAACTGAAAAATATTCAGGCCGCAAAGGACCGGCAAGGAGAAATTGATCTGCGCGAGAGAAACCATGGAAAGCCGGGGATCCAACGGCTGCATCACGTAACCGTTCGCGTCCAATTGAAATACCGAAATGGCAATTCCGCCATGGTTGTCCTGGCGGGGAACATTCACCTGGGCGATGCCCTGGCGCTCAATGACGCGGATTTTCAATGTGCCGGGCAGCACTCGCTCGACTGAAACGGATTCGATTGCCGATGCCATTTGAAGATTTC
This sequence comes from Verrucomicrobiia bacterium, assembly GCA_030038175.1. GTDB lineage: Bacteria > Verrucomicrobiota > Verrucomicrobiia > Limisphaerales > UBA11358 > UBA11358. The sequence continues at coordinate 29,301 of JASHPN010000101.1, forward strand.
TACTCACCTCAGTCAGGTCCAAACCGATTAAATTTTCACCTAATTTGACACCGGACCAGCGACGCAACTGGTCATCGGAAATTTTGCCGTCCGTCTGGACAATAATCTGGCTGATGGCGAACTCCGGATTTTCATAGATAAATTTATTCAGGGTCCATTCCCCGGCGCGCCAGAACAGATACAAACCGAAGGCCGTCCCAAAAATCAGCGCAAAGGCCGCAGTCGTCACCCGCATGCGGGTGGCGCGCACCTGGTCCGAGCGCAATTTCACGTCCAGGACGTGCCTGCGGCCGGATCGCCGGTTCTTTTGTTCGCGTCTAAACCACATCGTCTTTCAATTAAAAAGGAAATCGTCAGGCGGCATGTTCCGAAACTGTTTCCCGTTTCGTTTTTCCGTTTTCTTTTCTTCGCAAAGCCAGGTCAATCATCCTCTGGCAAAGCTCCGCATAGCCCAATCCAGCCGCCGCCGCGGCTTTGGGCAATAAACTCGTCTCGGTCATGCCCGGCAGAGTATTCACCTCGAGTACCACCGGGTCCCCGGTCGCGCTGACCATGACATCCACACGCCCATAATCGCGTCCGCCAATGGCCCGGAACGCCCCCCGCGCGGCGACCTGGATTTTGCGCGTCGTCGCCGGATCAAAATCCGCCGGGCAAAAATATTCCGTTGCGCCCGACGTGTATTTGTTCTTGTAATCATAACTGCCGGCTTTGGGCCGCACCTCAACCACCGGCAGCGGCGCACCGTCCAAAATGCCAACGGTCGTCTCCCGGCCGACGATTTTTTCCTCCACCAAAACTTCTGAATCAAATTTCAGCGCTTCGGCGATGGCGCTTCTCCAGTTTTCCGCCCGCTCCACAAATTGCAATCCAACGCTTGACCCCTGCCGAACAGGTTTTGCCACCAGCGGCAGAGCAAGTCCCGCCGGCAGGGGAGTTTGCCCCGAACTTACGACGGCAAATCTTGCAGTCGGAACCCCCGCGTCAATGCACTTTCGTTTGGTCAAAACCTTGTCAAAAGCGATGCGACTGGCTTCCGCGCCGCAACCGGTGTAAACCACGCCCAATTTTTCGAGCTCGCCCTGAACCTGGCCGTCTTCTCCGAATGTCCCGTGCAGCGCCAGAAAAACGACGTCATTTTCTTTCGGCAAAATAAACGTGCCGTCCTTCGGGTCCAACTCTACGACCTGATGACCGAGCGAACGCAGCGCCTTCGCCACCGCCGCGCCCGAACGCAACGAGACTTCGCGTTCGGCGCTCGGACCGCCCAACATGACGGTGACGTTCAAAAAATGTTTCACGGCCATCAGCCTTCTCCGATAATTTCGACCTCAGTGTGCATCTCAATGCCGCGGTCGGTTCTGGCTTTCGTCTTCAGGATTTCAATCAACTCCAAAACGTCGCGGGCACTCGCCTTGCCGTCGTTGACGATGAAGTTTCCGTGTTCAGCGGAAACCACTGCTCCCCCCACACGCGCGCCCTTCATCCCAAGTTCGTCCACCAGTTTGCCGGCGGGGAGGGTCGGAGGATTCTTGAAAATGCAGCCGGCGCTTGGGGCCGCGGGCTGCGACTCCCATCGCTTTTCGCTGAACGATTTCATCCGCTTCTCGATCTCTTCCCGCGATGCCGGCCGGCATTTGAAAACGGCTAAGAGGGCAACGTGATCTTTCAACGTAGCGCACACCCGATAGGCCACCGCCATATTCGATGGCGCCAATTCACTGATGTTCCCGTCGAAATCCATCAGGCGGACCGATTCCACGGCATCAAACGTTTGGCCTCCCATAGCGCCCGCATTCATTCGCAAGGCCCCGCCAACCGTGCCGGGAATGCCCTCCAGAAACTCCAAACCGGCCAAGCCACTGCGCCGAGCCTCGACGGCCACATTCTTTAATTTTGCGCCGGCGCCGCAACGCAGGACTTCGCCGGCAATCTCGATACGGCTGAACGCCGGCGGCGACAGACAGATTGCCACTCCTCGGAAACCGCCGTCGCGGACGAGCAAATTCGAGCCCCGGCCAAGGACGAAGAAAGGCATTTCAAAAGCGCGACAACACTTCAGCACACCGGCCAGGTCCTGTTCATCCGCCGGTTCAACGTAAAAATCCGCCGGGCCGCCCACCCGCAGCGTGGTTCGTTTGGCCAGCGGCTCATCGCGACGGATGACCGTCTGTTTCGAAACCTGCGAGGCAAGCTCGCGGGCAAAATCAATTTGGCTCTGCATCGGCATTTCTAAAATGGCTTCGGCTGTGGTCATGCAACAATGGCTGGCATGGAATCCCCCGAACGGCTTTCCCTCGCTCCGGCCCGCCGCCCGGAAATCGGGGTGTCGCCATTTGGCATCCTGACCGCCGGCACCAGTTCCAGGATGGCTTCGGCAATCCGTTCCGCCGCTTCCGGTGTATGCCATTGTGCCAGAGCGGACTGCATTTTCCCGCGGGCGGCTTCATCGCCCATCAATTCGCTCAGGATGCCCGCGACTTTTTCCGGCATGCCATCCTTTTGCTCCAGCAATTTTGCCGCGCCATTTTTTTCGAACGCTAACGCATTGTAATATTGATGGTTGTCAGCCGCCGCCGGAAACGGAACCAGCAATGAAGGCAGCCGCACCGCGGCAATCTCGGCCAGCGACGAGGCGCCAGCGCGGCTGATGGCAACGGTCGCCGCGCCCATGGCCACCGCAATTTCGGCCAGGAACGGCTTGACGACAGCTTTCAGTTTATGGGCGGCGTACGCCGCTTTGACCCGTTCACAATCATTTGCGCCGGTCAAATGCAGCCATTGCCAGTTCTTTGAGGCGAGCAAAGGAAGCGCAGACAAAATCATCCCGTTCAAACCGTTCGCGCCCTGGCTGCCGCCCATCACCAGGATAGTTGGCAGGCCCGGTTCAAGACCCAGTGCCACGCGGCATGCGGCGCCCGGCGGAACAATTGCCTCCGCAAAATCCGGCCGAACCGGGGTTCCGGTCACGGAAATCTTCCGGGCCTTCATCCAGCCGGCGGTTTCAGGAAATCCGACAAAAACGTGGTCCACAAACCGGGCAAGAAAGCGGTTTGCCCGACCGGGAATGGTGTTGGATTCATGGAGAAACCGTTTTGCGCCAATTTTTCCGGCGGCCAGCACCGGGGGCGCGCTCGTAAAACCGCCCATGGCAAGCACCGCCTGAGGCGGGCGGTTTTTGAAAATCTTCCGGGCGGCCCGCAATGACTTCCAAAAACTGAGCGCAAAAGAAAAATAATTTCGATTTTGCAGGCCGACGGCCGGAAGCGTAAAAACCTCCATATCGCGCGCGGCCTTGACGGCCTGTTGGTCAATGTCCTTGGGTGAAATCAGGAGCGCGATCCGGCAGCCCCGCTCTTTCAATGGCTCGGCCACGGCGATGCCTGGAAAGAGATGCCCGCCCGTCCCGCCGCAGGCGATGGCGACGACCGGCGGATTTGTTTCGGGCATATTCATGCAGGACGCGCCGCAAATGGGTTGTCCGTTCCTTTTTTAACGGATGATTTGCGCCTGCCTTCAGCGCTTTTTTCCCGAACCGGTGCATGCCGCGCCACGTTGAACAACAGGCCGGTGCAGACGAGCATCGCCAAAAGGTTCGAACCGCCATAGCTGATAAACGGCAGCGGCAGCCCTTTATTGGGCAGCGCGCTGGTGACGACTCCAATGTTGATGGCCGCCTGCAATGAAATCAACAAGGTGATGCCCGAGGCGAGCAAAAACCCAAAAGTTTCGCGCGCGTTGACGGCGATGCAAAAACCGCAAACGGCCATGACCACAAACGCCAGCACAATCAACAAAGTGGCAACCAACCCGAGTTCTTCTCCGATGATCGCAAAGATAAAATCGGTTTGATGTTCGGGCACAAAACCGAGTTTTTGGAGGCTGTTGCCCAGGCCCACGCCGGTCCAGCCTCCAGAGCCCAGCGCGATCATTGCCTGATAAGCCTGGTATCCCACGCCGTCCTTGTGCTGTTCCAGGTCCCACCAACTGAATATCCGCCGCATTCGCATCGGGTCATGCAGAATTGAAATAGTGAGCGCCCCAATGCCCAGGATCCCCGGCATAAGCATGTGCCACCAGCGCGCACCGGCCATCAGCAGCATGGAACCGCCCACGGTGGCCAGCAAAATGGTTGTGCCGCGATCCGGCTCAATGAACACCAAACCGAGAACCATCCCGATCAGCACCCCAGGCATAAGAATGCCCCGCCGCCACCCTTGCATCTGGCGCTGGCAGCGGTCGCCGTACCAGGCCAGGATCACCACAAGGGCAATTTTCCCCAGTTCGGAAGGTTGAAAACGGATGCCGTGAAAATCAAACCAGCGCCGCGCGCCGTTGATCCTGACCCCGTGCATATGCGGAACAAAGAGCGCCGCCAACAGGAACAGAGCGAGAAAATAAATCGGCCACGCGAACTTTTTGAGCAATTGATAATCAAGCGAGGTCGCAATGACGCACAGAATCGAACCGAACACAAACCATTCCAGTTGCTTCGCCAAAAGACCCGCCCCGAACTGAGTCATGCTGGAGCTGTAGAGCATCACCATCCCCAGCGCGAGCAGCGCAGCTACGCAAAACGCCAACGTTGTGACGGCAATTTTCATTTCTTTCCTCTAAAGACGGCGGCCCGGTGAAATCTGCGGCCTCCGCCTCCCGGCCCAATATCAAATCCAAAATCCCTAAAGACCAAATCCGGCGGCGCTGGTCGCGACCACCGGCAAAACCCGCCAAAAATTCCCAGGGCTATTGCTGTCCGGCAGGCGGATTCGCCGGCGCTGCCGGCGGATTTGCCGGGGCGGCCGGGGCTGTCTCGGGCGCGGGCGCGGCCGTGGTTGTCGGTGGCGCGTTCTCCGGCGCCGGCGTCGCTTCAGGCCTGGCCGGAATATTCAATCTCTGGCCGACTTTGATCTTCGTT
>JASHPN010000102.1 GCA_030038175.1 Verrucomicrobiia bacterium
AACGGGGCTTGTGCGCATGCAGTCGGACGGTCAATAAAGGCAGTTCAGCTATTTGACCATTCTTCGGAATTGTCCAGAACATCGAACCAGCCTTTGCCAAGGCGGCGGCGCGGCAGGCAACGAACAGTGAATCCTCCTTTGCACAACGCTGCGGCAGGACAGGCGCTGAATGCCGAATACTTACGGCGCGTCGTAGGAGGGGGGAGCGTCGGCGGGGTCGCTGCCCCAATTCACGTTCGGTGTCGAGCTCACGTCATAAACCAGTTTTCCGTCGTGGCGAATGTCGCTAAATCGGAGCCAGGGTTTGTTCCACGTGTCATCATTGACCGTCAGATTTTGCACATACGGGGCATTCGCCATCGCGCCGGCGCCCACGATGGTAATGCGGCTGTTTCCCAAGTGAACGACGGCGTTCGGAAACAAGGGACTGCCCGTCACTAAAATGTCCGAGCCGGGCAATTCCGGATACATTCCCAATGCTCCAAAAACGTACCACGACGACATCTCGCCCAAATCATCGTTGCCCGGGTACGCCGCCGGGTTGGTCGAATAAAGTTCGGTCATCGCGCGGCGCACGATGGCCTGGGTCTTGTAGGGCGCGCCCCAAAAATCATAAATCCAGGGCGTTTCCAGGCACGGCTCATTGCCCATCCACGCCATCCAGCCGTCCGGGTTGCCAAAGCCCGCGTCCAACTTCGTGAAAAACTTGTCCAGCCGTTGCACGGCCACGTCCTGGCCGCCCATGGCCTCGGCCAGGCCTTTATAATTGAACGGCACCATCCATAGATATTGCCCCGCTGATCCTTCCACGTAAGCATCATCGTGATCATAGTTGTTTTGATTGTTTACAAAACCCGGCGCCCAATCGCCGTTGCGCCGGCGCATCTGGATATAACCGGTCTGCGAATTGTACAAATTCCGCCAGTTCTGCGCGTGGTGCAACAGCAGGTCGCTATCAGCCTGATCGCCGAGGGCCGACGCAAATTGCGACAGCGCGAAATCTGCGGAATCATATTCCAGCGTCATTGAAACGTTTCCGTAGCCGCCGTTTTGGTGTTCCGGCACGTATCCCAGTTTCAGGTAATCCGCCAGCGCGTCGCGCTCGTAGGTCTTGCTTCGCGGCGCGTAAACCGATGGGTCCGTGGCCGCGCGCACGAGTCCTGCCAGCGCCGCCGGCGCATCAAAATTGGTCGCGCCGAACGCGTAAAAATCCGCAATGATTGGGGCCGCCGGGTCGCCCATCATGACTCCGCTGTCTTCCGTGGTCACGCCCCATCGCGGAAATGCCCCGCCCTGTTGATAATCATTGAGAAGCGATTGCGCCATGTCCGACGCTTCGTGCGGCGCGAGCATCGCGAGCATCTGCGCCTCGCTGCGATAGATGTCCCACCCCGAGAAGTTCGCATACTGCACCCGCCCGCCGGTGTTATGGACCTGGCCGTCGTAACCCGTGTATTCGCCATTGGCGTCGGAACACGTCGTAGGCCCGATGAACACGTGGTAAAGCATCGAATAAAACACTTCCATCTCATTCGTCGTGCCGCCGTTCACCTGGATTTTGTTCAGCCACTCGTTCCAGGTACGGCCGGCGGATTTCACGGCGGCGTCAAAATCTTTGGAGGAAAATTTGGTGACTGGGCTTTCGGTTTCGAGGTTCTGCCGGGCGTTGGCCACGCTGACGTACGAGATGGCGACCTTGGCCATGACCGTCGGATCTTTCGACGTATCAAAAGACAAAAACGCGCCGGTCGTAGAACCATTGGCATTTGTGCCGCTGTCCTCGCGGGCGCCGCCGGTCCAGGTGCCGTAACCGGCAAACGGCCGGTCAAAAATCGCGCAGAAATAAATCTGCCGCCGGTCACGCTGCCGGTCGCCCTGGCAAAAATAGCCGCCGATGGACCAGCCGCTCACTTCGTGGTTTGCCGGATCAATCGTGATGTCTGCGTCGTCCGATTTGTTTACATCACTGGCGGCGTTGATGGCCATGGTTGCGTTCTGGCCGGCGGGGTACGTAAACCGGCCAAAGCCCGCGCGGGTCGTGGTCGTGAGTTCCACTTTAATGCCATTTTCCAACGTCACCGCGTAGTATCCGGGCCGGGCGATTTCATGGTCGTGCTGGAAATGCGTGGCGAACGCCATGCGATTGCCGTTGGGCGGCTGACCGGGGCCCAGGACGGGCATGAACGAAAAATTTCCGCCATCGGGGCAGCCCGCGCCGCTCAAGTGGTCGAGGCTGAACCCGGAAATCCGCCGGTCATAATAGGAATAACCGCCGGGCTTGACGCCCGCGCCGGTATCCGGGCTCCATTGAATCATGCCAAAGGGCATGACCGCGCCCGGAAAAAGGTTGTTGTCGCCCCATTGCGCGGGATAATTCCCGGTGCCGCACATCGGATTGACGTACTGGACGAGGTTTTCAAGCCGGTAACCCGGGCGCGAGACGCTTTCGTTATTTTTTGGGGCAGTGGCGCACGAGGTTGCCAGGGCAGCGGCGAGGGCGGACATGAGAGTAATGCGGGCAGTTTTCATGGGAAAGGAATGTGAAGGGAATGCGGCCGGATTTCAATTTCGAATTTTAGAGCGGGGCGTGGGGGGCGCCATGACGAACGAGGATGGAAGATTGAAGATGGAACGGGAACCCGCCTTTGTCACACTCGGAGCGGGACTGCGGCGCGGCAGGCAACGAACATCGAACGTAGCACTTCGGCAGGGAGCGCGGACAGCCTGGTCCGCGTGTTTCCTGTTTGTTGCGAGGTTCGCGCGGACAAAGCTGTCCGCGCCCCTTGTTCGCAACCCTGTCCCTCGGTGTCTCAGTGGGCTAAATTTCCCTTAAAACGTTTCCTCAATGCCCGCGCGGATGGCGCTGATCATTTTTTCCAATTGCGCGGGTGTGGCGCAATAAGGGGGCATCAGGACGATGACGTTGCCGATAGGGCGCGTGAGGACGCCGTGCCGGGCCATGGCTTCGCACACGCGGATGCCGGCCCGCTCGCGCAAATCAAAGGGCTCGCGGGTGCGCCAGTTTTTCACGAGTTCGATGCCGGCGATCAGGCCGACCTGGCGGATATCACCGATGTTTGGCAGAGACCAAAGAGATTGCAGGCCATGGCGCAGATTTTTTTCGAGGGTTTGGCGGGCGAGCAGGGATTTGCGGTTTTGAAGAAGTTCAAGGCTGGCCAATGCGGCGGCGGCGCCGACCTGGTTGCCGGTGTAACTGTGGCCGTGGAAAAAAGTTTTGAAATCTTCATACCGGCCGAGGAAGGCGTTAAACACTTCGCGAGTGGTCAAAGTGGCTGCCATGGGCAGGTAACCGCCGGTCAGGCCTTTGGCGAGGCATAAGAAATCCGGCTGCACGTTTTCGTGCTGGCAGGCGAATAAGGGGTGAAGGGTGTGCGAGTTAATGGAAGCTGGCCGTTGGGTTGGCAAGGGAGCGTTTTTCCGGGCGGCTGGAAGCGCGCCCTCTACGGCAGGCAGGATGCCTGCCGCTACAACTCCGGTCCGGCCAAAGCC
>JASHPN010000103.1 GCA_030038175.1 Verrucomicrobiia bacterium
GGTTCTTCGCTGTTTTCGGTGGAATGAGTGTGTAGGCTTTGGGCATGACGCCTGAAAAATTATTTCACGAACTGTTGGGACTGGGACTGAATTGGGAAGTAGTCGAGAGCCGTTTTGAAGCGGCCAGCGGGACTGTATTTTTGGAGATACGGGAGACGAGCCGGCTGATGGAACAGGTCCGGTGCCCCAAATGTACGTGCCAGGCAGGCTGTCACGACCACACCGAGAAGCTAACGTGGCGACATTTGAATATTTTCCAGCACCGCTGTGAAATAACCTGTCGTTTGCCCCGGGGCGAATGTCGGAAATGCGGTCATCTGTTCCGGGTGCGTCCGCCGTGGGAAGGATTGAGTAAGCACTTTACCAAGGAGTTTGAAGCCTTTGCTTTGTTATTGATGAGGGAAATGCCCATGAGCAAGGTGGCCCAAACGGTTGGAGAAACCGATACACGGCTTTGGCGGATGCTTTTTCGGCAGGTTGATGCAGCGTATGCGGAAAATGATTTTAGTCAGGTATGGTGCGTTGGGGTGGACGAAATGAGTGTGCGCAAAGGTCATGAATATATCAGCGTCTTTGCCGATTTGATCAAGAAACGGGTACTCTTTGGCACCGAAGGCAAGGACCATGAGACTTGGGGGCGATTCGTTGAAACATTAGAAAAGCACAATGGGCATCGGCATGCGATCACGCAGGTGAGTATCGACATGAGTGCGGCCTATAAAAAAGGTGTGCGTGAAAACTGCCGTAACGCCCAAGTGGTCTTCGACAAATTTCATGTGATCCAAGACGTTAATCAGGCGGTGGACCAAGTGCGCATGCGGGAAGTGAGGGCTGGCGGCAAAGGGGTCTGGGAAGCGCTGAAGCGGAGCCGATGGTTGTGGCGCAAGAACCCGGAGAATCTGACCGCCCCACAACAGGAGCGATTGGCAGAAATCCAGAATAAAAACCTGATCACGGCCAAGGCCTATCAGATGCGATTGGTATTCCAGGATATTTACCGAAGCCCCGACGCGGCCAGCGCCAGCAAACGTTTTAAGGTGTGGTGCCGTTGGGTCTCTTGGGCGGCCCGCTTTTGTAAGTTCAATCTGCTGGCACCGATGGTGAAAGTGGCGCTAACGGTCAAGGAACATCTCAAGGGCATTTTAGCCCATTGGAAGTGGGGATTGACCAATGCGTTCATGGAAGGACTTAGCAGCGTTTTCAGTGCAACCAAGCGCAAAGCCCGCGGCTATCGCTCTACCACCCACTTCATCACGATGCTTTACTTCATCGCCGGTAAACTCCGCCTTCCACAGTGCTGACCCTATTCCACCGAAAACAGCGAAGAACCGTTTTTAAGTGCGTAAGTATTTAATATTAAGCAATTTGTGAAAATTCATGAGGTGTGAACGAAATATGAACTTGCGAGCCAACCATAGTACGCGTGGTGCCAATTAGAATTAACGCTGAAACAGCTTCTCGCCTACGAACCCTTCACTCGGAAGGAAAGCTCGGTTACGTCAAACTGAACATCCCGACAGCCTGCCCGCCACTTACTGGTTTCCCGGTCAACACAAGAAAAGGTTTCGGGAAATTTTTTCATTCCAACCTTTTCAGTTTGCTTTCGGTAAGGAATGCGACTGTTCCAACTATGCGGGTTCATGATTGGGCACATGTGTGTTTTTGGCAAGAAATCTCGAGCGATACGGAGGGTTTCTGTCGGGCGCGTGTCAAAAAATGAGAAAAGGAGTCGCGGAAGAATTGGGGCGATTCACAACCTTTAGAGCCGCGTGCGAGTAAGAGGACGCAACCGGCGTTGGGCGAGGTGAGGTAATGGTCGCTCCCTCACCAGCCGTCGTCCGGCTCGGAGCGGGACTGTGGCCCGGCAGGCGGTCGCGGCTCTGATCATTTCTTAAATGTTTTCAAAGCCGCCTCGCGGTCTTTTACGGCGAGCAGGGCATAATAATTGTCGGTCAGCAGGCCTTCATAGCCTTCGCAGGTTCCGTCCCACTTTTTCCAATCCTTGCTTTTCCCATTGCTGCCGCGGCCTTGAAAACCGCCGTTCTCAAAGGAATCCAGCATTGGAAATAAAATCCGGTCGCCATCGTTGATTCTTCCCAAATCATAAAGCGCGGCCAGGGTGAAATAGGCGAAGCAGGCCGTCGCGCCGCCGTTCTCGTAGTATTGAAAACCGTCAGAACCATCGGCCCGTTTGCCGCCGCCGAAACGCACCTCGTGGTGCACGTAGTCTTTTCTGGCCACGGGAATAAGATTGCCGGGAAGCCCTAAGGCGAAGTTGGTGTAACCGACGTCGTTCATCTTGGCCAGCAGGCGGTCCATGATGTCATTGGCTTTGTCCGTTGGGACCAGGCCGTAGTGAATGGCAATGCCGTTGACCCAAAGAAAATAATAATCGTGAAGCTGGCCATCGGCGCTGCGCCAGCCGGCCAGAACGCCGGTTTGCGGGTCGTAAAACGTATCGAAATAGACCGCTTTTATTTTGTCCGCGGCCGCCTGGTAGCGCGCCTGATCGTCACTCTGGCCGTCTTGTTTCGCCAATTCCGCCATGCCCAGCAAGGCGCGATAGGCCAAGGCATTGGCGTAAGCGTCTTCGTAACCGAAGCCAATCGTGTCCCACCAATTCGCGGGCCGCCGTTTGGGGAAGCCGTTCGGCCAAATCCCGGAATTTCCGCTGATACTGTATTCCGTAAGGCCGTCGCCGCTATGATCGGTGGCCAGCATATAATCAGCCCAGGATTTGAGGTGGCTATAGTTTGCCGCGAGCCAGGCATTATCATGGCTGCCCTGGACATAATCTTCGGCGGCAATTAAAAGCGACGGCCAGGTATCGGCGGCGCCGCCAGGATGGTCTTCATGGCCGGGGGTATAGCTCGGCATTCCATAGGCCAATGTACCGCCGATGATTCCATCGAGGGTTTGCCGGATCATGTCCAAAGCGGTTACGTCATCCGCCAGCGATGGCGTGTCCATGGCCATGTCGGCATATTCATAATAGCAAAAGGCGCAGGTATCGCTGCCGGCGTTGTTCGAGAGGACGCGCCGTTGCGGATTGATTTGGAAAATGTTCAGCCAATTGCGGCGGAAACCGTCAAAGCGCGCGTCTTTGGCAACTCCCGGGATTTTCGGAAAAATGTCCACGACGTCGAGGCGATACGCCCGTTTGGGATTTTCGGAGCTGGCGGCGGGAAAGGTAATTCGGACGTCTTTCCGCGTTGCCGCATAACCCAACGAAAGGTCGCGGCCGCGCCTGGCGGAAATCTGAAACGTGCCCTGGCCCGGAAAATGCAGGAGCGCGGGGAACTGAATCGAGCCGTTCGTTTCCACCAGGCCGAGCAACGTGGGATAGGTGACTCCCGTGTCCAGGTCCATGACCAACGGTTCCGGCGGATCGTCCGTTGACCAATGCGATTCCAACCAAATTTCCTTCGATTTAATTCTGATGGTCCAGCAGGGCGAGGCCGATGCCGGCGCATCCTGGCGAAAATATTCCACGCCCGACCCGTGACGCAGAGCGCGCCAGGGCCCGCTGTTGGCGGAAGCAGGGGACAGGGGAACCAACGAAAAATGGCCCGCGCCCAAACTATCCACGGACAAACCCGTAAAGCCGGGATAATCCGCGGAAATGTCCGCGCTGATAAAATGAGTCGTGATGCGAGCGGCGTCGCCGAAAGCCGTTGCTGCCATCAAGACAACGGCCAGACCGATCAGTGGCTTTTTAAATGTCATTTGGTGATTTTAATTAAACGATGGGAGATGAGCCAGAACGCAAATAAATTATTGTGCGGCGGATTCATAGCTGAATTCTTCGACATGGTTTCGGCTTTTCCAAATCATTTTGTTTCCGTCGGGCAGGCGCACCGTTAATTTTGGAATGGAACCACCCTTGGTGACCCGGAGGTCGAAATGGATCGAACCGCCGGCCCTTTCGAAAGAAATATCGGTCCGGACCATGCCGCGGCTCGTCCGGATAGGCCAATTCTCGGCGTGGTAACCTCCCCAGAAAGGCGGCACACGCGGAATAATGCGAACATGATCCAGTGAAGTATCATCCACGCCCAGGATGAGACGCGCCACCTTCAACGGTTCGGAAACGTTGACGAGATTCAAAGGGCCGCAGCCGGCTGTGAGTTCCATCCTGCCCGCCGCATCCGGGGAATACATTCGTTCATAGAAATAGTAGGGCGAAAGCCGGGTATAATGCCAGTTGCCCAGACTCCAAATGATTCCGGGTGATTTGTAAGTCTCCTGAGCCAAAAAATCGAGACCGTGCCCGGCCATAGCCAGTCGGTCAAACAACAACATGTCCTGCAGAGCGTAGCCCTGTCCATAGGACGGACTGGCCAGCAAGCCGTCATGGAGGTAATTCATCTGGGGCCAAATCCCGTATTTTTCAAACTGTTCTTTCCGCAAGGGAAAACGATAGAGCGCATCAAACGTTTTTTCACCGTCCACTAAAGCCGGCTGCCACGGCCAATCCGCGGGGTTGAATCCAAGGACGTCCGCGGACATGGAGGTCACGCCGTTCAAACTGCCGGAACCTGCGTTGCCAACACTATTGATGACCGCCGGGTCCGGCTTCAGCGTTTGCGGATCAATGCACCAAATCCAGGAACCATCCCGGTTGATAAGATATTTTTCGATGTTGCGGAACAGAATTTTTGCGTCCTTGCGCCAAAGCCCGGCGGCAGCGTGGTCGCCGGCCTCCTCTTCCATGTTGGCGGCGCTTAAAAACGCCAGGGCGCACATATTGTTTTGCACCACATTATCATACGGCTTGTTGCCGCTGCCTCCGCCGAATTCGCCGGATCCCGGAATCAGCGGCTGGCGCTTCAGGAGATAATCAATACCGCGGACCGGGGAAGATTTCTGGTGAAGAAATTCGTAGAGCCGGTTGCGGAACGGGTCGTCCGGAGGCAACCGTTGCCACAAGGCAACCATGCCGATAATCGTCGCAGCCTGGCCATCCATTTCAGAACCGCTTTGGCCAGGGCCATTGGTCGGGTCGAAATATCTGGGGAAAGCGACAAAACCGTCGCGGTTGGCGCCGACAAGATCCAGGTTGCATTGGGCAACCTGGCAAGCGTGTTCGTAATAACCCCAGAAGACCAATTCACGCATGAACGTGCCGGCGTCGCGGGTCCACATGGTTCCATACCAGGGCTGCGAGACCGGCGAGGCATTGAGAAAACCCAAAGGGAACTTGCCGTTTGGATCGGAAACGAAATCGCGTTCGAGCGCCCCATCAAAGGAAGCATTTATTTCTTTGGAAAACAAATCGGCGTCCGGCGAACCGAAGAAGGTCAAGGCGCCGGGTTGATCGGCCCGGAGGTTGAAAGCGACGGCTGGTTCCGGCGCAGGCGACGGGGTTGCGGGGCGTTCGGAGGCCGAAGCGCCGGCGCGGCGCGGCTGCGGTTTTTCCGATGGACCGATCGGCATGGTAAAGCTGACCCACGAGGAATCCCCGCTGTGTTCAATCGAAGCGCCCGTCGGGCTTTGCCCGTTGACGCGGACTCTCGAGAGTTCAGGTTGGTTCTCAAATGGCCCCAGCCTCATCGCAACCGGCCCAAGTTCCTTGTCGGCGCCAATCTCCAATTTCATCCCGTTGCCGGAGCGTTCAAGTTTGTAGTGAAGGAGGGCCGTCTCCATTTTTCCCGCATCCTCGAACAACACCGGATATTTCTCCACGGCGATTTCGTCCCAATCATACGGCAGCCGCGGATAAAACTGCAGACGGTCAGGATGAGTATCGTCCACTCCAATGACCAGACGCAACGTTTTGACAATTTCCGCTTCCTGCACTCCGTTTCCCAAATCGCCGAACCGATACCAAAATCGTCCGGTGGGATCCATTTGCACGCCTTCGGATACGATGAAGCATCCGAACCGCGGATCATAGATTTCTTTGGCCGCCCAATTCAACATTTCGGTCGCGTCGCGCATTCGATCCAGGAGCAGCGCCGATTCTGTGACAAATCCCTGTCCGTAACCCATCGTCAGGCCATAAAATCCAAAAGGCCGCCAGGTATCAATCAGTCGTTGATAGGCCGCCTCATTGACGGTACGCCAATGGTCATCTTCATCCTGCGGCGCGAACCCGTCATCATCCGCGGAAAAAACCAGTGGTCCCAGGACCGTGGTCTGGTAAGGCCAGCCCGCGTGTTCCAGCGTCCAGACGCGGCCATATTTCGGGTCGTTGATGATGTATTGCCTGCCAATCGCCGCCTGCATTTCATCGGCGCGCGCATCCCATTGCGCGGCGGAGTTTGTTTCTCCAATGGAATCGGCCATTTGCGCCAGCGCCCGGAGCGCATCCATGCAAATGCAATCGGGATAGACGGAAAAACCGCGTCCACCGGAGCTTTCACCAGTATCACGAAGCACGCCATTGGCGGCCCCGGAAATTTTCGGATGTTCGAACTGCCACAGAATCCAATCACCGGCCGCCTTGACGTCCGGCCAATGAGAGCGAAGCCATTCATCGCGATTTGGCAGCCGCTGCCAAAGTTTAAAGAGAAACATGGCGATCAGGCTATGGCCGTCATTTTCATAGGCGATCCGTTTGTCCGGCATGTTGATAACGCGGCCCCAGTGGGGCGGAAGAAATTCACCCCGGACTTTGAGAGACGGTCTTTCTTCCCAAAGGCGCGCCATTCGCAGGCAATAATCGGCGCAGCGGAGAGCGTCGTTGGTGTAACCGAGTTCGGCCAGTTCCTGAAGGCTGCGTCCCAGGTCGCGCGACCAGGATTGGCCATAATACTTTCCGGTGTTTGTGCTTCCGAGGCCGCCGTCGTTCCACCAAACCGCGCCTTTTGTGGAGGTATGATACATTCCATCCTCGTCAATCTTGTCCAAAATGTCCTCCACGTTGTAATAAAAGGCGTTGGCTAAGATCTCAGCCGTGAGATTTCCTTTGAATGAAACCTCGGGACCGGAATATCCCTGCGGCATCTTTAGCGAGACTTGCCCTTTGAAACTTCCATCGCTGCTGTAAAAGGCGAGTTCGAGATTTTTTAATTCCTGCCGGGTTTGTTTTTCGTTCTTCCCAACAGGGCGCAAGGGTTTTTCTTCCACAAATTTAGCAAACGCCGGCGAAAAGGCGCCGGGCGCCAGGGCGGTGGTTCCTGCAATCCTGTTTGTTCCCGCCGGTTCAAACGTGATGCCGGCGATGATCGGCCTTCCCCTTTTGGCTGAAGAACTTTCAATTGTGATGCATCGAAGTGAAACAGGCTTGGGCGAAATCACGGCGATATAACCACCGTCCTCGACCGGCGCCGGGGGGTAGAGGCGCATCGCCGCCGCAAACGCTTTGCACAATCGCGCGTCAGAAGGAAGCTGTTCCGGAAAACGATTAAAAGGCGCAGCCCACCAAATACTTTG
Organism: Verrucomicrobiia bacterium; assembly: GCA_030038175.1. GTDB lineage: Bacteria > Verrucomicrobiota > Verrucomicrobiia > Limisphaerales > UBA11358 > UBA11358. The sequence continues at coordinate 7,378 of JASHPN010000103.1, forward strand.
GCCCAAAACCAATGGAAAAACCTGTTTTGTCCCGTCCATATAAACCAATTGGATTTGCCCCAGTTCATCACCAACAAAATATCTCACGGAATAATCCCGCGGGTCGGCCCAGCCGGCGATTTTGGCTGATTCCGTCATTCCCAAAAGGAAGATCCGTTTTACCCGCCCTCCGACAAGCACCCGGGCGGAACCGTTCGCATCAAGAGGGAGTGTTCCTTCGATAAAAGGAACACCGTTGCGATTAAGAATGTTCGGCGTTGGCCCGCCGGTCTTTCCCAATGGCAAGGCCAGATATTTTTCATCGGTGGCAAGTTCACTTGTGCCGGTTGCAAACAGTGTTGTCGTAAAAGATACAACGGCCAATAGCATCAGTAACGATTTCATTAATTTAACAGTCTAAGAATATTCCGGCAATGAACTCTGCGCCCGCGGTTTGCGGTCGAGCCGTCAGGCGCCCACATGACTACAAAATTCGGGCCTGCAACGTTTGGGTAATTTCCGCGCTGGACCGGCCAATCATGATGTCCAACGTCCCGGGTTCCACGGTGCGTTTCATCTGAAGATTCCAGACGCAGAGTTCCGCGGGCCCCAGCGCGAAGCTGAGGGTCCGTTTTTCGCCCGGATCAAGGCGCACCCTTTTGAAAGCGCGCAATTCCTTTGCCGGGGTGGACATAAATGCGAGGGATTGGCGGGTATAAAGTTGCACCACTTCGTCCCCGGCGCGGGAACCGGTATTTTCCACGTCCACGGAAACGGTCAACGTCTCTCCCGGTTGAATCGCGGATGCGGATAATTTGGCGTTGGAGTATTTGAAGGTGGTGTAGCTCAACCCGAACCCGAACGGGAACCGCGGCTTTTCCATATTATCCCCATAGCGTCCACTGGGCCGAGTCGAATAGTAAATGGGAACCTGCCCGACCTCTTTTGGAAAGGTAATCGGCAGCCGGCCGGCGGGGTTATAGTCTCCGAACAAAACCTCCGCAACGGCCTGTCCGCCTTCCTGTCCCGGGTACCAGGCCTGCACGACGGCCGGCACTTTTTCCAGCCATGATTCCATCGTGACCGGAGCGCCCGTACATAACACAACGACCACCGGCAGATGGCGCGCCGCCAAATCGAGAATGAGTTGTTCCTGCACCTGGGGCAAGGTTAGTTGGGTCCGGTCCATGCCTTCACCTTCTTTGATGGTTGCCACGACGATTACGGCGCTCGCGTCGGCGGGCACTTCTTTAGAATCGTCGTATCTTTCCAAGTGGATTACCTGGCATTCGGGCGCCACTTTGGCCAATCCATCCGATAATGAAATGGAGTGTCCTTCCCATTGGCCCCGGTATGTGCCGGTGTAGTCGCCCAACGGCAGGTTCGTCGGCCCAATCACGACTAATTTCCTGGCCGTCCCTTTATCCAACGGCAGGAAACCATTCCGGTTTTTCAGAAGAACGATCGCTTCCCGCGCCGCCTGGAGGGCCAATTCCCGGTGCTCGGGCGTCTGTACCAGATGGTCCGCGGCCGACTCATCCGCGTAGGGTTTTTCAAATAATCCCAGGTCAAACTTAAGCTTCAGCAAGCGGGCCACGCTCCGGTCCAGCAGCGCCGGTGAAACTTCTCCCTGCCCGACGGCCGCCACGACATTGGTGCTGCTCGGCAAATCCACATCCAGGCCGGCTTTCAAGTAATCGGAAACCACTTCGTCCGCTGGTATCTGCAATTTGTGCCGTGCTTCGATTCCCGCCACCGCTCCGTAATCACCGCAAACGATTCCGTCGAATCCCCAATCTCCCCGAAGCACATCGTTGAGCAGCCATGAGTTCATGGCGCAGGGCACGCCGTCAATGGAGCTGTAGGCCGCCATGACGCTGCGGGCCTTTCCGTCGCGCACAGCCACTTCAAACGGATAAAGATCCACCGCTCGCAAATACCGCTCGGAATAATAGACGGGGCCCGAATCACGGCCTCCCTCGCCATAATCCGCCACAAAATGTTTTAACATGCAGGCCACGCCATTGGATTCGATGGCCTTGACATAGGCCAATCCCATCTGCGCGGTCAGCCACGGGTCTTCGCCGTACGTTTCTTCCGTGCGGCCCCAGCGCGGATCGCGGGTGATATTGAGCACCGGCGCCAGGGTTAGCCGCACGCCGACGGCCCGCAATTCCTGGCCAATCGCTCCCGCGGCCCGGCCCGCCAGGTCGGGGTCCCAGGTGGCGGCCATGGCGATGGACTGCGGAAAGACCGTCGCGTCTCCCCAACAGGCGCCATGCAATGATTCTTCATTCATCAGGATTGGGATCCCCAGACGTGTCCGTTCCACCGCACGACGCTGGTCTTCGTTAATCAAATGGGCAACCTCTGACGGCGTCAACCGTTTGGTTTTCTGCGCAAAATGTCCAACTTCGCGCATGAGTCCAATTCCGGGATGCGCCTCTCCGGTTTTTCCGCCCAGGGGAAAACCATCCACGAGTTGCCAGGCTTTCTCTTCCGGGGTCATGCGAGAGAGGAGGTCATTCACGCGCTGATCGGCGGGCAATTGCGGATTGAGATAAGCCGGAACGCCGTTTGTTCCGTGCCCTGACTGGCCGGTTTCCGTCGCGAGAGCGGCGGCAATAAAAAACAAACCGACCGACACTTTGAATAACGATTTCATCTTATTTCTTTATCGCAGGTTGAAAATCCAACGGCAAAAGCATTTGAAACTCTCAATAATTCATTTTTGCTATATGAGCTTTAGGCGCAAATTGAGCGAACCGCCGGACGGCAGCCTGAAGCGGCGACAGCCCGCCGGCGCGGGTCCGGCGGCATTCGGCAGTTCGATGGCCTCGTCCTGTGGCACAATCAATTCACCCTGTCCGCCGGGCGGCCATTGCAAGTCCACCTCGCGTTCGCCCGACTTGCCGCGTGAGCGCAGACTTATCGGACCGCGCACGGTAAATGCCGTTGCCTCAAATTCCTCCAAATCGCCGAATTGCGGGCGAAGTTCGAAGCGCTTGAACCCGGGTTCCAATGGTTTGAGTCCCATCAATCCCTGGTAGGCAATATAGAGCGGCACCACCCCGCAATGGCTCCATTGGTCGGGAGAATCAGGCCGGGCCTGCCAGTTCTCCTGCAAAGTGTTGTTTTCCTTGACGGAGCGCAAGGTGGCCCAACGCCGCCGAAGGTCCGTTACAATGGCATCTCCGCGTCCGCCTTTGGCCAATGCCCACATGCGCCAGCATTGATTGGCCGGATAGGAAAAACCCATCTCGGGAGGACACTTCACCAGAGAATCCAGCGCGGCGGCCGTGTGGTTGCCTGGACACTGGTCAAAGAGAATGGACGTTGCCAGGGAACGGTCGCATGTGCGCGGCGTTTTGTCCTGGTCGAGCCACGGCAGGTTATTGATAAAAAGCCCTTGTTCCACGCTCCAAAACCGGCGGACAGTCGCCCGGGTAAGCTCCTTGCCAAATCGTTCAACGGCTTTTGCCTGCCGGTCATCTCCAAAAGAGCGGCAAATGGGCGCCAGCGCCTGTTCCATTGCCGCGGCCACATACAGGTTAAACGCGCATTGCTTGTGTCGCTGTTGTTGATAGGCGTTATGATCCATCCAGACACAGGGAATGCCGAGATTTTCAACCGGCAACAGGCCGTCAGGGCCCTGCAAGCCCTGGAGATATTGGGCAAAGCGCAACAGGCGCGGATAGGGTTCCTTCAACGCTCCCAAATCGCCGGTATAAAAATAATGATGCCGGCAATCGAGCATAAATCCCACGCCATGATCCAGAATCGAGCCCCATTGGGAAAGATCAAGCTGCCGTTCCATGAGCCGGGCCAGACGGTCATAGGCGGGCCAGCAGTCCAAAAAATAACCCTCTTTGGTCATGCCCTGGCTCCAGGTCGTCAGGTAACGGCGGACCAGGCGCGGTTCGCCGACTGCCAGATGCACCGCGTGCATTTGGTGGCCGCCATCGCCGCTGTATTGCTGGCGCTCGCGCGCCATGCCGTCCACGAGCGTTTCCTGGGCGCAATTATTGAGAGTGTTCATTGACGCATCGAACAGACGTTGGAGCAGGGGATCGCTCGTGCGCAGGACGGGTGTATTGGGCCATGGAAAAACGCGCCGCCGCACTCGAATATTGGAGATATTGACCGGTCCTTTGGCGTTATAGATATGGAGCTGGACCCAGCGCAAGCTTTCGAAATCGAAGGTCTCGAAGTCGTTTTTGCCCTCGCGGCAAATGAACCGGGTCCAGGAGTCAAAATGGGTGTTTAAAAGCGGCGGGCCGCCCGTGGCATGGGCTTCATGAACCAGGAGTTCGATGGTTGTGCCTGCAGGCGCTTCAATCGCAAAGCCGGGCCAGCCCACCACTTGTTCGGCAAGTTCAAATGTCAGCGCGGCAGACTGGCCGCCATCCAGTTCCACCCGCCATTGGCCGGGAGCATTTTCGATGGCCAAATCCGCGCGTCGCGCATGAAAGGCGTTCGGGATACGATAATCGAAGTAGTCCCGTGGCGGGACGCGCCAATCCAGCCAATAGGCTTCAGCCAGTTTGGTGACGGGCACAAACGATTCCCGCATGGCGGGAATGCTGCGGGGCCGCAGTTCGGCATCGGAAGGCCCCCGGTCTAACTCGAGCATGTATTCGGGATAACTGGTTGAAAGCGCGGGCTGGTTCGGAGAACCCGTCAACGGCATCGCGCCAACCCAATGGGAATCCATTTGAAAATCCGGGCTGGACCAATTTTGCGGATAAAGCCGGGCGTCAAACTCCTCTTGTAACGCCCGCAAGTACCAGCGCTTGGGGTGCCCCAAACTCCATGCCCGGCAAAGCAGGGTCTGCCATGATTCGTCTGAGACGAGCCGCTCAACTGTCCCGTCCGCGTGCTCGATTTCCAGCCAGAAAAGGAAGCCCGGTTTGCCGAGGGGCCACGTGCCATCGCCACTGCCGTAAAACAACACGGTGGCGCCCAGCACATTTTCTCCCGGTTGCAGATCATCCGTCAGGTCCACCGGATCCGCCTCGGTCCAGCGAGGATCGCACGGCGCCGGTCCCCATTGCACGCGTCTGCCGTTGACTTCAAGCCGATAACGGCTGTCAGCGCAAATCCAGCCGGTGGCGCGACGAGGCCTGGCGTGTAAGGCCAATGATTGACGAAATAGAACAAACGTGTTTGGCAGCGTGCGCCCCGAGGGATACCAAACCCAGCGGGCCGGGGAGAGGTCCGGGAGCGTGGCCCTGGAATTATCGGGCGAAGAAGCCGGCTGGATAAGCCTGGCGGACGAATTTGCCGGATCGGCAGAAGCGGCCTGTGCCAACAGGAGGGAACCGCCGGCCGCCGCGGATGTTTTAATAAATTCGCGCCGGTTCACAGTGAACGAAGCTTTTTTTGTCGTGAATCGCCATTTTCATTTTGTCTGTATGATTTGTCAGGCATTTTGACTATCTATTTGCCCTCGTGCCAATACCCTCAAATGGGTCATTGGGAACGCAAGCGGAAACGGGGATTATGGATTGAAATCTTCAATTTTCCCTGATTCGGTAGAACTGCTGGGTATTGGTTGCATTAATTGTCAGCGGCGAGACGGCTCCCGTGACGTCAGTATAAGGGCCGGTCACATTGGTGGCCGTTTGCAGCGTTCCATAATCCCAATTCAATTGAATCCCGCCGCCGAGGCCGTTCGAGACCACGAGCGACTCCGCCGGCGAAACCGCGATCACGGATAAAATTCCGTTCGTCAGATTATTTGTGTTCCACTCCAGACCGGAGTTTAAGGGCGGAAGCGTCAGGGTCGAAAAACTTCCGGACGAACTGCCGACGTTGAAGAGCGTGAAACTCTGTCCGGCCGATAACGTGCCGCCGAGGTTTTCCACGTAGAGCGTGCCGCCGCAATTCAAAGTGCCGGCGACGTTAACCTGGTCATTCGTTAGCGGCGGTCCCGGATTGATCTCCAGGTAAGTGGTGCTGCCCGGTGACAGGGTCAGGTTGCCGCCAAAGGAAAGGGTTCCAATGGCGTTGGCAATGGCGGCGCCGGGCGTGAGCTCGCAGCCCGATTCGAGCACGGTATTTCCCGCGATCGTGCCGGTGCCGGATAGGGCGCCGCCATTGACCGCCAGCGGCCCGGCCAGCGAGCCATTAACAAACAATGTTCCGCGCGAGTTAGTCGTGCTGCCGGTGAACGTATTTATTCCGGAAAGGGTGAGTGAACCGGCGTTGGTCTTGACGAGGCTGAGCGGCGAGGCGCTGCCGTTTTGGATCGAACCAGGGATGGCAAAACTTGCGTTGCCTTGCACCGTGAGCGTTCGCGCTCCGGTCGCGCCGGCGCCCGCGGAAACAGTTCCCCCAATCGTGAGGGTCCCGGAGTCGGCCTGGAGCAAATAATTTGACCCGCCGCCCATCAAGGTCAATCCTCCGGCCAGTGAACTGTTGCCCCTGAGACTTTCGATCGAGACCGCGCTCGAATTGCGTCCCGCCAGGCTGATGTTGCAGGGAATGACGATGTTATTGGATAAATCAAGCGCGGACACGCCCATCCCGGTGTTGCGAATGCCGATCGAAGAAACATTGGTCACGGCGGCCGCGCTGGCGATCAACACAACGCCGTCATTGTTCGAGCTGCTGCCGCTATCCACGTCGAGCGTGCCGGAAAAACTGTTCGTGCCGTTCAAAACCAGTATGCCCCAGGAACTCTTCGCCAGTGTCGCTGACCCCGAAAGGCCGCCCGTATCCGTCAAAATATTGCCCGGATTGTTGATGCCCACGGTCCAGGTCTGGTTCGCGGCAACGTTTATCGGCACGGCCAGCGTCACGTTATGGTTCGCCTCCGACGCGTCAATGCCGCCCGCGCCCAGGGTCAAGGTGTTGGTATCGGTGATGGAAAAAGTCCCGGTGGAAGGAAGAAAAATAAGCCCGTCCGCCGTGATGTTTTGCCCCAGGGCCATGCTATAATTGGCCGCGCATTGATAGGTAAACATCAAATCGCTGTTGGCCGCGGGCGCCTGGTTCGATACCCAATTGGCCGCATTGGTCCAGTACGCGGAAGTGGCGCCGGTCCATAAACTGGCGGTGGCGGATGCCGGCGCGTAATAGCGCACATAATCCACGAGCATTTGGATCTGGCTGTTGGCCTGGCTCGGATACCCGCCCGCCGGGATCGTGCCGGCGTAACTGCCGGATTCCACTTCCGAGGTCAGGCGAATGAACTGGAGCGCCGATGAGACCAGGTACTGTGACGTCGTCCAGGTAATGTTGCCGTCCAGGTAAAAGGTGTAACTGTTGGATGTCCACAAAAGGCCGTAGGTGTGGAAGCCGCTGGCAACGCCAAGATCTCCCGAACTATAAACGGCGCTTTGCTCCGAGTTGCCGTAGCCATCCCAATGCAATGCATTGTCGCCTCCATTATTGTAGGTTTCGTTGTTATCTCCCGTCACATCCACATGCTCGAAAATATCTATTTCCACGCCGTTGGTGGGATCGGTATTGGTGTTGCCCAGCGTGCCGTCGGGTTGGACGTTCATCATCCACGGTGTTTGCAACCAAAAGGCTGACCACTGGCCGGGTGCGTTGGAAAACTCGATGCTCGCTTCGTAATAACCGTACCCGGCTGACATCAGGTTTTGGGTGTCAATGAAGCCGGTAAAATTGGTGCCGCCGCTGGTGTAGGTGGTGATGACCAGGTTGCCATTCGCCACGCTCACGGCCGCGGAGGTGTCGTAGGCGGAATTGCGCGGGCCGTTGCGGGCATATTCCCAGTTCGCGGTGTTCAGGCTATTGCCGTTGAATTCATCCGACCAGACCAGCGCATAGCCCGGAGGAGGGCTGGCGCTGCTGCGATGGACGGCGCCAAAGCCAATCAACGCCAGGATTGAAATCTTCCACATCGCTTTCACATTTGCATGAATACCGGCCATATCAGTTGCTCGACGCCGATGGCGGCGGGCTTTCAATTCCCCAGGACGTGTTGGGTTGATTTGTGAGCGTCAATTCCAGGCGCCCGCCGTGAATAATATCCGCCCAGTTGATCCAACAGCGGGTAAGGCCTTTGCCGTTCAAGGCTGCCGAATCAATGTACGTGTTTTTTGCCGGATCGCCATTAACGTCTATTTCGAATGTGTCCCCCGGATAATATTTGCGGTCGAGATGGATTTGCACTTTGCTGAACAAGGGGGCGCCCAACTGCATTGTGGGATGAATGGCCGTTCCGCCCTGGACATCGAACAGCCCGATTCCCGCGAGCACGAGCCAGCCCCCCATTTGGCCCTGGTCTTCATCCTGCCCGTAGCCGTAGCCGTGAAACGCCTCGGTTCCGTAAAAGACATCGCAAACGCGGCGAACCCAATACTGGGTCAGCCACGGTCTGCCGCTGTAATTGAACAACCAGGGCATCTCCAGGCAAGGTTCGTTTCCCTGATTGTACGTGCTTTCCAGGCCCGAAAAGGCGTCCGCGGTCACCCCGCCATCAAACATTTCCTTTTCCGATTGCTTGAAGGCAAAATCCAGCCGTTGGTTGAATTTGTCCGCGCCGATCCTGCGAATCAGTCCAGCCGGGTCGTGCGGAACGTAATATAAATATTGATATGCGTTGCCCTCCTGAAATCCTTTCCAGGGCCGTTTCGGATCAAAATCGGCAATGAATTTCCCATCAGCGCCCCTGGGCCGGATAAAACCGGTCTGCGGATCAAACAAACGTTCCCAACCCCGGGAAAGGTTCATCAGGCGCTGATATTCCGGGGTCTTGCCCAGCGCCTTTGCGAATTGCGCGGCCGCATAGGCTGAAAAACTGTATTCCAGGGTATGCGATGCCGAATAGGGAGAACCTTCCGACGCGCCGGCATACAATTCTCCCTGAGCGGCGATTTGCGGCACGTAGCCGTGGTCCAGAAATGCTTTGGTGTCCGGCTTGCCGACGCCCAGAGGACGATTTTGCCATCCTGTCTCATTTTTCAAGACGGCGTTCCATGCTTCCTGAATGTTATAATCGCGAATCCCGTATTCGTACGCGGTGCTGATGATTAATCCCATGAAATCGGTCCCGACGCCCGAAACAAATTTGCCCGTGGCGATCCCGTCCGGCAGCCAGCCGCAATCATGATACATTTGCAACTGGCATTGCACGAATTGGCTGTAGCAGTCAGGGTAGGCGAGGCCCCACACCTGGGCCAGGTCCCAAAATGCGCCCCACATGGCGTCCGTATTGAAAAAATCGAATTTTGGAGTGCCATCCGCATTGAGTGGAATTTGGCCGACGCCGCCATCGTTTTTCGGATAGGCGCCATTGACGTCGCTCGCCAATCCCCGGCCCAGGAGCGCATGATAAAGACCGGTATAGAATTTGATTCGATTTGTTTCGGTTCCTCCTTCAACCTCGATTCGTCCGAGCATTTTTCGCCAACTGTTTTGATTGGCCTGCCGGGCCTCATCAAATGAAAGGCCGGACGCCTCGCGTTCCAGATTGAGGCGCGCATTCGCAATGCTCGTATAAGATTGCCCCAACTTGACCACGATGCTTGTGCCGTTCGCGGCGGTGAAGTTCAAATACATTCCAGCGCCGGGTCCCTGGATAGCGTCTTCTCCCGGATGAAGCTCCTGCCCGCGGTACGTTCCGTAGCTGTCCGGCGCCTTGTCCAATTGCGCCACAAAATACATTTTCACATACGCCCCTGGCTGATAAATCCGCGCGTACACAGGATGAGTGATCACAAATCCTTCGATTTCCCGCTGTCCGTTCCATTTGACATACGCATCGCTCACCGGTCCGCTTTCTCCCTGCTGGTTGCCAATATCAAACAGCAGATGCGCATTTCCGGCATGTGGATACGTAAAACGAAAAAACGAAACTCGTGGAGTGGCCGTCAATTCGGCGCGAAGGTGGTATTTTTTTAAGATGACTGAATAATATCCGGGTTGGGCGACTTCATCTTTCTTGTCAAACGGCGAGCGGTAACCACCGGCGGAATTATCCGGCGGTCCCGGTTCGGTCACGAGTTTTCCCGCCGTCGGCATCAGCACGACGCCTCCCACTTGAAATTCATGGAAGCAGGCGAACCCCTCAATCGAAGTCTGAAGCCCATCGTAACCCACCGCCTCCCAGCCGGATTTGGTTCCCAGGTGCGCATCCGTGCAAGGGCCCGGCTTGGCCATCCCAAACGGAGCGGCCCCGGGCGTGAAGAAAAACCACCGCGATGCGGCCGATCCAATCCTCGGGTCCACCGATTGCAATGGTTCAGCCGCCGGCAGGGCAATCGTCACGAACCAGAAACCGATCAAAAATAAACTTCTCAACAAAACGTTCTTTATGGGTGGCAGCATGGTTCTCTTAAACGCGTTTCCGGAGCGCGGCTGTGTCCCGCATGGCGGGATCAGCCGCAGCATGTCCGCAACGGATCGAGTCGTACCTGTAGGCAGGTCTTCCGGCTGCCAGGATTGCGGCTGGTGCTATCGCACACCGACCTTCGCCGAAGCTACGGCGGGCAGGCAGCCGCGCTCCGAATTTTGAAGAATTTTGTCTCACACCCGAACAGAATCTATAGCCTGATAATGGGTTAAAATGGCCAGGCATAGCCCTGGGCGGGCGCTGTGACATGCGGGGCCAGCCAGCCGCAATCTTCCTTGGCTCCATCCCTCTGCGTTTCCGGAACAGTGCTGCCGGTAAAATCTGGTATCAGTCCCGGCTGCTGCCAGCGATGGATTTCACAATGGCCGTCGGCAAACCCAAAACTCTGGCCGTTGTCGTGCCATTTGGTCGGCACATCCACCCATAAATAGGATCCTGGACTGGGATTGGCCGGCATCTCAAAGGCAAAATCAGGATTGTTCTTGCTGTCGGGATCCTCTTCGGTAAATACAAACAGGTCAGAGGGTCCCGGATCAATGACGTCTCCGTCTTTATCATAGCTGCGATAAATCGGCCTGCTATTTCCCAAAGGCGTACCGCATCCCACAATAACGGCCCACTGGCCCTGCGGGCTTGAGGGCCCGGGACCATTCCGGCTCCAGTCTGACCCGGGGCCAACGGTCTGGCTCATGTCATACGTCAATACGCGCGGCGCGCCCGTCAAACCAAATTGTTTGCTGATGTCCGCGGGACACCTGTACACCCTCGGATCCGTGACATACAGGGCCAACAGGCTGTACTGGGAGTCCACCAGCCTGACCCAATTCGTGTCATCCACATAGCCGCTGTAATCCTCCTCACAGGAGACCCAATCCAGTTTGTCAATAATGGTCGTGCTCGTGGTCGTGGGATTCATCGGGAAATTGCCGCTGTTGTCGCTCGTATATTCTTTCCAGCCGATCAAAATCTGGCGCAAATTGGCCATGCACTGGACCCCTTGCGCCTTTTTCTGGGCTGCGGCAAGCACCGGCATGAGGATGGCCGCCAAAATCGCGATGATGGCAATGACCACGAGCAATTCGATGAGCGTAAAGGCGCGTCCGGGCGGCTTCTGGCTCGCCGCCGATGCGCTGCCGGTCAGGCTTGTCGTCTCTGACGAATCACCCATAGCGCCTTTCGCTCTATGGGAGGAAGTCGAGCAATCTTTTGGTTTCCTGTTCTTCATAACTTTACGGACTGGAGATCGTCTGTTTCTAATATTTAAATGTTCATGCAAATGTCGCAATGTCAATAGCATTTTTAAAAAATCGCACATTTGTCCTGCCAACGGATGTCAAGTGACGGTCATGGCGTGCCTCCAATACCTGGGGGGTTCGTGCGAACTTCACAATATCAGGGGCGGAAGCCGTCACTTTTTGAATTCGCTGGCGCGGGTCGGCCTCGTGTGTTGTCAGGGCTGATAAGTGGAACTGGGCGCGCCCACCGCCAGGCAGGTCGTGCGATGGGCGACCCAAAGGATGTCCGCGTCCTTGGGTGCGGAAGTGGCTGTGCCTCCAATTTCAGCCGATTCATCGGCCGCCCAAAACATTTGGGGAATCGAGCCGGAATCCAACCATTCATGCACTTCCGCATGGCAGTCCGCAAAGGCAAATTCACAGGCATTTTCGTGCGCTTTGGTCGGCACATCAACCCAATAGGTCGCCAAAGGGGACGTCGGCATTTCAACGGCGAATGCGGCGTCATTGATGCTGTTGGGATGCTCCTCCAGCAACACCCACAAATCCGACGGCGATATGCCCTGGATCGAACCATCCCTGATAAAAACTTTCCAGGGAAAGCCTCCCGGAGCGGCCTGATTTCCAGTCGAAAGCCAGTGACCCAGAACGTGGCTGCCGCTGACCGTCAGCCCATTCTCGAGCGGCCCCACTGCCTGGCTCATCGAATACGAGCGAACCCGCGGTTGCTCGTTCGCTCCCGTGCCTGCGGTCCCCCAGGTGCTCAGGTCCGCGGGGCATTTGTAGATCGCGGGGTTATTGACGTAAGGTCCCAGCACTGAATAATGCAGTTCCACCAAAAGCTGTTCGTTGGTCGCGTCTATGCCGGCATAAGTGGGCCAACCGGGTCCGCCCGGCGTCACGGTCCCGCCCCGCATGTCCCCCGCGACCCAGCGGGGATAGGAGTTGTAATCCGGGCTGGGAGGAAAGCTGCCCGCATTGTCATCCGCATACATCCTCCAGGCAATCATCAACTGCCGCAGATTATTCATGCAATGAACCTGCCGCGCCCGGATCTCGGCTTTATTAAGCACCGGCATTAACGCAGCCGCTAAAATGGCGATAATGGCTATGACCACCAGCAATTCAATGAGCGTGAACGCGCGCTCGTGCGCCTTCCCGCTCACACGCGATCCGCTCAAGGCCAAACGTGGATTGCCTGTTGGATCGTCCATGAGTCCGTCTCTGGTATTGGGCAACATGTTCCAGCAATCGTTCGCCGGACCTTTTTTTATCGTCCCTACGGATAGATCAAGCGGTAGAACACGCTGCCATTGGTCAGATTGATGGGAACAGTAATCTCATTGGTATTTTGAGAATTAGGCACATTCACCCAGTTGGTGCCAAGGCCCACCGACAACTTGTTGGTCTGCGCCTGCAACTGCCATCCAATATGGTCGCTGGGCCAGCTCAAAGAGAGTTGCTTGTTCGTGACCTCAAACACGATGTTGGTTGGGCCGGAGTTGAAGATGGAGACCGTCAATGAAGCGTTGGTGCTTCCCCAGGCATTGCTCACAGTCAATTGCAACTGGTCGCCATTCCAGCTTAAGGGAACATTGGGGTAGCTCAACGATACGTTGCCGCTGGCGTTGTTGGCCGTGCCCGCCGCGATGCCGGCGCCGGTAGTCATGTTTGTCCACCAATAATTCATCGGGGGCGATCCCAGGGCCGTCACCGGGACGGTGAGAGTATAATTGGCGGCGCCGTTGCCGGTGGCAGGCGGAGTCGGGGCAAAATACGGCGAATTGGTGCCGCCGCCGGCGATATATTCGTTCTCCACCTCGAGCGGGCTTAACGCATAATTGAAGACGGCCACGTCGTTCATATAGCCTTCGAACTGATTTTCCAGGCTGGTGCCGACCGTTGCGGATCTTGCCCCGATGCTCATCTGATAGGTGGACGCCAGTATGCCGTCGCCTGAAGGCAGAGACGCCGTGCCCACCGGTTGGCCGTTAATGTAAAACACCACGTCTTGATTGGAAATTTCATCCACCACGCCTACCAAATGATACCACGTGCCGAGCAATGGGGACACGGCGCTGCTGACACCGTGCGTGATGCCCGAGGCGTCGCGGATGAAAAAGCGGAAACCGTGAGTGGTGAGCGTGTCTGAACCGCAATCCAAATTAAATTGCTCCCCGCCGCCGCCCCAACCCAGCGTCACCATGCCGGCATCGTAAGTCTGCACATAGCCATTCACCCAGGCTTCCACCGTAAAGGCCCTGCTCGAGCCGTAGGGCGTGCTAAAATTAATGCCCGCAATCGAGTTGGCGTCCTCATTGCCATAGTCGGTGTTATTGCCGTCAGGATCGTCGCCAAAATCGGCGGAAGTGTCCGAGGGATCGGTGGTTGGATTGTAGCCCTGCTGGCCAAGCAATACGTTTGTATAGATGCCGTTGTTGCCACCGACATAATCTTCGCAAACGTATCCATTATCTCCGCCCCCATTGTCCGCTCCATCCAGATTGACGTCGTTCAACCGCCAGTAGCCGATCGGATTCAATGCCAGGACATTTGTTGGATAAGGAGCTGGTGGATCGGCAATGACCTGCGCCGTCCAGACCATGCTGGTGATTGGAAGGGCATAGAGGTTCGTGACCACGCAATAATTGGTGAAGAAACCGATTTGAACATTGTTCATCACCAAATTGCTGGCGGTCACTGCGGTGTCCCACACACCGTTGGTGTACCAGTGATAGGCAAAGGGTGGCGGCGCGCCGCCGACTTGCACCGAGAAACTGGGACTGGCCCCCTCATACAAGGTGAAGAGGTTTGTGTAGGTGGCCGGAAGCTGGCCGATCAGTGTTGGCAGGATGTTGATGGTCAATTCCGCCACCGCGCTCGTGACGACGCCTTCGCTGTTGGTTACGACGACATAGTAGTTATTCGTGTAAACCCCATTGTGGACGCTGGCCGCTATGACATTCGTGGCCACAAAGGTCAAAACTCGATTGGTTGGGCCGAACGCAGTGACGTTCTTGCCACCGAAATTTGCCGGCTGACCATTAGTGACCCACTCATAATTCAGGGCTGGTGCTCCAATGGCCACAAGGTCGAAGGTCGCGGTTTGGCCATAATTCACGGTGACATTCCCCGGCTGGTTGGTGATGTAGGGCGCATTGGTCAGCGCCGTGCTGGTGCCGGTCAAACCGTACACATCAATGCCATTCTGGGCCAGATTCTCCGGGTTAGTGTTGGTCACTATTAAGGTGAGCGTGTTGGAACCCAACTGGAACCCGCAATTTGTGCCCGTGAACGAGAAAGGATCCGTTTCGACCCCGCCGGCATACACACCGTTTAAGATGATGTTGGTCACGCCATTGATGATGCACTGAATTTGAGAGCCGAGTTCCCCTCCGGCTGTTTGCAGGATCCCCGACAGCGTGGCGTTGGTTGGGGTTCCCTGGTCAATGACAAAGCTCGTGGTATAATCATAGACTCCGGTTTCAGTGCCGCTTCCGTCTTCCGGCCCGATCCACCCCGTCGGCGGCGGGGCCGGATTAAAGCCACTGCCGCTGGGAATGATGGTCCAGACCATCGCGTCGGGAATGATGCCATTCGGGTCCGGATCCACTGGCAGCGCCCAGTGCGGGTCAGCGCCGCCCACGTTCGTCAGCGAAGTGCCATTGTTCGCCTCGCCGGTCATGTAAAGACCATCAAAGCTTTGCAGGCCGACGGTCACCTGGACGACGGCGCTATTGGTGCCGCCATAGGCATTCGTCGCCGCCAGAAAATAACCGCCGGTGTTGAGCGCGGTGACGTTGGTGATGATCAAACTCGAATTGGTTTGGCCCGCCAGCAAATTCGTGACGCCGTTGGCGATTTGATACCACTGCTCCGTCGCGACCGGCAAGGAACCAAACACCACCGGGATCAACTGCAGGTTCACAGAATTGGCCACGGTCTCGCTGGTTGGAAGCCCGGCTACAGTGGGCGGCTCTGGAATATTGGTGTAATTGAAAACCATTTGGTCCGGATGCAGGCATACCTCGCAGATACGAACCTCGTCAATGTTGCCATCAAATCCCGCCCAGGAGAGATTTTCAGTGCTTACATTCTCGCGAGCGCTGCAGCCAATGTCGAGGACCGGGGTTTCGCCGGTCAAAATGCCGACGGTCGAAGTATATTTAGTGTTGTTCAAGGAGACGTTGGTCTGCCACAAAACATCGCAATTAGTCCGGGCCGGATCCATCAAAGTCCAATAGGTCGTCAATATGTTGGGCGTATCGCCATTGGTCGGGGCGTTTCCCGTATAGGTGACTGCCACATGATACCACTGTCCCTGAATGGCGGCGTCAGGGCCGTTGGTGGGAATAGGCGTGAGAGTACTGCCATACTGAACGTTGCCGATTGTGGAGCCGATGGCGAAAAAATCCAAATCCGCCCCCCCGCCGGTGATCGGATAGACGCCAAAGATAAATCCGCGAGTTCCGGCGGCACTGTCGGCGCACAGAATATCCTGCTGGCCATTTGGCAGATTTTGCGGGTTTTCGTCCAGATTAATCAGCGCCTCCATCGTGAACGCGCCGCTAACCGGGTTGCAGTAATTGGCGAGGTTTTCATAAACTGCGGTGGTCGCTGTTGGAACGGGATCAGACGCACCCGCTGGAGTGCCATAGTTAAGACCCTGTTGCATATAGGAGGATTCATTCGTCGTGAGTATGCAATAATTATAGCTCACATAGGGGACTCCATTCGTATAGGCTACGTAGGCCGGCTGTGCGTTGGACGCAAACTCAGTGGCGAGTGCGCCCCCATTGGCCACCGTGGGGAACGCGGGATTTCCCGGGACGTTGGTCATGGTAAAGCTGCCGACCCATCCGGTAAGGGAGGCCTGTTGGTTGCTCAACGCGTCATAGGCCAATGTGCCGCTGGTTTCGTCAAAGTGCCAAAGGTGCAGGGTGTTGCCGTCCACCGGATAGGGACCGGTCAAACCCGCGCGGCTGGTCCAGGCGCCCGCCATGGCCATGACGGCAAGCACGGTGCACAGACTGATACGGCCGCGGAATGGGGTCATCATCTCTCGAGTCTTCATGGGATTTGGTCTTTTGGGTTAATCTCAAAGGCGCAAAGCATTTTGGCTTGGCTTTTTCATTTTGTTTGTGTGAGGATTTGTTTAGACATTTTTACCGGCAAGATGGCTTTTTGCCAATACCCTCAATCGGGTGAGTCCGCACCCCAAAACAGGTGAAGCGACAGCGGAAAGAAGTTGGGTTATCGGATTGATGGCGTGGTGGATTCCCTGGATTGATTTATCCATTAATCCAGCAATCCAATAATCCAATCCGTCAAGACGGCCGGCTGCTTGCGCCAATTTGAATCGTGTGGCGACCCGAGCCAATGTTCTCAATTTTCAGCAGCCCATCGTAAGCAGTCTCGGAAATGGTCTTCCCGTCCACATCCACGGCCGCATTGGCCTGCCCCGGGGCAGGCAGGAGAACCGTCGCCGTGACATTGCCGGGAATATTGACCAAAAGCCGGAACGATTCTGGCCCCCTCGTTGCCTGAACGGAAACCGGACCTCGAATCGTCGGAACCGTGCCCTCTGCCCAGGACAAAACAGTTCCCAGTTGAGGCTGGATCATAATCCGCCCGCCACCCGGCGTTAACGGGCGAACACCCAGCACAAACCGCGAGATTAAATTGGCCGGGGCCGCGCCCCACGCATGGTTCCAGTCTGTGTTCTTTTTATCCGCAAAACTCCAGGCCTCGGTCGTGAGCGTGGAGCCCATGCGAATCATGTTCAGCCAACTGCGCGGACCATTGGTCGTCATCAAATCAATCGCCGTATCCGCGTCGCCGGATTGAAACAGCCCTTCCAGGAAATATTGCGCTCCATAAACGCTTGGGGGCATTCCGTCGTCCGCCGCAATCCGCGAGTGCAGCCAGGCGATGACCGCGGCTTGCCGATCGGCCGGCACCAGGCCCAGGGCCAGCGGAAAAAAATTGGAGTGAGCCGACGCATGCGTCGTTCCTACGCCGTCCACGTAGCATTCCGAATTGCTGTCCCAGAACGTCGCGTTGTAGGTCTTATAAACCTGCGCGGCCATCGTATCGTAGTCTGCCGCATCATTGGTTTGGCCGACGACTGTCGCGATCTTTGCCATGATTCCTAAGCAACGATAGTAAAATGCGTTGTTTACGGAATTGGTCCAATTCAGATAATCGCCCTCTCGAATGACAAAACCGTCCCGGTCGTCGGGCGGCCAATCCACCACGTCGGAGTTGGTGCGCAGCGGAAAGTCCGGAAATCCTTTAATCAGGCCGTCGCCCGCGGCCGCCCAGCTTAAAAGGTCCGGCTTGAGGGCGTCGTAATACCGGTACAGCAAATCGGCGTTGCCGGTGTGCAAATAATCCGCCCATGCCATCAGGATCATGTGAAACTTCCATTCCGTCGGCCAGGTGGGATGTTGCAGCAGGTACTCGAACGTGGCGCGCGGCATGGTGAATTCACGGTCCACCGCATAGGCGCTCAATTGGTGTATATAGGCGTCAGCTTCGTACGGCCGCCGTTCACGGTCGCCGTCCACGTAAATGCCGTCAAAGGTCAGCATCTCCATCGAGTTCCGGCACAGGGTCCAAACCTGGTTCAACGCGGGGCTGGAACATTTGAAATTCGCCGCGTTCGTGTTGAATTCATCCAACAGCCGCTGTTGCGTCACATCTCCGGCCGTTAGCGTTCCCGGAAAATGAAGCAGTTCAAAATAGCGAAACGGCATGACCACTCCATAACTCGGCGGCGGATCAATGGTCGTCCGCGTGTTGTACGGAGGATACGCGGGAGGATGAATCGGGCAAATCGCATCGCCTCCGGGCAGCGTGAGCTCAAGGTTCGTGTAACGCACCAGGCTTTGGTCCGGCGGACATGTATCCACGGCAAAGCCGCTGGCCATCTCTCCAAACCGCGCCTCGACCGCGGTTCCGCCGGGCGCGCCGTGCAAATGAACCGTGACGTAACCGAAAGCGTCCTGGCCAAAATCAACAAACCAGCGCCCGGGAGCCGTATTGGTCACGAGCACGGGCGGCGCCGCGACAAAACGCAGCGGATAGCGATTGGCCCAGATATTTGAGGAGGCGTCGTAGTACAACCCCGCGGATGGCAAACCGTCCGGATCATCCCCGGGCGAATCAGCCGGCTCGTACAATGCCGTGTCCGTGCGGAATTGCTGGATGGCGGACATGGGACTCATCCGGCCCGCGGTATCCTCGGTTTGTACGCGCCAATAATAATCAGTGTCGCCCCGCAACTTCCGGCCGCCATACGGCACATTGATTGAATCCGAACTCTTGACCAGGCCCGAATCCCACAGATCGCCCGTTCGCTGTTCCGCTAAAACCGCGCTGGATGCCACGATAATCCGATAGCCGGTTTGCGCGTCGTTCCGTTTCGCCGGGTTATAGATCCATCCAAAGTCCGGCACGGCAGTGTTAATGACGGTCTGCTCAGGGTGCGCCAGTAAATCACAGAGCAGGCCGGTGGGCGCCCGGGGTGATGCGGCACTGGCCAAAGGTGAGAAGAATCCCACAATACAAACGGCAGCCGTGCCGGCTATCGCCTGAAGATTTAAAGAAATGTCAGCCATTGTTCCTGCAAGTTCTCAATGTTTACTCGCTCCGGGCAAGTCCAATATTTGCGGCATCATACATTATGGAGTGCTTGCCGTCATACCACCCAAATGGGTGAGTGGATTGACGCGCCGCGAATCATCCTTTATTTTAGCTGTCACTGTGACTCCGAATCTCGCACGGCCGGACGAAAACGTTTCGCTGCTGTCTCGTTTGAAGCATGGAGTTACCGTGTGCGTCCTTTGTATCCTGTCCGCTGCCGGCTTGACCGCCCGTGCCGAAACCAATGCGGCTGCCTCCCTTTCCAATGCTCCCAACATTTATGTGGACTATGGGCAAACCCCGCCTTCTTACAATGCTGTAAAAAGGGCGACCAATGGCCTCGGCTGCTGGATTTGGGCACAGCAAGTTCTGGATAAACAGACCATTTATCTCTGGAGAGCATTCCAGGTCCCTCAATCAGACCCTGTCGTTCATGCCCAACTGAGTATCTCAGCGGACAATGCCTTCACGGTTTGGCTGGACGGCCAGGAAATTGGCGCCGGCAGCGATTGGCGGACCTTGAGCAGTTACGAGCTAAGCGGGAAATTGGCCCCGGGAACCCACGTCCTGGCGGTGGAGGGATTTAACGATTGTGATAAAGCAGGTGTGATCGTTGGTTTGCGCCTCAAATTGGCGGATGGGCGGATTTTGAATATTCCTTCAGATACAACCTGGCGCGTTGTCCCGCGTCCGGTATCGGGTTGGCAGACGGCCGCCAAACCACAGGAGGGTTGGCTCCCGGCAAGGTTTATTGCGAGGCTCGGCCAGGGTCCCTGGTGGGCCATTCCAACCACGGTGGCGCATATTCAGGGCTCGCTTCCGGAACCCGTGCCATTCTGGCGAACTTCCCGCTTTCAATTCATTCTGTTTACCGGTTGCGCCGTTTTTGTCCTCGCGGGCCTTTACCTGCTGATTCAATTGGCGATCCAATCCAAAACCCACAAATTTCTTCAAATCGAACGCGACCGCATCGCGCGCGATATTCATGATGATCTTGGGTCAAAGATCACCCAGCTCCTGTTGACGGGCGAAGCTTCCCAAATCAGGCGCCATTCGCCTGTGCCCGACAGCGCTTCCGCCGACCCGGTGCTTCAAATGTGCAGCGGGGCGCGCGATATTTTGGCTACGATTGACGAGATCATCTGGATCGTCAACTCACAACACGACACGCTCAATGATTTCGCGATCCACGCCTGCAAATACACGGAACGGTTCCTGGAATCCTCGCTGATCCGCTTTCGCTTTGACGTGGATGAGTTGCCGGGCAAAAAACTGACGCAGCTTGCGCGGCGCAATCTCTTTCTTGCTGTCAAAGAAGCCCTGAATAACTCCGTCAAACATTCTCACGCCACCGAACTGACTGTGCGCATCAGATTGGAGGGTTCGGCATTCAAGGTGATTGTGGAGGATAACGGCATTGGCTTTGATGGCCGGCAGGTAAATCCCGAGCGCAACGGATTAAATAACGTGATGTTGCGGATGCACGAAATCGGCGGCAGTTCCGAAATCATCAGCCGCCCGGGCGAGGGGTGTAGAATTTGTCTTTCCTGTCCCCTGATAAAGCCGCGGTTCCATCATTTTCTTTCTAAGCCGGCGCATCCCGAGGGCGCCGCCGGGCTGCCCGCGGATCGCGAGACGGGGCTGCCGGCAAAACCAATGCGAACGTGAAGACCACCCTCCTTGGAACGGAACCGCCGGTCAAATCTGTGACCCGGGTTGCTTTGGTCGAAGACCAAAAGGAATTGTGCCGGCAGTGGGCCGGGATCATTGATACCTTCACGGACATTGAGTGCGTTGGGACCTGCGCTTCGGGCGAAGAAGCGGCCGAGCGGATTCCCCAATGGGCGCCGGACGTCATCCTCATGGACATTCGTTTGCCCGGAATGTCCGGAATCGAATGCACTTCCCGGCTTAAGGAACTGTTGCCGGCGACGCCCATCGTCATCCTCACGGTATTGGACGACGACGAATTGATTTTTCGGGCCCTTGAAGCCGGAGCGGATGGTTATCTCCTCAAGCGCTCCAAACCCGTTGACCTGCGCGCCGCGCTGCTCGACGTGCTCAATGGCGGCGCCCCCATGAGCAGCGCGATTGCCCGCCGCGTGGTTTGCTCGTTCAAAAAAACATCTCCCAGGCTGGCGCACGTGCAATTGTCCGCGCGCGAGGCGGAAGTCTTGAAATTCCTGTCGCGCGGTTTCTCCAACAAAGAGATTGCCAGCCAAATCGAACTGAGCGTTGAAACCGTGCGCACCTATCTCAAAAGCATTTACAAAAAGCTGCATGTCCGTTCCCGCACCGAAGCGGTGCTTCATTACGGCTCCAGCCGGCCAGGAAGCCCCCCATGAAGCCGGGAAATCACAACGCCTTGTTTGTTTGTTTCTTTGTTGTTAAATAAATCCATGCCCGTTTGCCGGATATGAGCGCATGGACGGAACAATTCGAAAAACGGCCGAGGATTTTTTCCGCCTCGGTCAGTGTGGCGCTGGTCGCCCTGATTGGGTTGATTGACTATCTCGCCGGGTACGACATTTATTTTTCCGCGTTTTATTTGCTTCCCGTCGCCATCGCCGCCTGGTTTGTTTCCGGGACGTTTGGGGTCATCATTTCCCTGTCGAGTGTGATTGTCTCCGTGGCCGGCGATTATGCCGCCGGGGCGCGTGGCGTCTTCGTTCCGGTTTGGAACGGAGCCATCGCCCTGACGGTTTATTTTGTGGTGGTCAAAGCCATCACCTCATTGCGGCGGCTGCACAATGAGCTGGAAGAACGGGTGCGCCAGCGGACCATCGCCTTGAGCAACGAAATGCAGGAACGTGAGCGTCTGGAAAAGGAAATCCTCGCCATCAGCGAACGGGAACAGCTTCGCATTGGGCATGATTTGCACGACACCCTTTGCCAGCATTTGACGGCCACCGCGATGGCCGGGCAGGTGCTTGGGCAAAAGCTCGCGGCCAAATCCGCCCCGGAAACGGCAGATGCCAGGGAAATTGTAAAGCTCGTTGAGGAAAGCATCACCTTGACTCGAAATCTGGCGCATGGAATTGCTCCGGTGGAGATGGAAAACGAAGGCCTGATTACCGCACTGCAGGAATTTGCCGCGAACATCTCGCAACTCTTCAAAGTTAATTGCCGGTTCGATGCCGATTCTCCCCCCATGGTTCACGACTCCGATGCGGCGACGCATTTGTACCGCATCGCCCAGGAAGCTGTGAATAACGCCATCCGTCACGGCAAGCCGCACCAAATTGTGATGAGCCTTTCGGCCCAAAGAGGGCGGCTGGAGCTGACCGTCGAGGACGACGGAACCGGCCTGCCGGAAGATTGGCAGAAAAACCGCGGCCTGGGCACCCGCATCATGGCGCATCGCGCGGCGATGATCGGCGGGACCTTTTCCATCGAACCCAATCCGACCGGCGGCACGTTTGTGAAATGTTCATTCCCGCTTGCCACCATTGCCATGGACCCCCTATGAGCCAGAAGAAAATTTTTGTTGTGGACGACCATCCGCTGGTGCGCGAATGGCTGGCAAACCTGATCCACCAGCAGCCCGATTTGTTGGTTTGCCGCGAGGCGGAAACCGCGGCGTCCGCGCTGTCGGGCATTGATTCAACCAAACCTGACCTGGTGATTGCCGACATCAATTTAACGAACTCCTCGGGCATTGAATTGCTCAAAGATCTGCGGCAACTGCATCCGGAGATTCCGGTGCTCGTCCTTTCGATGCATGACGAGTCGCTGTACGCGGAACGCGTCTTCCGCGCGGGCGCGCGCGGCTACGTGAATAAACGTGAAACGGCGCAAAAAGTGGTCGAAGCCATCCGGCGTGTGCTGGAAGGAAAACTTTATGTGAGCGGAAAGGCCGCGGAAATTCTCGCCGGCAAATCAGTTCGCGGAGAGCCTTTGAACCGGCCGGCGGTGGAGTTGTTGAGCGACCGGGAATTGGAAGTTTTTAACAAGCTGGGCCAGGGAATTGGAACCAGGCAAATCGCGGCGGATTTTCACGTGAGCGTCAAAACCGTCCAGGAATATTGCGCGCGCATCAAGGAAAAGCTCAAGCTGGCCAGCGCCACGGAATTGCTGCGCGAAGCCGTCCGCTGGTACGATTCCGATAAAGCCGGGTGAGGTCGGGTTCATGTCGGACTTTACCTGACAAAAAATTAGACCTCGCCTGACAGACGGGGAGGCACAGTTCCTGCATCCTCCGGGGAATGAAAGTTTCGGTTTATCTCGGGACTCGATTCGCCGCGGCGATGCTGGCAGCGACGGCTCTTTTGCAGACCGGTTGCGAGCGCGCCGATGATGGCGATCCGCCGCCTGACGCCAATGCCGTTTCAAACGCGCCTCCGGTAACCTCCGTCGAACTGACCGGCGATCAATTAAATTCCGTAAAAATTGCGCCAGTCGGCACATATCGGTTTCCCGTCGAACGTGAGGCGGTGGGAACGGTTTACTTCGACGAAGAGCCGGGCACTGTCCAGGCCGAATCCACGCTCCTTGGCGCGGCGGCAGCCGAGGAAGTAGCGAGCAACGTGCTGGCGCGCGCCCGGAAGCTGGTTGGCCCCAACGGAGTTTCAAAAGCCGAGTTGGAACAGGACATTTCGACTGAGGAAACCGACGCCGCCGCGCTCAAGGCCGCGCGCGACGCCGTCCGCGCTCTTGGCGAAGCGGACGACGATATTGATCAAATGATTGCCGCCGGCAGGATTGAGGCGGAGCAGGGCGGGCAGGGCCGGCCCAAATGGGTGCTGGCCAGCGTCGCCGAAAGCGACAGTCCCCTCCTTCAGCCCGGCCAGCCGGTTCAAGTCAAGGTGACGGCCTTTCCCGGCCGGATATTTAAGGGAACGGTCTCGAAAATTTACGCGACCATTGACCCGAACACACATCGCCTGTCGGTCCGTTGTCAGGTGGGCGATCCCGGGGACAAATTGCGCGTGGGAATGCTGGCCACGGTGGTGGTTCAAGTTTCAAAACCGGTGGACGCGATCGCCATTCCGGTCAACGGAATTGTTCGGGAAGGCGACGGCGCCATGACGGCCTGGGTGACCGCCGATCGCCGGCATTTCACGCAAAGGATTGTCAAAACCGGATTGCGGGAAGACGGGGAGGTCGAGGTCCTGGCCGGACTGAAGAAGGGAGAATTGGCGGTCACCGATGGCGCCATCTTCCTCGACAATATGTTACAGGCGCCGGTAGATGACTAACGGCGGAAACCTCCAATAACCCATTCATCGTTGCGATGCTGAACGCCATCCTGTCATTTTGTCTGAGCCGTCGCGCCATTGTGGTGTTCGGCCTGCTGTTGTTTGCGGGCGCGGGTTATGTGGCCTTTCAAAAGCTGGACATCGAGGCCTATCCGAATCCCTCGCCGGTCGTGCTGGAAATCACGGCCCAGGCGGCGGGATTGTCCGCGGGCGAAATGGAACGTTACTACACGATCCCGATCGAGAATGGACTTTACACCGTGCCTGGCATTCAGGTCATCCGCTCCACTTCGTTTTACGGCCTGTCCTTCGTTCGCGTGGTCTTCAACTATGGCGTGGATTACGATTTTGCGTACAGCCAGACGGCCATCGCTCTCCAGCAAAACGTCAGCCTGCCGGGCGGTGTGGTTCCGAACGTCCAACAGAACAGCGGAACCGGGGAGATTCTTCGTTACCAGGTGGTCGGCCCAAAACATTTCGGGCTGACCAATCTTCGGACAGTTCAGGATTGGATTGTGCAGCGCCGCCTCCTGCAGGTCCATGGCGTCGTGCAGGTCAACAGTTGGGGCGGCCCCACCAAGGAATTTGACGTGGAAGTGGACCCCCGCAAATTGGAATATTATAACGTCACGGTTCCACAAATTTTGACCGCCCTGGGCAATGCGAACATCAACGTGGGCGGGCGCGAAATCACCCTTGGCCAGCAATCCATCAACATTCGCGGCGTCGGCCTGATTGACGACGGCGGTAACGACGACCTGACGCAAGGTTACAAAGTGGGCGACATTGAAAACGTGGTTCTGAGCCAGAATAACGGCGTTCCCGTGCTGGTCAAAGACGTCGCGAAGGTCAGCGTGGGGTATCGGCCCCGGCTTGGCATTGCGGGCCGGGATCGGGAGGATGACATCGTATTTGGGATCGTCGTGATGGGCCGAACTTATCAGACCGACAAGGTCCTGCCGGAAATCAAAGCTGAAATTGAAAGAATGAATCACGACGGCAGTTTGCCCGCGGGTGTCCGGGTGGTTCCGTTTTATGATCGAGCTTCGCTGATCAGTGTCACCACCCACACGGTCCTACATAATCTGATTTTCGGATGCCTGTTGATTTTCCTCATCCAATGGATTTTCCTCGGCGATTTGCGCAGCGCCATTATCGTCGGCCTGAACATTCCGTTTGCGCTGCTCTTTGCCATCATTCTGCTGGTGATCCGCGGTGAAAGCGCGAATCTACTCTCCCTCGGCGCGGTGGATTTTGGAATCATCGTGGATTCGGCGGTGATCCTCGTTGAAAATATATTTCGAAATTTTCAAAAGCCCCTTGAAGAGCGAAACAGCCTGCTTCAACGCCTGACCGACGGTTTTTGGGGCGCGGATCCGACCAAGCGTCCCGATCATGCCACGCCGGTTCATGGCTGGACGGACCGCTTGCGGCTGATTTTGGTCAGCGCCATGCAAATCAATAAGGCCGTGTTTTTCTCAATCCTCATTAT
Organism: Verrucomicrobiia bacterium; assembly: GCA_030038175.1. Classification (GTDB taxonomy): domain Bacteria; phylum Verrucomicrobiota; class Verrucomicrobiia; order Limisphaerales; family UBA11358; genus UBA11358. The sequence goes on from JASHPN010000103.1 coordinate 33,256, forward strand.
CGTGGCCGCCTTCGTGCCGCTGTTTACCATGCAGGGAGTCGAGGGGGCCATCTTCGGGCCGATGGCGCGGACATATGCTTACGCGCTGGCCGGCGCGCTCATTGCCACCTTTACCATTACGCCGGTGCTCGCGTCGTTCCTGATGCCGGCGGATTTGAAGGAATCGGAGACATTCATCGTTCGAGGATTGCATCGTCTTTACAATCCGGCGTTGCGCTTTGCCCTGGCTCACCGGTTTTTTGTCGCAGCCGTTGGAATTGTATTTCTCGGCGTCGCGGCGTTTTTCGGGTCGCGCCTGGGCAGCGAATTTCTTCCCGCCCTGGATGAGGGAAACCTGTGGATTCGCGCAGAACTGCCGATGACCACGTCACTGCAAGACGGGGAAGCGGCAACGCGAAAAATGCGATTGATCCTTCTGAAATATCCGGAGGTGATCACCGTCATTTCGCAGCATGGCCGCCCTGACGACGGAAGCGACGCCTCGCCATTTTCCAATGTCGAACTGTTCGTGCCGTTGAAAACCTATGACCAATGGCCCAAAGGAATGGACAAGGACAAATTGATCAATGACCTCCAGGCGGATTTCCAAAATGCATTGCCCGGCGTCAATTTCAATTTCTCCCAGTATATTCAGGACAACGTCGAAGAGGCGATCTCCGGCGTGAAAGGCGCCAATTCGGTTAAAATCATGGGACCGAACCTCGATACGCTCACGCGGCTGGCCGATGAGGTCCGCGACCAGATGAGCCAGGTGCGCGGAATCACCGATCTTGGAATCTTTCCGGTGATCGGCCAGCCCAACCTGAACATCACCGTGAACCGTGAAAGCGCCGCGCGTTACGGCTTGAACACCGGCGACATCTGCTCGGTCATTCAGTCGGCGCTCGGCGGAGCGGTCGCGACCTCGGTCCTGGAAGGAGACCGGCAGTTTGACCTGGTCGTCCGCTATCCCTCGGAATTTCGCGATAGCATCGAAAAAATCCGGAACATCAAAGTGGCCTATCCGACGAGCAGCGGCGCAAACGCATATATTCCGTTGAGCGACCTGGCGGACATCACGCTGGATACCGGGGCCTCCTGGATCTACCACGAAAGCGGGGAACGGTTTATTCCGGTGAAATTCAGCGTGCGCGGGCGCGACCTGGGCGGCACCGTGGGGGAAGCGCAGGCGCGCATTGCGCGGAACGTCAAACTGCCGCCGGGCTATCACCTCGTTTGGTCCGGCGAATTCGGGGAGCTTCAGGCGGCCAAGAAGCGCCTCGCAATCATTGTGCCGGTGAGCCTGGTTCTGATTTTGGGATTGCTTTACAGCCTGTTTAACTCGATCCGCGAATGCCTGCTCTCGCTGGCCGGTATCCCATTCACTGCGGCCGGCGGCGTCCTGGCGCTATACCTTACCGGGACCAACTTCAGCATTTCGGCGGCGATTGGTTTCATCTCCCTCTTCGGCGTATCCGTGATGATCGGCATTCTGCTGATCACCCATTACAACCACGCGCGGCTTCGGCTCGCTCCGAATGACGCGATGTTTTCGGCCGCCTCAACGTTGATGCGTCCGTTGCTGATGATGAGTCTTTCCGCCGGCATCGGACTTTTTCCGGCCGCGATTTCAAGGGGCATCGGCAGCGAAGTCCAGCGTCCGCTCGCCACCGTGGTCGTGGGCGGCATGTTGTTCGGTTCCATCATGCTGCTTCTGGTCGTGCCGGTCTTGAAAATGATTTTCCTGGGCCACAACAATAAACCGGACGATACGCTCGATGATCCAATATGAAGACGGTTTCTTTCATTACGGTTTTCTTCGCCGCCTTCCTGTGCGGGGCATGTTACGCTGACCCGCCCGCTTCGGCCGGCGACGCCCGAAATGCGACGGATTCGTTGGCGGCAAGGCAGAACGAACGTCCAGCGAAAAACGGGTTCGCCGGCGAGGCAAACTCGAAACCGGTTTCCCCGGCGGCCGAATCTCCAAACAAAGCGTCTGTCGTTCATAACGCCTCCGGGCAGATACTTCCAGGCGGGATGAATTTTTATCAGCCGGCCAGGCTCGGCCAGGTTCCAGGCCAGGGACCTGCCAAAATTGGCTCCCATCCGGTTTTGCCCGCGAAGTTGGGGGGCTGCGTTCCACTTGGCGGGACAACCTTGACCGGCGCGCGCAAGCCTGCTTCAGGCACTGTCATTGTTGGCGGAACGGCAAATCCAGTCAAAAGTGCCGCGGCGATCAATGGAACCGGCATGAACCGCAAGCATTGAATCGCATGACCCGCCACCGCACATCATTCAATCCCTTTTTGACGGCCTTCCTCACGGCGTTGCTGCTCGTGGCCGGTTGCGCCGTGGGGCCGAATTTCAAAAAGCCCGCCGCCCCGGACGTCAGCGGCTATACCGCCGCGCCGCTGGCCGCGGTCATCGGCACCACAAATATTGCCGGGGGACGCGAGCAACATTTCGTGCAAGGAATGGACATTCCCGGCGAGTGGTGGACCTTGTTCCATTCCGGACCGCTCAACGATTTAATTGCCCGCGCGCTGACCAATAATCCGAATATCAGGGCGGCTCAGGCGGCGTTGACCGTTGCCCGGGAAAATGTTTTGGCGCAAAGAGGCGTCTATTTTCCGAACCTGTCGGCTGGTTTTTCGGCCAGCCGGCAGGGACAATCGGACGTGATCGCTCCGGTGCCCAACTATCCAACCACAACCGCGGAATTTACCTATGACCTCTTTACCCCGCAGGTCAGCGTATCCTATGTGCCGGACGTGTTCGGCCTGAACCGGCGAACGATGGAATCCCTGCAAGCGCAGGAACAGCAGCAGCGGTTCGCGCTCGCGGCCACTTATATCACGCTGAGCGCCAATGTCGTTGCCGCCGCCATTCAGGAAGCGTCCTTGCAGGCGCAAATCGAGGCTGCGCGGCGGATCATCGTCATCAATACGGACGTGCTCGGAATCCTGCGCCGGCAGTACGCGCAGGGCTATATCGGGCGGCTTGCCGTGGCCGCCCAGGAAACACAGCTTGCGCAAGCGCAGGCCGCCCTGCCGCCGTTGCTCGCGCAGTTGGATCAACAGCGCGACTTGCTGGCCGCCCTGGCCGGCGAATTTCCCAACCACGATTCGTCGGCAAAATTCCGGCTGTCGGATTTGCAGCTGCCGCAAGAATTGCCGGTAAGTCTTCCCTCTCAATTGGTCGAGCAACGGCCGGATGTCCGCCAGGCGGAAGAGAACCTGCATTCCGCCAGCGCGCAAATTGGAATCGCCATCGCCAACCGGCTGCCCAATATTACGCTGACGGCAAATGCCGGCAGCACCGCCTTGGCCATAGATCAGGTGTTCAGTTCGGGCACGGGCTTTTGGGGAGTCGGCGCAGCCGCCATGCAACCGCTGTTTGAGGGCGGCGCCTTGCTGCACAAAGAACGGGCCGCCAAAGCCGCTTATGTCCAGGCCGCGGAACAATATCGCGGCGCCGTATTGACAGCGTTTCAGAACGTGGCCGACACCTTGAATGCGCTTGAACACGACGGGAATGCTGTCAAAACGGCGGCGGCGGCGGTCAACGCCGCCAAAGTCAGTCTCGATTTGACCCGGCGGCAGTGGCAAGCCGGCTACACAAATTACCTGGCCATGCTCAGCGCCGAGCAGGCGTATCAACAGGCATCCGTCACCCTCGTTCAGGCCCAGGCCGGCCGTTATTCCGATACCGCGGCGCTGTTTCTGGCCCTGGGCGGCGGCTGGTGGCATCGCGCCGATCTGCCGCAGAATTAGAAACCGTTCTGGTCGCGGAGCGACTATGGAGAGTAAGCCAGTAGCCAGTACCACAGTCCGGTAGAACCGCCCTCCAAACGTCCGGCAATTCAGACGATCTGCGAAAGATTCTCCCTCTCCCAACGGGAGAGGGCAGGGGTGGGAGAGTCGTCCGAGCGAAAGACCCTGTCAGGTTCGTGGGGCGGGAGAATCGTTCGAGCGGAATTCCTTGCCCGATGATGTGGGGCTCCCCGGCAACATTTTGCGGGAGTGTGGATTTCAAAAATTCGTCTAATAAACTGCCCATTGGCGTGTCATTACTTGTGAACACGACGTTTTGAGCAGTTGGTTACATGTCTTGACGCAAAGATGATTCAAGCTCGAAAATGAAAACCAGGTCAGAATGGCCTTAATGCGACCAGACGAAGGCAACACTGAAGCGCCCGGCCCAGAGACGATCGAAGAGCTGTTCGCGGCTCTGGAATCGCCGCTCTTGAGCTACGCCCTGCGTTTCACCGGCGAGGTGGGCCTGGCGGAAGACGTCGTCCAGGAAGCGTTCATGAAATTGCATGTCGAATTTGACCAGGTGCAGGCGCCGCGACGGTGGCTCTATCGCACCGTCCGCAATCTGGCGCTGAACCGGCGCCGGCACGAGTGCCGGACCGTTTCCCTCAGTGCGCCGGGGGACGGGCAGGACTCCCTCGCGGACACCGCCGACCCCTCGTCCTTCCCGGATGAACAAATTATTCGCCTTGAAGGCATCGGCCTGGTGCGCCTGGGGCTCGAGACGCTGGATGAACGGAGCCGCGAACTGGTCAAACTCAAATTCAATGATGAACTGTCCTACAAGGAAATTGCCGCGCGCACCGG
>JASHPN010000014.1 GCA_030038175.1 Verrucomicrobiia bacterium
TTAGAAATTTCAAAAAAGCGGGAAAGTCCGGCACCGACCGTCGCGCCACTTCCAGGGCCTCGTAACCGGTATCGCGCCAGCGCGGCAAATGATTTTCCAAGCCGTGCCGTTGATTGACGCCCCATAGATGGCGGACAAGCTTGAGTTTCATGTCAAAATTCGTCGAACGCAATCCGGCATCCCGGCACGTTCAGTTCATCAAGCATTTTTGTGATCGCCCGCACCATCGCCGGCGGACCGCACAGGTAAAATTCAATCGCGCCGGGGTTGGCATGGTCCTTCAAATAATTCTTCCGCAGCACGTCGTGGATAAATCCAGTTGGTCCGGTCCACTGGTCCTCAGGCAGCGGCTCAGACAATGCGAGGTGAAAGCTAAAATTTGGAAACCGTTTCCCCAGATTTTCAAAATAGTCCTGGTAAAAACTTTCCTGCCGCGAGCGGGCGCCATACCAGAAGCTGACCCGCCGGCTCGTCTTTAACGTCTCAAACAAGTGCGACAAATGCGAGCGCAACGGCGCCATCCCCGCGCCTCCGCCCACATAGACCATCTCCGCGTCACCGGGCCTGATATGAAAACTGCCGAAGGGCCCGATCGCAGTAATACGATCGCCGCATTTCAGCCGATGCACATACGCCGAACCCGCGCCGGCTGGACAATCCTGACCGCGGGGCGGCGTGGCAATGCGGACATTGAAACGAAGAAGCTTGTCGGCAGCCGGATTGGTCGCCGGCGAATAATTACGCCGAACCGGCGTGGAATTTTCGGAACGGAATTCAAAAACATGCTGCGTCTTCCAAACTTCGGCGAACGGCGGCGTCACGACGATTTCCTGGAATGAGATTTCATCGTAGGCCGGAATGTCGAATTGCAAATAATCACCGGGTTGATAATCAGGCAGCGGTGAACCGGGTTCAGGTTCCAACACGAGTTCCTTGATGAACGTTGCGACGTTTTCGTTGCTCACGACGCGGAATTTGTAGATGGTTTCCGTTCGCGCCATCCCGCAGCCGCCGGCGGAAGCCAGGTCGAGGAAAATTTTGCCGTCGTGCTCGCGGACCTGATAGGTCCTGAGCGCGACGCAGGCCGGCTGACGCCGCGGCGAACCGTCGGCGATGTCGAAGCGGCCGTTATGTTTGGGACATTCGATGAGCCGGCCTTTCACAAGTCCGTCCGCCAAATGCGTGTTGCCGTGCGTGCAGATGCCGTCGGTCGCATGCAGCGAACCGTCCGCCAGGCGGTAAATCGCATACGTTCTTTTATCGTGGTCGAAACGGATCACATCCTCATTCTTCAGAAATCCGCCGGCACAGATTTCAATCCAGCCGTTCATGACCTGGCCTTTAGCCGTAAAAATGTGGGCCGTGGAAGGCGCTTCGGCGCGGACCGTCGGGGTCGGCAGCTTGCGTTTCACAAAATACGCCGGGTCTTTTACCTGGCGCAGCACGGCGGGGATAAGTTCGCGCCAGGCCGCCCAGAGGTTTTGATAAGGCGGCGGCATATCGGGTCTTACGATTTCGTGGAGCCGGGGCAAATGATGATATGGCACCAGGGGAAACATGTGATGCTCGGTATGATAATTCATGTTCCAGTAAAGATAGCGGTTGACGAAATTCATATAGACCGTCCGGCAATTTAACCGGTGGTCGAGCACGTTTTCCGCCAGCCCGGCGTGCTGGGTATAGCCGTAAATCGGCATGAGCCACGAACCATAAAGCGTCGGCAATCCAATGAACATCAGCGGCAAAATGCTGCGCTGCCAAACCGCCAGTCCGATCACCCCCGCGTAAATCAAAAGATAAATCCGGGCGCGGAGAATGACTTTGCCGTATTCGGATTCGGGAATGAAGGTCTTCTCCTCCAGTGTGATCCGCCCGGCGCTGTGAACGAAGATGCTCCGAAAATACTTGGGAATCACGCGCAGCGAAAAAAAATTGAGCAGCAGCGAAACAAGGTCCGGCGGCCGCGGCGCGACAATTTCCGGGTCGCGCCCGATAATGATGGTGTCGCTGTGATGGCGCGTGTGGCTCCAACGCCACACGGTGGCTTCGCGCATGACCATAAATGAGGCGATTTCGTAAAGCGCGTTGTTGAGCCAGTCGGTCTTGAACGCCGTGCCATGACCCGACTCATGCCAGCGCGAATCCGAAGTGCTGGCATATAGAACACCATAAATCATGAAGGGCGCCGCCGCCCACCAACTGCCCGCCTCCCAAAGTTTGCAGCCAATCCAGCCCGAAGCAATGATCAGCGCAAACCAGATGATGGTGTCGCGCAGCGCCGGCCAGTCGCGCCGCTGCAGCAACTCGCGCATTTGTCCCTTCGGCACCGGCGAAGCATACCAGGTCGCCTCCGCCAGTCCGTTCTCGATGGCGAGCGCGGAGTCTTTGCCTGCGAGGCTATAATCGCTCACCCGAATTGCTTCGGTCACAGGCATAGTGCTCCAGTGCCAGGTTCAATCCAACTTGCCATAGACTATTCTTGATGGTAAGCATCAAAAACACCATGCCTGAAATTCTCATAAACATATCCCGGAC
>JASHPN010000104.1 GCA_030038175.1 Verrucomicrobiia bacterium
TGGAAATTTGGACAGGGCGGCCGCCGCTTTGCCTGGAGCACGGCGGTCAGTTTTGCCTTTATCCTCCTCACCTTTTGGGGATTCATTTTGCTCTCGCAAATCCATCGTTCATGAACATCGTCGTCGCCGGCCTGAGCCATCATACGTCCCCCGTTGAACTGCGGGAACGGTTCGCTTTTGCCGAGGCCGACGTTCCCGGCGCGCTCGGGCGTCTGCGCGCCGCCGGCATCGCCGCGGAGGCCGTCATCCTCTCCACGTGCAATCGCGTTGAAATTTACGCCGCCACCCCTCTGCCGCCTTCGCAGGCGTTCTCCGAGTTGACCGGATTTCTGAATCAATCCGCCGCGACGGCGGGGGAGCGGTTGCCGGGCGATGCCATCTATACGCTCGCCGAACCGCAAAGCCTGCGGCACCTGTTCAAAGTCGCCTCCGGCCTCGATTCGATGGTCCTTGGGGAAACCGAAATTCTCGGCCAGCTCAAGGACGCCTATGAACTGGCGAACGCTCATAAATTTACCGGCCCGAAATTACACAAGGCGTTTCAGCGCGCGTTTCACGTCGCCAAACATATTCGCACCAATACCAACATCCAGCGCGGCAGCGTTTCAGTGGCGTCGGTAGCCGTTGAATTGGCCCAAAAAATCTTTAGTTCGCTGGCGGATCGCCGTACGCTGGTGATCGGGGCGGGTGAGATGAGCGGCAAAGTTGCGCGCGCGCTGTTTTCGCGCGGGGTCAGGCAGATCGTCGTCACCAGCCGTTCCCTCGAAAATGCCGAAACCCTTGCGGCGGAGTTTTCCGGCCGCGCCGTTCCGTTTGATGATTGGGCCGCGGAATTTGAGAAAATTGACATTGCCATCAGCAGCACCGCCGCGCCGCGCCCCATCCTGGACCGCGCCAAATTGGAACCGCTCATGAAACTGCGCCGGCACCGCCCGCTGCTGCTTATTGACATCGCCGTGCCCCGGGACATTGATCCGGCCGTCAACTTTTTGGAAAACGTCTATCTTTATAACATTGACGACCTGCAAGGCATCGCCGACGACTACCTGAAACAGCGCCGCGAAGAGATTATTCAATGCGAAAAGATTATTGCGGAGAAGATTAGGCCGCTGCTGGAAGGTCCGCCGAGCGGTGACGTTGTGCCCGGTGTTGTGAGAACGCAGTGCATGGAGTGACGTGTTCCGCTTTGCGTGTTACGTCAAGTATTGAGGGACGAATTGCGTGTGTCGTCCGGATTCAGGGGCAGGGACGAGGGGTGCGGAATGATGTGCTCCGTGTTCCGTGTTCCGTCAAGTAGCAGTCGTAAGATTTATGAAAAAAGGAAATTTGATTGCAGTCGGCCGAGACACTCGGAACGTTTCTACGCGTGCCATGTTCCCTCAAATACTTGACGGACCACGCAACACGCAACACGTTCCCCGCTAATTCCCGATTTCACGCATCCCAACCCTTTCACCATGGAACCCCCAATTATCATCGCCACCCGCGGCAGCGCGCTCGCGCTCGCGCAGGCCAATTTCATCGCGATGCAATGCCGCGAGTTTTTTCCGCGCTTGCGCTTTGAATTAAAAATCATCAAGACCACCGGCGATAAATTGCAAAAGTCGCCCCTGGCCGGCGGCGGACTGCCCAAGGGCCTGTTCACCAGGGAACTCGAAGTGGCGCTCATCAAAGGCAAGGCGGATTTGGCCGTCCACAGCCTGAAAGATTTGCCCGTGGATTTGCCCGCCGGCTTGACCGTCGCCGCGACCCCCAAACGCGCCGACGTCCGCGACGTCCTTATTTACCGATCCGACGAATACTTGACGCAACCCGCAACCCGCAACACGCAGGACTGGTCACCGGGCCAAAGCGCATTGCGCGGTCTCAAACCGCACCTCAAGCTCGCCGACCTTCCCAAAGGCGCCACCATTGCCACGAGCAGCACCCGGCGCAAAATGCAATTGTCCGCCGCCCGCTCTAATTTAAAAATCGTCGAGATTCGCGGGAACGTACCCACGCGATTGCAAAAGGTCGCCGAGCGCGGCGAACTGGATGCCACCGTGCTCGCCCTGGCTGGCTTGACCCGGCTCCATTTTCAAATCAAACCGGACGGAACCTTGGCCGGCGACGCCGTTCCCGACGGCCTGCTCGCAACCATTTTGGATTTGGACGTGATGCTGCCGTGCGTCGGACAGGGCGCCATCGGCGTGGAGACCCGGGCCGACGACGAGCGCATCGCAAAAATCTGCGAACGGCTGAACCATTTTAACACGTTCCAAAGCACCACTGCCGAACGCTCCTTTTTGCGCGCGATGGGCGGCGGCTGCCAAAGTCCCGTCGCCGCTTATGCGGAAGTGACCGGCGATAAGATCTCGATGCGCGCGGTGTCGTTTACTAAAGAAACCGTCCGTCGGGCCGAGGGCAAACGTCCGGTGGCTGAGGCTGGACAATTGGGGGGACAGATTGCGGCGGAACTAAAATAGTGGTCTGACAACCGCTTCCGTCATGGAGTGTGGCAGTCCCCCGCGGCGCGCCAAAGCGCGCCAGCGCGGCTGCTGCTGCCGCTTTTCGACCGATGCAATGAGTTCGTAGTAAGCCGATATGCTTGCGAGTCGTCTTCAGTTTATCCAGGATCATTTCATTGATTACAAGCCGTTACCAGATGACGCCAACCAGTGAAAAGGCGCAAGGCCAATCCCACTCTTTCAGACTAAATAAAACCTGCCGTTGGTCTGGGTCAATCGGCCATTGAGCTACTCAATGGGATCAAGCTTCAAACACCACTTCCGTAAATACGATTCGAAGTTATCCTCCAGAAGCTGCACACCGCCAAAGTCGTGGTCGCATATCCATACTTTGCCATCTTTGTCGAGGCCGATCGGATTGCCGGCGAGATCCCAGGAGAAAACAAGCCATTCATCCGTTCCCGGCCACCCTTGTTTTCTGTAATGGTGTGTTTCGTCAAATACTAAACCTTCCTTGCCCCCCATAGCGTACGGCCTGCGTAATCCATAAATTCGATACGCTCCAACAATTGCACCGCCATATCGATGGACGAACTCGCGGTAGTCTGGGTCTAGCCGGATTCCGTTTCTCGCAAAGGTGGCATCGATTTCCTTATAGGGCACTGGTTCCGCTCGCATTGTCGGATGTTTTTCAAACATACGATCCATGGTTTTCCAAGTTTCAGTTTTCATATTCCATTGTTCCTCCGTGCGAGTTCCTGCTGTGCGCGCCACTTCCAATATTTCTCACGCCAGACATCATGGGCGGCTCGTTGCCATGCGGAAAGACCGACGCCCGGGGCGTTCCCAAACGGATGCTGTCGGCGATTCGAGATTCTGTTGTTAGCTCTCGGCATTTCCACAAGCGGTCCTCTGGGATCCTATCTCAGGTGATGCAGCACGATCTGGCCTCCGGTGATCGTGTCAGGTGGAACGCCATAATCCAGCATTCGTTGAAGGGTCGCGCTATCAACATGGCTCAAATCACGAACGGCACGCACTTCCATCCCTTGGAATTGAACTATCTTTCGGGCCGCTAAATTCTTCGCCGCTGCGCCTTTTAGGTCCGGAATTACTACGCCTGACCCGGCAACTGGCGTCGTGTTACCTTGCTCTTTTCCTCGCAGCGTTGGCAAGGTATTTATCGCACTGTCCGCATCGAACGGCAGGATCGGCCGCTCATGACCCATCGCCTTTGCAATGGCGGCCCGCGCGCTGGCTTCGCTGAATTGCCCTGGGAAATTCCGCCGGATGTGGCGAATAGCCGTGTCCGTGGCATCCGCAACGGTTCTCCGTGTGCGAATAACCTCTTGGGCGACGTTGCCAGCACCGTCCCACACATAAGGCGCCAGGCCAAAACGTGAAGCTGGCCGCCCAGGCCGACACCGGTCTTAAGTGATTCCAGCCGTTGCGCAAGTTGCTCTGCGGTTTCGGAAAAGGAGGTTGCCGGCAAATAAGCGGATTGTTCCGGAATCGCTGGGGCTTCTGGCGGCACCACGTTCGCCGGCTCCAGTGGTGGAAAAAATTTGCGGAGCACTCGTTCTGCCATTTCGTCATCGGAGGGGATGGCGGCGGTTGGCTGCTCATGGGCGGGCAGATTGTTGCGCAGAAAGTCCCGGAGGTATTCGACTTGTGCGGTCGGGCTTTCTGGAGATAGCTTTTCTGCCGGCAGAGGCATGGATCCGGGGGTGACGTTTTCAACATCGGCCGGCGGGGGGGGGATGGTTCCTCCTCATCAGGTCTCATCAGATCGCCGGGCACCTGGTGCCCCAATCCACGCCCCATGAGAGCGGCCATGCCGATGTTCAGTCCCAATTCCGTGGCGGCGCCGCGAAATTCTGCCGGCGTTGTGGATTGGGCCATCCTTTGGACTGAATCGGGGATTGATGCCACCGTTCCGGCAAAGAGTCCCCCGCCCATAAGTTCGGGCGCCAGCGGTACGGCTCCGGCGAGCAAGACATTTTCGGGTGTAGTTATACCCAATAGAGCCCGCGTTGCGGCCGGGAGAATCCCTTTGTAGTCGGCATCTGCGTATGG
>JASHPN010000105.1 GCA_030038175.1 Verrucomicrobiia bacterium
AATCAAATGCCGCGCTGGCCCGAAACACAATGTCGCCCGATGGCGTCAAAATCTCATCGAACGGCTTTGCCGCCGCCGATTGGTATCCGACCGCCGTGCCTTCAACCGTTCTGGGCGCGCTGGTGGATGATGCAGTTTATGCCAATGTTTTCTTCGGAACAAACCTGGCAAAAATTCCGCAAGCGCCTTTTGCGGGACCATGGTGGTATCGCAACACGTTTTCCGTCACGGCCGGCCAGGCGGCCGAAGGCGCCGATTTGATTTTTGAGGGAATCAATTATCGGGCGAACATCTGGTTGAACGGTGATTTGATGGCCACCACCAATACCATCTTTGGCGCTTTCCGGATTTTTAAATTAGACGCCGGAGGACATATCAAACCGGGCAGAAACACGCTGGCGGTCGAAGTTTTTCCCCCGCAACCGGCCGATTTCACGGTGGGTTTTGTGGACTGGAACCCGGCGCCCCCCGACCGTAACATGGGATTGTTCCGGCCGGTCAAACTCCACTTTTATAAAGCAATTTCGATGGACAATGTGTTTGTCGAAAGTGTCCTTTCTTCGAACTACGAACCGCCAGTGGCAGGGACGGCGCGCTGCGCCGTCAGCGCCGCGCAGAGCGGCGCAAGCGAGCGGAGAATGCAGCTCCGAACCCGCGGCCCAATTCCGCCCGCGGTACGGGCGGGGACCTCGCCGCGCGATGTCCATGCCAGCGCAAAACTGACGATTCATCTGGACCTTGCCAACCACTCAAAAAATCCCGCGCAGACCACGGTCACCGGAACGATCGGCGGCGCAACTTTCGCGCGCACCTTTTCACTGGCGCCACAGGAGACCCGTTCGGTGGAATTCACCCCGGAAAACAACCCGCCATTGAACCTCGCCGATGCGCAATTATGGTGGCCATGGGAATTGGGCGAGCCCCATTTGTATGACCTCAAACTCGCGGCAACTGTGGATGGGGAAGTTTCGGATACCGCGCAAACCAAATTCGGCATCCGCGAAGTGAAGGACTACATCAGCCCCCGGGGTTATCGCGGCTACATCATTAACGGGAAAAAGATATTGATTCGCGGCGGCGGCTGGGCCGACGAATTGTTTCTGCGCGAAAATGAAACGAATCTGGACGCTCAAATCCGTTACGCCCGCGCGATGAATTTGAATACGATCCGGCTGGAGGGCATTTGGGGCGAAAGCCAGCGCCTTTATGACATGGCCGACAAATATGGCATGCTCATCATGGCCGGCTGGAGCTGCCAATGGGAATGGACCGGGCAATTGGGCAAGAGTTGCGATCAATTTGGCGGATTCAAGTCGCAAGCCGATATGGACCTGGCCACAAATTATCTGCACGACCAGGTTTTGTGGCTGCGAAATCATCCCAGTATTTTCTTATGGGTGCTGGGCAGCGACAAATTGCCGCGGCCCGAACTGGAGAGACGCTATGACGCACTCTTGCGGACGCTGGACCCAACCCGGCCCACGCTCAAGACGTGCGGTGACGATGCGAGCCAGGTCAGCGGCCCATCCGGCGTGAAAATGAACGGTCCGTACGATTATGTCCCTCCGGATTACTGGTACCTGGATCAGAAAAACGGCGGCGCGTTTGGTTTCAACACCGAGACTGGACCGGGACTTCAGCCGCCGCCGCTGGAATCGTTGGAGCGCATGATTCCCGCGCGGGACCTCTGGCCAATGGACAGCGCCTGGAATTTCCATTGCGCGCGCGGAAATTTTCGGCGATTGGACCCGTGGTATCTCGCGGCCTTGGCCAACCGTTACGGCCTGCCGCGCAATGTCGAGGAATTTGCCCTCGAAAGCCAGGCCGCCAATTACGAAGCCATTCGCGCGATGTATGAGGCGTTTTCGGTGAACCTGCCGCGGACGACGGGTATCATTCAGTGGATGTTGAATCCCTCCTGGCCGAAACTGTACTGGCAGCTTTATGATTATTATCTGGTTCCCGGCGGGGCATTTTTCGGCGCGAAGAAGGGCGCATCGCCGTTTGCCGTCATCTATAATTACAAAGACCACGGCGTCTATCTTGTCAACCAGACCGGTCGCAATCCCGGCATATGCCGGACTGTGATTGCCGTCTATGGCCTGAACTCAAAAGAGATTTTACAACAAACGATCACCGGCAATTGCGCCGCCTGTGGTTCGGAAAAAATCTTTGATCTTTCAAATCTCTTCGGGGCAGGGACGGCGCGCTGCGCCGTCCGCGCCGCGTCCAGCGGCGCAATGTCCCTGCCGCACTCTACGCCGGTCTATTTCCTCGACCTTCACAGCCATGCCGGCGCGCTGGTCGCCGACAATTTCTACTGGCTCTCGACCAGGCCGGACGTGTTGGATGAAGACAAAACGACGTGGTATGTGACGCCGGAGAAGTCGTTTGCCGATTTTACCGCGCTCAACCACCTGCCTGCGGCAACCGTGCGTGCCCGGGTTTCCTATAGCTCCACGGGAGCCGGCGCCACCGTGACGTTGGACAATCCGGGTGACACCCTGGCGTTTTTCATTGAAATGCGCATCATCGGGGCCAAATCCCACCGATCACTCACACCCGTGTTCTGGGATGACAACTACATATCACTGCCGCCGCATACGGTGAAGATCTTTCATGCGCGTTTTCCCAAAGGCGAAAGGCCGGAGCTGAACTTAAATGGCTGGAATGTCAGATTCCACCTAACCGCCAAATAAATAAACCCCGACCGTTGATTTCTGTCATATATGAGTTTAAATTATATATGACAGACAATCCACGCCGGCCAGCCGTTTGGCCATTTAATGTAACTGTTAGTCCTGTTAATGTCTAATAATTAGGATTTTCACTTCCTATCTCGAAAAACGGTTTTAAAAAAGTCTAAAAAGGCGTGTTTTATTGGGCAATTATCTTGAACTGGAGCCGATATCATTTTGCCACTGGAACCCATTATCTGAGCGAGCTTTGCCATAATAGCCTTGACGTCGCTCGCCTGATAAAGCATTATCACGCCTAACCGAAAACCTAAAAACTGATTATTATAAGTCAAAAGCAAAAACCCTAATCAATCGAGGTCCAAAACGATTTTTTAGCTTTCTGCCGGGATGGTGGTTCGCTGAAAAGTCGCGTTTTGCCCAAAACCTGAAGCCAACCTCCATGAAAAACTCCCTTATCGTTCGTTGTTGCTTTGCCGTTCTTGTTGCGGTTTGTCTTCCGCCGGGCGTTCTCTATGCCTCGCAGACCATCCAATACCCTTGGTTGCGGTTCATGACGAATTCGACATTGGTCTCTCCGAGTTTGGGTTTCCAGCCCATCAGCCTGGCCATTGGCCTGCCCCTGCGCAACGAACGCCAATTGGACCAGCTTCTGGGTGAACTTACCGACCCCGCCAGCACGAACTACCATCATTGGCTCAAGCCCGGTGAGTTTGCCCAAAAGTTTGGCCCCAGCCAGGCGGATTACGACAATTTGATTAATTTCATGCAAGCGCAGGGGATGACAATCAGCGCCTGTCATTCCAATCGCTTGCTGCTCGACGTGACCGGACCGGCGTCAACGGTCGAACAGGTTTTCCACGTTCATCTCCGCACCTATCAGCATCCGACGGAGAATCGTCTTTTTTATGCTCCCGACCGTGCTCCGTCCATTGACTCGGACGTGCCGATTGCCATCGTTGAAGGCCTGGACAATTTCACTTTGCCGAAGCCGCAGGTCGCCAAAGTCATTCCGCTGAGCCAGGTCAGGAAGGCGCAGACAGGATCCGGGCCAATTGGGCTGTTCATGGGGAACGATTTCCGCTCGGCCTATGTTCCCGGCGCCACCCTCACGGGCAAAGGCCAGACGGTCGGCTTGCTCGAGTTCGACTCCGGTTGGTGGCCCAGCGATGTGCTTAATTACGAAGCTCAGGCCGGACTGCCCAACGTCCCGGTCGAGCCGGTGCTGGTGGACGGTTTTGGCGGCATGCCCAGCGCCTACGGCGACATTGAGGTCACGGCCGATATTGACATGGTCATCTCGATGGCGCCGGGTCTGTCCAAAGTTCTGGTTTATGAGGGGTCCTACGTGGATGACATCCTGAACCGAATGGCGACGGATGATGCCGCGCGGCAGATCAGTGCGTCCTGGCTCTATACGATGGACACACTAACGGATTCAATCTTCAAGGAGTTCATCGCCCAGGGCCAGACGTTCTTCAATGTCGCCGGCGATCAAAATGCCTATAGCGGTTTGATCCCAACCCCGGCCGATGATACGAACGTGACTATCGTCGGCGGGACGACGCTCACGACCAGCGGCAATGGCGGAAGTTGGGTTTCCGAAACCGTTTGGAATTGGGGCAATGAGTATGGGCCGGAATATGCGGAGGCCGGCGGCAGCGGCGGCTACAGCACGATCGTCCCCATTCCCAAGTGGCAAAAAGGAATTAACATGACTGCCAACCAGGGCTCGACCACCATGCGGAACTTGCCGGATGTCGCGATGGTCGCCGATAATCTTTATGTTATTATCGCCAACGGTTACGGCGCCTCCAGCGGAGGAACGAGTTTTGCCGGACCGCTGTGGGCCGGCTTCACCGCGCTCGCCAACGAATTGGCCGAGGACCATGGCCAGCCGCCCGTCGGCTTCCTCAATCCGATTATTTACTCGATTGGCAAGGGTCAGGACCGCACCAGCTACGCTGCGGCCTTCCATGATATTACGACCGGAAACAATGAAAGTCCCGGCAGCCCAAACCGATTTTCGGCTGTTCCCGGTTATGACCTTTGCACCGGTTGGGGTACGCCCACCGGCACGAATCTGCTGGCCGCGCTGGCCGGGCCGCTGTTGCCAAATGCGCCGTCCCAGGGACCGGCGACCGTGCCGGCGCCGTCTGCGTCAGTCACCGTGCCGGGCGTGAGCCTTGACACGCTGTATTCATTTCCCGCCGGGGAGTTGTCCGGCGCCTGGCCCTTTGCGCCGCTGGTCCAGGGGCGGGACGGCGCGCTCTATGGCACGACTGTCCAGGGAGGAACCAATGGCGCTGAATACGGCGGTTATAATTATGGAGCCGGCACGATCTTCAAGATCACCACGCATGGCTCCTTCACCAGTCTCTATTCATTTACTTTCTCCGGGGATGACGGCGGCATGCCTCGCGCCGGATTGGCGTTGGGCAAGGACGGCAATTTTTACGGGTCCAGCGAGCAGGGCGGGCCTTTAGATCTTGGAGGGCTCTTTGAAATGAGCCCGGCCGGGGAAGTGACTCCGCTCTACGACTTCGCCGGCGCCGAAGACGGCTCATATCCAGCCGCCGGCCTCATCCAGGGAAACGACGGGAATTTTTACGGAGACGCCCTGTTCGGCGGCGCCTACGCCTACGGATACCCCCTCGGTAGTGCTTCCGGCTACGGAACGATTTTCAGTTTGGCCACCAACGGTTCGGTCAACCCGCTCGCCGAGTTCAACCTGACCGACGGCGCATGGCCGTCCGGCACGCTCGTCCAGGGCGCGGATGGGAATTTTTATGGCACAACCGAATCCGGCGGCAACGGCGGAGCGACTTTGCCAATAGTGAAGTTGCCGAATGGCGGGGAACAAACCGGCGTTGGAACCTCCGGGACGATTTTTAAAATGACTCCGTCCGGCGTTATTACCACGCTCTATGCGTTTACCGGCGGCAGCGATGGCTCCGGTCCGATGGCCGGGCTGACCCAGGGCGCCGATGGCAATTTCTATGGCGTCACGATAGATGGCGGCAGCGGCGGCGTAGGGACTCTCTTTAAAATCACACCCGCGGGCCAATTTACCTTGCTTCACTCATTTACGGGCGTGAGCGATGGCGCGAATCCTTCGGGCGGTCTGGTGCAAAGCACGGATGGAAATCTATACGGGACAACGTTGTTGGGCGGTGCTTACGGAAACGGCACAGTCTTTCGTATTGGCTTGAATGGGCAACTGGCCACATTGCTCAGCTTCAGTGGTTTGAATGGCGCTTCACCCTCGGCCGCGTTGATGCAGGCCAGCGATGGCAATCTTTACGGCACGACGACAACGGGAGGCTCCGCGAATAACGGCACGGTATTTCGCCTTGAAATTGGCGGGCCGCTCCAAATTACTTCCCAGCCGCAGAATCAGACCGTGGATGCCGGCGCCTCCGCGCTCTTTACCGTCGCCACATTCGGCAGCCTGCCGGACACCTGGCAATGGCAAAAAGACGGCAAGAACCTGGTTGACAACGGCAATGTTTCCGGAGCCGCCACCGCCACGCTGAAGATCATGAATGCCGCGGCCACAGACGCAGGCGATTATTCGGTCATCATTCACAATGCCTCTGGCTCGGTAACCAGTGACAAAGCCACCCTGGTGGTTGTGGCAATGCCTCCGCAAATCACCGGACCGCCGGTCGGCCAGTCTCTCCTGACCGGGCAAACGGCCACGTTTAGCGTCACCGCCACGGGCGACGGGCCATTGTCATACCAGTGGCAAAAAGGCGGAATGGCTTTGCATGATGGAGGACAGATTTCCGGATCAACCGGCCCCGTTTTGACCATCAGTAATTTGACGGTTCAAAACTCCGGCGCCTACTCGGTTCTCGTCCGCAATGCCGTCGGTAGCGCTCAGAGCCGATCAGCGATCCTGACCGTTGACCAGGCGACGGCGCCGTTCGTTGACCTGGCTGCGGGCTATTTATTTACCGATCAATATGACGGCGCCTTTCCCTGGGCCGGGCTGATCCTTGGTACCGACGGCAATTTATATGGCACGACTGCCGGAGGCGGAGCCTATGCCTACGGTTCAATCTTCGCGTTTACGCCGGCCACAGCCACGGTGACTCCGATGTATTCGTTCACTGGCGGGTTCGATGGAGGCATGCCCTATAGCAGCCTGATCCAGGGAAGTGACGGCAACTTCTATGGAACGGCTTCAACTGGCGGATACTATGGCTATGGCGATGTCTTCCAAATGCCATTCGGCGGAGGAACGGTCAATACGATCTACTCGTTTACCGGCTACAATGATGGCTTCCTCCCGATGACCGGCCTTGTCCAGGGCGCCGACGGAAACTTCTACGGCACAACGTCCGCCGGAGGAACCAGCTATGCGGGAGCGGGCACCATTTTTATGTGCACGACGTCCGGCGTTTTGACCGCGCTCTATGACTTCGGGACCGTGTCCAATAGTGATGGCGACCCCCTGGATGGCGGCGCGCCCAACGGATTGATCCAAGCCAGCGACGGGAATTTTTACGGCACCGCGTCATACGGCGGAACTCATGGCTACGCCAGCCCCGGCGCCCCAATGATTGAGGGCAATGGCACAGTCTTTAAGATCACTCCTGCGGGCGCATTGACCATCTTGCACTCCTTTGCCGGCGGCAATGAGGGCATGACGCCTTCCGCGGGCCTGCTGGAGGACGGTGCCGGAACCTTTTACGGCACCACCTACTACGGCGGCGCCTCCGGTGCCGGGACGATCTTCGAGATTACCGCCAAGGGCAGCTTGACCACCTTGTATTCATTTAAGGGCAGCCCTGACGGCGCGAACCCGGCCGCGGCCCTTATCAAAGGTCCGAACGGCAGCCTGTTGGGTACAACCGCCAATGGCGGTGGCGGGGGCTACGGAACCGTGTTTGCCATGGACACCACCGGGAATGTGCAAACCCTGGCCTCGTTCACGGGTCCTGACGGCGCCTATCCGGCGGGCACTCTACTTTGGATTCCCGATGCCAACCCGGCCGCCCCCGGCGTGTTGTATGGCACGACCGTTTTTGGCGGCATCAACTTCAACGGCACCAGCTATAGCGGCCAGGGAACCATCTTCATCCTGGGCCCGAACGGACTAGTCCCGGTAACCGGTCCGTGATGAATTCTCCATCGTGGTGAACAGTAAACGAATGCGATATTTGCCCGTTTTTCATTGAAATAACGACAAAAAACAGGTAAACGAAACTGGTAAACGAGCGCAATAGTCAGTGGTCGGTAGTTCTTAGCACCCGAGATGCGAGGTAAGCCTGCCACTACTGACTACTGACCATTGACTACGGACTACCAGCAGTGTTACCCCTGTGTTACCCCCCTGTTACCCCAAATGTAGCGGGCTAAATGCTTGACACGCAATGATGTAGCGGCTGTTACCCCTTTTTCCACTCTCCACGCTTTGCATGTGTCACATCAGTCACAGCCGGTGCGTGGGCTTCCTGTCACACCCTCATCTTCCCCAAATACTTGACGCAACACGCAACACGCAACACGACTTCTTTTCCTTTTTCCTTTTTCCTTTTTCCTTGGTAACCCTTCCCCCATGAAACATTGCATTCTCCTATTCGCCTTCATCTTCACCGCTTGCCTTTCTGAATCCCCGGTTGATGCCCAATCATTGCCCTCAGACCTTGCCCGCGTCGCGCCCGGCGACACCAAAGCCGTCAACGCGCTGTGGATCGAGAATTCGCCCGCCTTGCAATTCCGGGCCACCACCAATGTCGTCGTGGCCGACCTCAAAGGCCCCGCCGAAATCACAATGATCCATTTCGCCTATCCCGCACACCATGCTCCCGGGACTTATTCAGTTAACCGCGA
>JASHPN010000106.1 GCA_030038175.1 Verrucomicrobiia bacterium
CGTCCTGCGCCTCGGCGTCTGACAAGCCGGATTTGACGGCCGCACCATAGATCAGCTTCCAATAGGTATCGAAGAATTGTTTCCAACCCTCGTGGTCGTCCCAATTCTTCAGGCGAGTCAAAAGGCTTCGGTGTGTGGGCAGCAGATCAGTTTCATCGGGTGACTTCATAGCGGTAATTCAGGCTAATCATTGATAAATACGGAAGGCAAACACGTTTTCTGACAAAAATTGTTTGGATGAAATCCGATGTTCATTTTGGATGGCCAATCAAAAGGCCTTTGGGAATGAACAACTTATGACATTAACGAAAGTTTTTTGTCAGACCTGTCATTTCGACTCCGTATATATATTAGCAGCCCTTTTTACAGATACGGCGAGTGACAAATGCAGACAAACGACACAGACATTCAAAACAGCTATGAAAAAGCCACGCACTATTTTATTCCTTGCAACCTGTTTGATTCTATCAGGCGCGGGTTGTTCTACCATGCATGTAGCTCCGATAACCAGCGGCAGCGCTGATTCGTACGTGGAGCACGAGCAAATAGACGGCCTTGTCGTCGGGGTTCGCCCAATGACTGACAAAGCGGAGGTGAAGGAAACGTTCAAAATTGATCTATTGGACAAAGGCTTGCTGCCAATCCTGGTTGTGGCCGAAAACAAAAGTCCGACAGTGAGTTTCATTATACCACGCGAAAAAGTCGGCGTCCTTGATAATGCTACCGGAATTACCAGTGCGTCTCAACGGAAGAAGGTAACATCGAGCAGTGGAGAAGTGATGGCAAATACGGGCGCAGTCCTCGTGGGGCTTGGGGGCTATGCGCTGCCGCTCGCCGTGATCGGCATGCCGCTTGAGTTCACAGGCATGCAAAAGCAATCAAACGCTTCGATAATTGAATTTAACCTTGCCGACAATGAATTTTACACCCACACGCTTGGACCCGGGGATAAAGCACAAGGATTTATCTATTATCAATTGCCCAAAGACGCTGCCGCTTTGAGCAACTGCCATGTCGTTGCCGAAGCGAAGAACCCAGCCACAGGCGAAACAACCGCATTTGATTTTCCGTTGAACATCAACTTGCCAAAATAATGAATCCAATGAAAAATAAATTATTCGTTCGGCTCTGCGTCTTTGGTTCGGCCCTGGCTTCACTGCTATTGGCCGGCTGCGCGAGCGTATCCAATGCGCCATTCACCGGTTATACGGCGCAGGAGAAAATTCATCTAAAAGTGGCGGTCAACATCACTGACGAGTTGCTGGCCGCAAAAAATGACAAATGGAACATTCCGATTGGCGAGTTTATCGCGACCAACGCGCCGGTTTTGGCGCAGAATACGTTTGACGAAGTGATCCGAGTCCGCAACGGCCAGGTTCCTGCGACTGAAAATGTCGGCGCGGTGCTCACGCCCAAGGTCGCTTACCTAACCCGAACCATCGGGGCGACCGGCGGAGGCGAATCCATTGTGGACATGAAGGTGGAATGGACGTTGAGTGATCCAAAGGGAAATGCAGTTTGGGTGGATACGATTGATGGCCGAAGCAGCGCCTCCACACGGTCGAATTACAAAAAAGTTGCCAGGGCGGCGTTGGAGGATTTGCTGACGAGATCGCAGCAGGCAATTTCCTCCGCCGCGGCGATTCGGGAATTTGCGCAAAAAGAAGTTGTTTCAAAGAATTCCGAAGGTGCGGGAGCCGGCCAGTGACAACAAAACGGCGGTGAGCACAACATAACAACACAAAAATGAAGCCGTGCCAAGCTCCCGGCGTTAGCGCTATGAAAACGATGCACGGGATTGTCTTTTTTTATCTGCTTCTCGCCATTGTTGACGGATACAAATTGAACGCCGGTACGGTGGCGTATTATCGCTTTGAGGAAGGGGCGAACGGATTGGCAGCCTCCGGCACGAATACCATATTGGATAGCTCCGGCAATGGGCTAAATGGGACTGCGTTTGGGTCGGTAACCTACACCTCCAATGTTCCTGTCAATCCGATTCCGTTGACCGATGCGGCTAATTTATTGTCGCTCTCTTTCGACGGCTCCTCCGGGCGAATCTTCATTCCTGACGATCCACAATTCGCGCTAACGAACAGCCTGACGTTGGAGGCTTTTATCTATGCCACGTCCCCGGGGGCAGGACCGTTTACGGCCGGCCAAATTATATTTCGCGGTGACGACCGGTCCGGCTTGGATCCATATACACTTACGGTGCTTGTGAGGAATGGAACGACAAACGTGCAATTTCAGATCACAGACCAGAATAACGATATGGCGGCCATTCAATGGCCGATTACCCTATATAATTGGCACCATGTCGCCGGCACGCTCAACGGATCAAACGGCGTCATGTCGCTTTACATTGATGGAGCACTTGTAACACAAACGACCACGTCTATCAGGCCTTTTGGCGTCTTGACGGGACCCAATCCAGGTTTGGGGATAGGCAACGTTGAATCCGCAAACTATGATGAATACTTCCAGGGATTGATTGATGAGGCGCGTATTTCTGACGAGGCCCTTGTTCCAAGCCAATTTCTTATTGGCACGCCAGTGCTGACTGCCGTCCAGTCCGGCACGAACATTGTTTTAACGTGGTCTGCGAACTATATCGGGTATATTTTGCAGTCCACGACCAATCTTTTACCAGCGACCTGGAGCGGAGTTGCAACAGCGCCCGTTGTCGCGAATGGGCAGAATATCGTCAGCGATCCTGTTTGTGGCGCGCGGAAATTTTACAGGTTGTCACAGTGAGGTAAAAATAAGTTATGAAGAAAGTATTTTCCTTCAATTTCGGCTTCGCCATCGCGACAACACAGAGAGTATGCACATTGTGGCGAAAACGTGAAACCGGCAACGCAGAAGTCCTGGTTAATGGGCGGACAATGGCCGCAGTGGTCGTCCTGGTTGCGGCCACGCTGCAAGTAACGGCTCTGAATTCGCATGCACAAGTGGGATTCACAAATCTGCATAGTTTTGGAGAGTTCGAGAATGGTGCTTACGCTGAAGGCCTGGCGCAGGGCAACGATGGCAGTTTCTACGGCACGACGAGCGGGGGGGGCGCATATGGGCAAGGGACTGTGTTCAAAATCACGCCCGGGGCAGCAATCACCACCCTTTACTCATTCACCGGCTCGAATGACGGCGGGTCCCCGGCTGGACCCCTCGCACTGGGAAACGACGGCAATTTTTATGGCACGACAACCAGCGGCGGATCGAACGGCGTCGGAACCGTGTTCAGAATCAGTACGATGGGGGCGCTAACAACGCTGTATTGTTTCACCAACGACGATTCGGGCGCCGGCCCCGTACCAAACGGCGGATTAGTGCAGGGTAATGACGGCAGTTTTTATGGCACGACGGAAGCGGGGGGTAACGGTTATGGATCCGTGTTCAAAATAAGTCTCAACGGAACGTTTGCCAACCTTTACTTTTTTCACGGATATGGCGACGGGCTTTATCCCACAGCCGGATTAGTGCAGGGAAGTGATGGTTACTTCTACGGCACGACCCAGGGCACCGCGTACGGTGGATATAGTGGGTCTGGCTTCGGCAGTGTCTTTAAAATCAGCTCAAGCGGGGAACTCACAAACTTGTACTTCTTCCATGGAGGCGGCGGCAATGACGGGGCGCAGCCAGACGGGCGACTGGTGCAGGGAGCCGATGGTTATTTCTATGGTACAACCGAATACGGCAGCTCTACCGGCAGAGGGACGGTGTTCAAAATCAACGCCGGCGGAAACTACGCCGAATTATATTTTTTTACGGACGGAGGAGGTCCCGCCGGCGGACTTGTACAAGCCAGCGACGGTTATCTCTATGGAACCGCTATTGCCGGCGGCACTAACGAATATGGCAGTATTTTCAGCATCAGCACAAATGGGGCATTCGCCACGTTATATTCCTTTTCCGGAGGAGATGGCGGGGACTTTCCGAACGCCGGTTTGGTATGCGATAGCGATGGCAATTTTTACGGTACGACTCCGGGTGGAATGGCCATTTGGGACGATTATGGCACCGTATTCAAATTCAGCGCGAGCGGAGCATTTTCGACCTTATACTCCTTCAATCGCGAGGCTGATGGGGAAAGTCCCTCGACCCGGCTGGTGCAAAGCAGCGACGGTTATTTCTATGGCACGACGGAAAGCGGGGGGGCAGACGGCTACGGGGTTGTTTACAAAATTAGCAGCAACGGGGCATTCACCAACCTGTATTCCTTCTCCGGTGGTATAGCAGATGGCAGTGATCCCTCGAGCCTGATTCAGGGCAGCGATGGCAACTTCTATGGCACCTGCGCAAACGGCGGCTGGGGCGGCGGCACCGTATTCGGAATCAGCGGCGCCGGCGCCTTCACTAATCTATATTCTTTCTACGGCGAGAATGACGGCGGGAGCCCGGCCGGCCTGGTGCAAGGCAGCGACGGCAACTTTTATGGCACGACTCAATATGGCGGCACAAGCCGCTACGGCACCGTGTTCGAGGTTGGCAACAGCAGTCCATTCACCTCACTATATTCCTTCGGCGGCGGCAGTGATGGGGTTTACCCTGTTGGCACGCTGATTCAGGGCAGCGACGGCAATTTTTATGGCGTAACCCACGGCGGCTACGTCGCCAGCACCTGGCATGGCTACGGGACCGTGTTCAAATTCAGCCTGGCCAACGGGCTTACCACCTTGTACTCCTTCACGGGCTTCAACGATGGCGGGTATCCTAATGGGGGCCTGGTGCAGGGGAGCGACGGCAACTTCTATGGCACGACTGCCGGCGCGGGCGCGCAGCCCTGGGGAACCGTATTCAGAATGAGCCCCGGCGGGACTTTGACAACGCTGTATTCCTTCAATGACACCAACGGCGGCGTGTATCCGTCAATTCTGTCGCAGGCCGGGGACGGCGACTTTTATGGCGCGACCCAAGATGGCGGAACGAATGGCGTCGGCATGATATTCAAGATCGGCACCAACGGAGTGCTTACGTATTTGTATTCGTTCGTCGGTGGCGTTAATGGGTATTATCCAAATGCCCCGCCGGTACAGGGCGAGGATGGCAATCTCGATGGCACGACTGAGAACGGCGGGGCGGGCAGCGTGGGTATGGTATATCAGTTATCGGTTGGACTTCCCACACTTGAGTTTAGCGCAAACCCAACGAATGGTGCGGCTCCCCTGGGAGTTCAATTCGATTCTGCCGGCTTTGACAGCCTGGGTAATACGATCGTCAATTGGAGCTGGAATTTCGGCGATGGCAGCATGACAAATGGCCAAATTCCGTCCCACACGTATGCCAACAACGGCGCCTTTATCCCGAGCTTGATCGCAACCAACAACCACGGCGTTGCGGTGATTGGCTATGGCCCGCAAATCGTGGTGACACCGGGGCCTCCCGCCATTACGCTTCAATCGCCGGCCAGCTTAACCGCATCCGTTGGAAGTAGCGTCACGTTAGCGGTATCGGTGGCGGGCGTTGGCCCTTTCAGCTACCAATGGCAACAGAATGGAACCAATCTTCCAAACAACATTATCATCACAACGGTGGCTGGCAATGAGATGCCTGGTTATTCAGGCGATGGCGGCGCAGCCATCGCCGCTGAATTGAATTATCCCGCCGGCGTAGCCGTGGATGCCGCGGGCGACGTCTTTACTGCGGACTCCGGGTATAATGTCATCCGCAAAGTAGGGACCAATGGGATCATTAGCACAGTGGCGGGCAGCGGAGTTGCAGGGTATTCCGGCGATGGAATGTCGGCGACCAATGCTGAATTGAATTCTCCAGATGGCGTGGCGGTGGACGCCGCCGGCCACCTCTTTATTGCGGATAGCGGAAACAATGTCATTCGCGAGGTCGAAACCAATGGGACCATTAGCACAGTGGCCGGCAACGGAATTGGAGGATATGCGGGCGATGGAATGTCGGCGACCAACGCTGAATTGGATGGTCCCCAAGAGGTCGCGGTGGATGGTTATGGCCAACTGTTTGTTGCGGATGAAAATAATAATGTCATCCGTAAGGTGGGAACCAGCGGCATTATTACCACGGTGGCGGGCAGCGGAACCAACTATTTTGGCAATGGCGAGGAGGCCACAAATGCAGGGTTGTATCTTCCTGATGGCGTGACGGTGGACGCCCGGGGCAACCTTTTCATCGCGGACAGCGGAAACAATGTCGTCCGCAAAGTGGGAACCAACGGCATCATTATGATCGTGGCGGGAGACGGAGGGTATGGCTATTCGGGCGATGGCGGGGCGGCGACCAATGCTGAATTATGGGGGCCTTACGGGGTTGCGGTGGACGCCACAGGCAACGTCTTCATCGCGGACAATAATAATAATGTCATCCGAAAGGTGGAAACCAATGGCATCATTACCACCGTGGCCGGAAATGGAATGCCTGGCTATTCCGGCGATGGCGGAGCGCCAACCAATGCGGAATTGGCCTATCCTTCGGGCCTGGCGCTGGATACCGCGGGCAACCTCTTCATTGCCGACTCGTCCAACAATCGGATACGCAAAGTGGAGACCAACGGGATCATCACGACGGTGGCCGGTAACGGTGTTGGCGACGGCGGCGCTGCTACCAATGCTCAATTGAATTTCCCTCAGGGCGTGGCGGTGGATACCGCCGGCAATCTATTCATTTCCGACAGCGATGACAGCCGGGTCCGCAAAGTGGAAACCAACGGCATCATCACCACGGTGGCTGGCAGTGGTGTTGAGGGCTATTGGGGCGATGGCGGAGCAGCGACTAATGCTCAATTAGCGTTGCCCGATGGCGTAGCGGTGGATGTCAATGGCAACCTATTCATCTCCGATTTCCTGGATAATGTCATCCGCAAAGTCTGGACAAATGGGACCATCACTACCTTGGCGGGAGATGGAACGATGGGCTATTCGGGCGATGGCGGGGCGGCGACCAATGCTGAATTGGCATACCCATGCGGTGTGGCAGTGGATGCCCTCGGCGACCTCTTTATCGCTGATGGCGATATCCGTGAGGTGGAAACCAACGGGATTATCAACACGGTGGCGGGCGACCCCTTCGCCGAAGGCGATTATTCGGGCGACGGAGGAATGGCGACCAATGCCGGGTTGGATAATCCTCAAGACGTTGTGGTGGATGCCACCGGGAATCTTTTCATTGCGGATACGCTCAACAATGTGATCCGCGAAGTAGGAACCAACGGCATCATTACCACAGCGGCGGGCAATGGTTATGATGCCGGCACCGGCGGTTATGGAGGAGGCTATGCCGGGGACGGAGGAGCGGCAACCAATGCTGAATTGTTCAATCCGGCAGGGGTTGCGGTGGATGCCGTTGGTAATCTTTTCATCGCGGATTCCTCGAACAATCGAATCCGTCAAGTGGGAGCCGACGGGATCATCACCACGGTAGCGGGCAACGGGACGAACGGCTATTCAGGCGATGGAGGGGCGGCGACCACTGCCGAATTGAATTATCCTGAAGGCGTTGCAGAGGACGGTAATGGCGATTTGTACATTGCTGATTCGAAAAACAATCTCATTCGCAAGTTGGTATTAAACACCAGTGTTTTAAGTCCCACATTGGTTTTGAGCAATGTGGGCGCGGGAAATGCGGGTGCGTACGACGTGGTTGTGTCCAGCCCTTATGGCAGCGCGACCAGCAGCGTGGTCAGCCTGACCATCACCGTTTCTCCTCTCGTCATTCTGTCAGCGCCTCACGCAACCGTAGCCAACACCAATTTCACGTTTTTGCTTTCCGGCCCTGCCGGCAGCAATTATGTACTGCAAGTTTCCACGAATCTGGTGAATTGGAATTCAATCAGCACTTCCAGTATACCCGTCGGTGGTTCGATCACCCTGAGCAATAGCGTCAACGGTTACAACCGCCGCTTTTACCGGGCTTATTTGCAATGAGCCCATTAACCAGCCTTGCCGGCACAAATTGGTTAACGTTGACAGATTTCACAGCCGGCACGGTCCCGGTTTTCATGTACACAAACAACAATGCAACGAATTTCCCGCAACGCTTTTAATCGAATTGTTTCACCATGATTCCGCGATTCGCTTTCGAGAAATTCCCGCAGGCCAACGCGACGCTGACGGCGCAGATCAAAAGCGTTGGCAAGCAAGGCTGGGAACAGGGCATAACCGGCTGCAAACTGCGGTAAAATCCGGTGACATTTCTATGTTGTTTTTGTTGTGTATTTGTAAATAGGAAATTGATGAACGACATTAATTTCAACTGTCCGCAGTGCGGGCAACATCTTGCAGTGGAGGCGACGGCGGGAGGCGCGACCGTCGCCTGTCCGAAATGCGGCCAGGTCATCATCGTGCCCTCCCTGGCTCGAATCGTAGCCACGCCTAAGAAGTTAAAACGAACACTGTGGCCGTGGATCGCGGCGGCTGGGGCTATCTGCCTGCTGCTGGCCGGCGGCGCTATGATTTGGCAAATGCACAAGTGGATGCAAAAACAGATGATTGTGAAAATGAGTTCCGGAAGTTCGACCGCCCAAGCGACCACAGCACCGAAATCACCGGATGCCGCCGGAAAATCAAAGAATGTTCTTTTGCCAAACGCTCCAGCCCGACTGTCTGATTGGTTCGTCGTGTTAGACGGGATCAATGGCTTCTATGCCAGCCCGGAAATTCCCAAAGCGGCAATTGCAGCGTTGGAAGACGCACAAAAAAATGGATATGAAAACAGGTCCTTCTCCTTTTCACCCGCTGGTGATTGGCTTCTATTGCACAATCAAGGGTTTGTGGCGAGTGATGACGGCTTGAATATGTGTAAAAAGCTCCGGGAGATGTATGCAGAGGAGAAAGTCAACTGCGTTGCTTTCACGCCCCTAACTGGAGGCTGGACTATTTGTACGGATAGGGGTGTGTGGGGACCTGGCAATCATATCGCACCGCAAGGCGCATGGAAGGAATTCAGCAAACTAAGGCAGGATCGCCGTCCCTTGCGATCAATTTCATATGGGCAGGATGGAAGCTGGGTCGTTCTACACGATGCCACCGGCACCAGCTACGGCGACATACCTCCCAATTTAGCCGTGGTTCTGGACATTGCGGCCAGCAATAATATCGCCATCCAGTGCGTGGCTTTCAGCGGGCAAGACTGGATTTGTTTAGCGCGCCATGACTGGTGGACGAGCAATACCAACCTGCCAGCGGCTAAACTCATAGCCCAAGATTTCAAAATCGGACGTCATCCAAAATGGGTCGCGTTTGTTCCCAAGCCTGGTTCTTTTGACGCTCACAGATTCGAAGCCGCTGTTCGCCAATCTATGGCAGGCAAATTGGCTGGCGGTTACGTTTGCGAGGCGATTGACCATGGAACGATTGTAGCGGCTTTTGCCGGCGGCTGGGCTAGAGCGCCGTGGGAAAAAGTTGATCCCGCAATCAAAATGACAGTGGACAAGCCAATCATAATCGCAAGTTGCTCTAAAACGATTACCGCCGCAGCACTGTTGAAACTTTGGGAAGAGTGCAACGGCACGAGCCGGCAATTTTCACTCGATGAACCGTTCTGGCCGCACCTTGCGGGAATCTGCCCGGTCGTCAACGATGAAGTAAAAACAATAACCATGAGGAATTTGCTCATGCACCGCACCGGACTTACTCAAGAGTTTGGAAATAATCCGGATGCGTTAAGGAAACTGCTGGCCCTGCCGCTGCCCTATAAGCCCGGCACTATTGGAAAATACCAGGGAATTAACTACTACATCCTGCGCTTGCTCATCGAGCAAATCAGTCAAACGGATTATTCAACGTATGTTAAAAGCCATGTTTTAGCACCAATGGGAATTACTGATATGGATACGCACAGTGAACGCGCCAACAGCCGCGTATGCTGCTATGCCACACCCGGGAGGCAGATTTCCGGCGACGAGGGATACGTTGACCAGTCTCATGGCGCCGGGCCGGGCGGCTGGTATGGCTCAGCCGCAGACTTGGGAAGGTTCCTTGAAGGAATTCGTAATTGCAAAGTGCTCTCCCGTGCAACCACCGCAATGATGTTCGAAGATAACATGGGCTGGGACGTTGGCGATCCCTGGATCAAGGGTGGTTTGCACACGGGCCCTCATGATGGACGAGTTCATAGCGAGATTCTGTATGACCCCCAGGGGATGGACATCATCATGCTCATCAATTGTGAACCTGCAAACCCTGTTATTTCAGCAAGAGAAGCATGGATGGCGGGGCTGGGTGGAAATGTCCCGTTTGGCAAGCTGCCAATACTCAATGAAGCAGCACCCAGCGCTGATTCCGTCGAACAGTTGAAAAAGCTGAAAGAACTTTACAACCAAGGCCTCATCAACGCAGACGATTACGACAAGAAGGTGAAGGATATCCTGGATTCGTTATAAACAAATTCAAGCGCCGGATGATCTAAAATAATTGCGCTGTTTGGGGCTGATGGGTATTTCGAGTTTTTCCATCACGGCGAGCATGTCTTCCCATACTTTGCGCTTTTCGGTCATGGCCTGGTTGCGAAGCAGGTAGGCCGGATGAAAGGTGGGCATCAAGGGCGTTCCGCGATAGGTCTGCCATTGGCCGCGCATTTTCATGACGCCCGCAGTCTTGCCGAGCAGTCCTTCAATGGCCGTCCCGCCAAGCGCGACGAGGACTCGCGGGCGGATTAAATCAATTTGCTCGTGCAAAAAAGGAATGCAGGTGGCCATTTCATCGGGCGTCGGCTTTCGATTGCCCGAAGCCTGGCCCGGAGTGTCGGGGCGGCATTTCAAGATATTGGCGATATAGACATCGCCGCGTTGCAATCCCATCGCCTGGATGATTTTGGTGAGCAATTCGCCGGCGCGTCCGACGAAGGGTTCGCCCTGGGCGTCTTCGTCCGCCCCGGGTGCTTCGCCGACGAACATCAATTGGGCGTCAATGTTTCCCACCCCGAAAACGACATTTTTGCGCGATGACGCCAGGTGGGCGCATTTGACGCACACGGAAACGCGCTCGCGCAAAGCGGCAAAGGCGGCGGACTTTTCGGGATTGCCGATTTCGGATTGGGGAATGCGGATTGGTTCAGGAACCGGGAGGGGGTTGGTGTTAGGGGGACTCGCCCCCACCCCGGCCCTCTCCCGTCCGCCTTCGTCCCGCTCGGAACGGGACTGCGGCGCGACAGGCTGGGAGAAGGGGAATGGATCGCCGACGGATTGAGACGCCGGGCCATTGGCGCGGTTCCGAGGATTGGAATGTGGATCTTTTGGCGGGGGTTGTAATAGTTGGCGGAGGGTTTCGGTTGAGACGGCGACGTGCTTCGTGCCTTGTGATTTCAATGCTTCGAGATGTGAAATGGCGGCGTCGAGCAATTCAGTGTAAGTGGCGGGCATAAATTAAGAGGCTCATTTTACGCTCAACTCGCGGTGGATGCCGAATTTTTCAATCCGTTTGCGCAGCGTGGCGCGGGTGATGCCAAGAAGTTTCGCGGCGGCCACCTGGTTGTCATTGGTTTCCTTGAGGGCCTGGATGACCAATTCGCGTTCGACGGCCGGAATGATTTTTAATTTCGGTTCACGCCTGGCCCATTGAAATAATTGCCGTGCCAGGGCGGCGGCGTCGTCGGCCGCGGCGGCGCCGGCGCCGGCGGAAGAGGGCAGGGGAGCCGCGCCGCTGATTTCCGGCGGCAGATCACTGATCAAGATGGCGTCGCCTTTGGCCATGACATGCGCGCGGCGGATGGCGTTTTCCAGTTCCCGCACATTGCCGGGCCAATGATATTTTTCCAACGTTTTGACGACGCTGGCGGCGATGGATTTGGGGGCGCGCTGGTGTTCGCGTCCGATTTTTTCCAGGAAATAGTTGACGAGCAGGGCGATGTCCTCGATCCGGTCTCGCAACGGGGGGACTTGAATGCGCACGACGTTGAGCCGGTAAAATAAATCTTCGCGGAATTGTTTGCCGGCGACGGCCTGCTCCAGGGGTTTGTTGGTGGCGGCGATGACACGCACGTCCACCTGGATGGGCTGGTTGCCGCCCACGCGCTCGAAGGTCCCGCTTTGCAGCACGCGCAGGATTTTGGTTTGCGTGGCCGGCGTCATGTCGCCGATTTCATCGAGAAAAATGGTGCCGCGATTGCATTGCTCAAATTTTCCGATTCGCTGGCCGGTGGCGCCGGTGAAGGCGCCCCGTTCGTGGCCGAACAATTCGCTTTCCAAAAGCTGCTCAGGAATCGCCGCGCAGTTGACGGCCAAAAAGGGCAGGGCGCTTCGGTGGCTGTGATGATAGATCGCGCGCGCGATCAGCTCTTTGCCCGTGCCGCTTTCGCCGGTAATGAGCGCCGTGGCATCACTGATGGCGACCTGACCGATGAGTTTGAAAACCTGCTGCATCGGTTCGCTCCGGCCGACGATTCCCAGTTCGTAGTCTTCCGATTGAAGCAATGGCTGATAAGAGACGACCTGTTTCATGTCGCGCGCGGCCTTGAGGGCGTTGGCGATCAGTTCTTTGATTTTGACCGGGTCAAACGGCTTGAGGAGGTAGTCATAAGCGCCGAGTTTCATCGCCTCGATGGCAGTCTGGGTCGTCCCGTAGGCGGTCATTAGAATGACGAGCAACCTGGGGTTGCCGGCGCGGATTTTGCGGAGGGTTTCCAGGCCGTTGATGCCGCCCATGCGCACGTCCATGAGCACCAGGTCCGGTTTGAAGCGCGGGATGATTTTGAGCGCTTCCTCCCCGGAAGCGGCGGAGGCCAATTCGACGTCCGGCGAATCAAAAATCCGCTGCAGCGAATACCGCACGTCTTCCTGGTCGTCAATCAAAAGCAATTTGCTCATTTCAATCAAAATGAGAGTATGGCATTTCGTTTTAACCTGAAATGCAATTCTTTTGACATCGCAACATCATAGCATCAAATTGCGATTATGCGGGTCACCGTGATGTTCGATTACGACGCTTACGCTGTAGCCAAGGCGAAGGCGGATCATGAAAATATTTCGCCTGGCGAGGCGGTATCGCGATTGATTTTACAGACAGTCAAAATCACATCTCAGAAACAAAAAACGAACGCGACTTTTCGATCGCCCGGCGGCCGTTATACGTCCGCGCAAATCGGGGAAATTCCTGCCTGGTAAACCGCGGAAGCGGTTGCGCAGCCTTCGATCGCCATCATCACGCTAAAGCCGGGTGTTAACAAAACGAGCGTCAAACCGCGTATTTGCCTGGCACAAATCCTCTCATTTTGGGGATGGGGCGCTGAGTTCCAATTGGTTTATTCATTGTTTGACCTTTTCGACCCCAAGGCCTAGACTACCCATCTTTGCATGAAAATCGTAGTATGTGATCCAATTTCGCCAAAGGGCATTGCGCTTTTGCAGCAGCGCCCGGAATTTGAAGTGGTGGTTTTGCCAAAACGCCTGACCGAGGCGGAACTTCTTCCCATGGTATCGGACGCCGTTGCCCTGGTGGTGCGCTCAGAAACCAAAGTGACCCGCAAGATCATCGAAGCGGCGCCGAAATTGCGCGTTGTCGGGCGCGCGGGTGTGGGTGTGGACAATGTGGATATCGAAGCCGCGACTCAACACGGCACGGTGGTGATGAACACGCCCGGCGGAAACACCGTCACCACGGCGGAACTGACGTTTGCCATGCTCTTGAGCCTGGCGCGCAAGGTACCGCAGGCGCACGCCACGATGGTTGCCGGCAAATGGGACCGGAAGCTATTTCAGGGAGCGGAATTGGCGGGCAAGACCCTGGGTGTTCTGGGCATGGGCCGCATTGGCACCGAGGTTGCCAAACGCGCCACCGCCTTCGGAATGCGCGTCATTGCCTATGATCCCTATTTGACCGAAGAACGCGCGCGGGCCAATGGAGCGGCCTTTGCCGACAGCGTGGACCAGGTCTATTTCGCCGCCGATTTCATCACGGTGCACATGCCGGTCACTCCGGAAACAAAGCACATGTTGAACGCGGCCGCGTTCACAAAAATGAAACCAGGCGTCAAGATTGTAAATTGCGCGCGCGGCGAAATCATCGCCGAGCAGGATTTGACTGCCGCACTTGAAAGCGGCAAGGTTGCCGGCGCGGCGCTGGATGTTTTTGCCGTTGAACCGCTGGCCGCCGATCATCCGTTCCGCAAGCAGCCGAATTTGATCCTGACCCCGCACCTGGGCGCCAGCACGGAGGAAGCGCAGGAAAAATGCGGCATTGAAGTGGCGGAAGTTATCACCGGTTATTTGCTCGCGGGTGAAGTTCGCAACGCGGTGAATTTGCCGTATCTGGACGCGAAAACCTACGAATTGGTGAAACCGTATCTTCCTTTGGGCGAGGCCCTGGGCAAATTGCTGGCGCAACTTTCACCTGCCGGGGCGGACCGAATCCATATTACCTATGGCGGTCATGCGCAATCGCTGCCCAATACCGATCCGGTAACGCGCGCGGTTTTGCAAGGGTTTCTGACGGGCAGCACATTGAAGGACGTGAATAACGTCAATGTTCGTTCGGCGGCGGCGAGCGTGGGCCTCACGGTTGAAGAAAAAAAATCGGACGAGCCGGTGACCTTCAACGAATGGCTGCATGTGCAGGTGTTTGGCGGGGCGAAGAAACTGATTTCGGCGGGCGGAACCTTTTTCGGCTCACCCAATAATCCGCGAATCGTCCGGTTATTCAGCACTCCCGTGGAGATTCCGATTTCCGGGACATTATTAATGTTGAACAACAAGGACCGTCCGGGCATCGTCGGGTATCTGGGGACGCTGCTGGCCCGGCACAAGGTCAATATCGCCAATATGAGCCTTTCGCGGGATACGGCGGGAGGCCAGGCGCTGACGGTGTTAAACCTGGATAGCGCGCCGCCACAGGCTGTTCTGGACGAACTTAAAAAAGACGGCGATATCAGCAATGTGAAAGTGATAAAATTATAGTAAAACAATATTGAACCAAATCCATCGGAAATACTCTAAACCAAAACATTCAAATGAAAGTGAAACAAATCCTTTTGTGCGGCATCGCGGCAACCATCATGGGTTCTCCGCTCGTCCATGCCGCTGCTCCTGACACCACCCCCAATGCCGGATCCAACTCCAGCGATGCGGTGACGGCGTTGTTTGGAGACCCGGTCATCGCCAGGGGCGACGGCGTTCAAGTGAAACGCAGCGACCTGGACCAGGTCGTTACCGGTTTCAAAGCGGCGACCGAAGCGCGGGGCGAGACGCTTTCGGCGGAGCAATTAACGCATTTGGAAGCGCAAATGCTCGAGCGATTGATTGATATTCAATTGTTGCTCCAGAAGGCGGACGACGCAGACAAGGTCACCGGCACGAAGAAAGCTGACGACGCGATCGCGGCTCTGCTTGAGAAGGCAGGTTCACAGGAAACCCTGGATATCCAGTTGAAAGCGGCCGATACGACGGAAAGCCAGTTGCGAAACAAAGTGACCCAGGAAGCGACGGCCATGACGGCGCTCCAACGTTTGTTGGGCGTGAATGCGAGCGGCGCGGAAGTGCAAAAGTTTTATGACGATCATCCTTCTGATTTCGAGCAGCCGGAAATGGTGCATGTCCGTCATATTCTGTTCATGACCATTGATCCGACCACGCGTGAGCCGCTGGCGGACGACGTGGTGAAAGCCAAGCGCAAAGAGGCGGACGACATTCTGGCCCGGGCGCGGGCGGGCGAGGATTTTGCGAAGCTGGCGGAGGAATATTCGGACGATACGACGACCAAAAGCAAGGGCGGCGAATTGCCGCCGTTCCCGCACGGCCAGATGGTGCCGGAATTCGACGCCGCGGCCTTCTCATTGACCAACAATCAAATCAGCGACGTCGTCACCACCATGTTTGGCTATCACATCATCAAGATGATTGACAAAACGCCCGCGAAAAAGCTTTCGCTGACCGATACGGTTCCGCCCTCCAAGGTCACGGTGAGCGATCGCATCAAGGATTATCTGGTGCAGCAAAAGACCGATGAGCTGGCGCCGCCGTATCTCAACCAATTGAAGAAGGCGGCAGACATTCAAATTCTGGACCCGGACCTGAGCGCCGCGGTGCAGGCGCTGTCGGTGATGAGTACGAATGCTCCCGCGGATGTTCCCGCGGCCGCTCCGGCGGAAAAATAGCGGGGAATCGCTTGCCAAACGGCGCAAGTGGCGCGATTCTAATGGCGCTATGAAAACATTGGTCACAGTCATTCTGATTTTGGCGTGCGCCGGGCTGGTCATTGCCCTGGTCGTGACCCAAAAGCACATTGACGCCGAACGGATAAAGGACGCGGATACGATCCTGGATTTTTCGAACCAGGTAGTGGACGCCAATGCCGATTTAAATGATCTGAGGCAGGTTAACCTCATGCTGACCAACGATCTCAACTCCAGCCGGGAGCAGATTATGGATTTGAGCAACCAGGTCCTGAACGTTTCGGATTCTCTCTCCAATAGCGAAACCCAGGTGAAAGCGGCCCAGGATCAGATCGCGTCTTTGCAGGCGCAGAATCAATTGCTGGACCAGCAGGCGGCAGACCTGACGAACACGATTAACGATTTAAACGCCAAAATCATGTCCGCCCAGGCCCAGTTGTCTGAATCGGAAACAAACAACGCCTTCCTTTCAAGCCAATTGACCAACGAGCTTGCGGCCAACGCGGAGCTTAACCGCAAATTCCACGACTTGTATATTGTGCGCCAGCAGGCCCGGCAATTGCACAATGAGCTGGTGATGGCACGGCGGCTGCAATGGATTCGCGAGGGAACCGCCCCCGGTTCCAGCCCCAAGGGCGCGCAGATGCTCATGGCGCGATCCTGGCCGACCAATCAACTGGCGCCCGCCTCGCACTATAATTTGAATGTCGAAGTGGATGCCAATGGCGCCGTACACTTCGTTTCAGACACGAACGGGGCCGCCACAAATCCGCAATCGCAATAGCGCGGGCGCTTTCTTTTTTTCGGCAGATTATGCCCACCTACGAGTACTATTGTGAAAAATGCGGACATGAATTTGAGGCTTTCCTTCCCATTTCCGCCAAACCGCTGCAGGTTTGCCCCAAAGAACATTGCGCCCGGAAGAAATGGGGGCGGGGGCGGGTGAAAAAGAAGATCAGCGCCGGCGCCGGCCTGCTGTTCAAAGGCAGCGGGTTTTACATCACTGATTATCGCAGCCAAAAATACAAAGACGCGGCGAAGAAGGAGACGGCGCCTGCCGAAGCCAAGCCGGCCAAGACCGAAGCCAAAACGGCGCCGGCGGCGACGACAACTCCCAAGTCAAAGTAATTCGCCAATCTCCAGCGTGACGGGTGATTGCGCCTTCGCCGCCTGCGCGAAGAGAGAAGCGGAGATAATCCACACCGGAACGAGCCGGAGCACTTTCATTCGCGGAACCGCGGAAAAAAGATTGAGCGTGGTGTCCGGGGGCACATCGTCATTGAGCCGAGTAGGACGGCGCGCCGGTTATTTTTAACCGCAATTTCAACCGGATATCATCCGATGCGGCGCCAATGAGCAATTGGTATTTGCCTGGTTCCACGACGTATTGTTCCCGGGAAACGTCCCAATAACGGAATTGCGAGGCGGGTATGTCCAGCGTTATGGGAAGGGATTCGCCCTTCTCCAAATGAATTCGCGTGAACCCGCACAGCGCCAGGTTCGGGTGCGGCAGGGCCGAATGAAGGCGCCGGAAATAAACCTGGGGCACTTCGTCCCCGTCCCGATCGCCAACGTTCCGGACCGTGAAGGAAATGTGAATGGCATCGCCCGCTCCGATATCCTTGCTGGACAGTGTGGCGGACGAATATTTGAATTTGGTATAGCTCAATCCATGGCCGAAGGCGAAGAGCGGCTTGCCGTTATAATAGCGATACGTGCGGTTGCTCATGGAATAATCGGTGAAATCATACAGATCGGCGGTGGAAGAGTAAAAGGTGATGGGCAGCCGGGCGGCGGGATTGACCTCTCCAAACAGGACTTCGGCCACCGCTTTGCCGCCTTGCTCGCCCGGATACCACGCCTGGACAATGGCCGGCAGATGTTTGGCTTCCCATGGCACGGCCATCGCGCTCCCGCTGCAATTGACATACACGATCGGCTTGCCGGTCGCGTACAATTTCCTCAGCAGATCTTCCTGCGGCGGCGGCAATTCGATACGGGTGCGGTCTCCGCCCAGAAAACCCTGGTAATCGCTGGTGTGCTCCTCGGTTTCGAGAGTCGAATCTATGCCACCGACATAAATGACCACATCCGCCGCTTTTGCAGCGGCGACTGCCTCCGCCGTCATTTCGGGCGCGGGCACATTGGAATTGTCGTCTTTGATCGCCAACGGACATCCCGGGTTATAGGTTACTTTAATGCTGTCGCCGGCGAGGGCTTTGATGCCGTCCAGAATGGTCACAGGCTCCGAGGCGGTGCCATTGTAATTGCCGTAAAGCATGCGCACCGCATCGGCGTTCGGACCGATGACGGCAATCCGCTTGATTTTGGAGCGATCCAATGGGAGCAAACCTTTGTTTTTCATGAGCACGATGGATTCCTCGGCCACTTTGAGCGCCAGCGCCTGATGCGCCGGCGTGTCGTTTTCGGCCATGGTGATTTGCGACCAGGGGACCAGGGCCGGCGGGTCAAACAAGCCCAATCGGAACCGCGCGGCCAGGGTGTATTTCAAAGCGCCGTCAATTTGTTGTTCGGTGAGCAGCCCTTGGGCGAGCATTTTGCCGAGGTCTTCAAAATCGCGGCGCGGGTAATCTCCTCCGGCGATATTGGCCGAAAACAGGTCGCACCCGGCTTTGACCGCGGCGGCGGCGGC
This sequence comes from Verrucomicrobiia bacterium, assembly GCA_030038175.1. Classification (GTDB taxonomy): domain Bacteria; phylum Verrucomicrobiota; class Verrucomicrobiia; order Limisphaerales; family UBA11358; genus UBA11358. The sequence goes on from JASHPN010000106.1 coordinate 18,722, forward strand.
TTCCTCCGGTGTGCTTACGTATTTATGAAAAGCCCAGATATTTCG
>JASHPN010000107.1 GCA_030038175.1 Verrucomicrobiia bacterium
ATTTCAAATTGTGGACACCGTTCATGCGGCCGATTGGAGGCCGCGTGATCTGAATTTTGGAGAGGCGGTCCGGGTGGCCACGGGAGCGTCCATGCCCTGTGAAAATTTACGCGTCGTGATGCAGGAAGACGTGGAGCGTAATGGCGAGCGTATCCGGATCACGCAATCCGGCGAGGAAGCAAATGTTCGCAGACGCGGTGAGGAAGTGAAGGCCGGCGCGCCGCTCGTTCAAGCCGGCGTCTCGCTGAACGCCGGAAAATTGGCGCTTCTGGCATCCGCAGGCTGCGTGCGCCCGTTGGTCAGCCCGCGATTGCGGGTCCTCCATTTCACGACCGGCGACGAAGTGATTCCGCCGGACCAAACGCCCCGGCCCGGCCAAATTCGCGACAGCAATTCGATTTTAATTCGCGCCTTGTTGCAGCCGTTCGGAGGTGAGCTTTTTCAAGGCCATCTGACGGAAGATTTTGAAACGGCAAAAGCCGAACTTCAGCCGCGAAACGAAGAAATGGAACAGGCGAACGTTGTCTTGATTTCCGGCGGCGCCAGCGTAGGCGACAAGGACTTCACCAGGGCGCTGCTCGAACATCTTGGCTTTAGGATTATTTTTTCGCAAATCGCCATTCGTCCCGGCAAACCGACCGTCTTTGGCGTCAACGGCAATCGGATTGCTTTTGGTCTTCCGGGAAATCCACTGGCCCATTTTGTTTGTTTTCATTTGTTTGTCGCGGCGGCATTGGCGAAAATGTCCGGGGGCGAAGCGAAACGCTTCCAACGGGGCAGCCTGGCTGCCCGCCTGGACGACGCCGCCAATGCGCGTGAAACATTGTGGCCGGCCAAGTGGGAATTGACCGGCGGCCAGGCATGGCTGCATCCATTGGCATGGTCCAGCTCCGGCGATATCACGTGTCTCACGGAGGCCAGCGCGCTGCTGCGCATTCCGGCGAACAGTGGCGATATGCCGGCGGGCGCCGAACTCGAATTTCTGGCGACGGCTGAGGTTTAACGGCGGTTAAGACAAATGAAACACACATTCTCACATCTGGACAAACATGGCGGCGCGCAAATGGTCAATGTCGGGCGCAAACCCATTCAGCGCCGGCGCGCGGTGGCCGAAGGGAGGCTGGTTTGCGCTCCGGCAACCATTCGGGCACTCAAAAAGAATGCGCTTCCCAAAGGAGACGTCCTGACCGTCGCGCAAGTCGCGGGCATTCAGGCAGCAAAAAGAACCGGCGAATTGGTTCCGTTATGCCATCCCTTGCCGCTGAGCCACATCGCTATCCATTTCAAAGTCGGCGCCCGGTTTATTGAAATTGTTTGTGCCGCGGAAACGACTTCGCAAACCGGGGTGGAGATGGAAGCATTGGCCGGAGTGGCCGTTGCGGCGCTGGCGCTGTACGACATGTGCAAGGCCGTGGACAAAGGGATGCGCATCGAAGGCATTCGCGTGACCCAAAAGATCAAGGAATGAAAATCGGCCGCGTCACCATCAGCGACCGCGCCAGCGCGGGCATTTACGAAGACCGCAGCGGTCCGGAAATCGAGCGGGTCCTGTGCGAATTTTTTGGCAAGGTGGTCAAATTTGAATCGGCCATTGTGCCGGATGAAATCCCCCTGATTTCCGCGGCGCTCCGGAAATTCGCGGATGAAATGCAGTGCGACCTTGTGGTCACCACCGGCGGCACGGGAATTGCATTGCGCGATGTGACGCCTGAGGCGACCCGGCCGTTGCTGGAAAAGGAATTGCCGGGATTTAGCGAGGCGATGCGAATGCAATCATTGGCACGTGTCAAAACCGCCATCCTTTCACGGGCGCTGGCCGGAACGCGGGGCCGCGCCCTCGTTATCAACCTGCCCGGCAAGCCGGCCGCCGTGCGCGAATGCCTTGAAATCCTCGCTCCCGCCATTCGCGAAGGCATTGCCCACTTGCGCGGCGACGATCCACATGGCAAAATATAAACAATAGTGGACGCTTTCGGACGAAAAATTGATTACCTGCGCATCTCGATCACCGACCGGTGCAATGAGCGTTGTCTCTATTGCATGCCGGAAGGGTATAAAGGATGGGAAAACACGCGCGACCATTTGACGGCGGACGAAATACTTCGCGTCGTCCGCGTCGCGGCGGCCCTGGGATTCAGGAAATTCCGTCTCACCGGCGGTGAACCGCTGGTGCGGCATGACCTTTTGGACATTGTTCGTGGAATGAAAGCTATTCCCGGGGTTGACGATGTCGGAATTTCGACCAATGGAACCAAGCTCGCCCAAGTGGGGCAGCCGTTGCGCGAAGCGGGCATCCGGGGCGTTAATGTCAGCCTGGACGCGCTGGACCCCAAAATTTACCGGCAAATCACCGGCGGAGATTTGAATTTGACGCTGGCGGGAATTCGCGCGGCTTCGGCAGCCGGGTTTGAGCGGATTAAGCTCAATTGCGTATTGATGCGCGGCGTTAACGAGGGCGAAATCTGGCCGCTGGTATTATTCGCGGCGGAGCACGGTTTTCCTCTTCGGTTTATCGAACTCATGCCCATTACCACGGCAGACGTGCTAACTGAGAAAAACTTTTTGCCAATCGGCGAGGCCATGCAATTGCTCGCCAGGCGGGACGAATTGGTTTCCAGGCCGGATCCCAGGATCGGGAATGGCCCGGCGACGTATTATTCGCTTCGGCACACCGGCGCGCTGATTGGTTTTATCGGCGCGCTCACCAACCTGCATTTTTGCGACCAGTGCAACAAGATGCGCCTGACGGCGGACGGAAAAATTCGTCCCTGCCTTGGCAATCACGGCGAACTGGATCTGCGCGTGGTTCTGCGGAACGGCGGCGATGATGCGGCGCTGCGCGACGTTTTTCTGGAAGCTTTGCGGTCAAAGCCGCTCGAACATCAATTCCGCAATCAATATCAGCCGCAACGGCCGATGACGGCGATTGGGGGGTAGCTGGGCCGAAAGTCATTGCTTTGCGCGAATTAAAAACTAAACTCCGCGGCCCGTGGTGAATTTAAGTTCGCTCAATCCGCAGCAGCGCCAGGCCGTCGAGACCTTAAAAGGTCCGGTTTTGATTCTGGCCGGCGCGGGTACCGGCAAAACGCGCGTCATCACTTTTCGCATTGCGCACCTCATCGCCAAAGGTGTCGCGCCCGGAAACATTCTCGCCGTCACCTTCACCAACAAGGCCGCCCGGGAGATGCAGGAGCGCATCAGCAAATTGATCCCCCCTCCGCCCAAACGGTCGGCGGATTCCCGTTCCGCCGCCGATTTGCGTCCCACCATTTGCACGTTTCATTCGCTTTGTGCGCGCATTCTGCGGCGCCATATCGAAAAACTGGGCTACAAAAGCAATTTCGTTATTTACAGCGAATCGGAACAATTGAGCGTTGTCAAAAAGATCCTCGCCCAGATTTCCGCTAAAGGCGAGAAAACCGATCCGGCGGCTGTGCTCAGCCTGCTGAGCCGCTTCAAAAATGGAGGCGCGCAGGCCGCGGTCTTTGCGGATGAGAGCGTCCGCGCGCTGGCGCAACATATTCGTTCCCGCTATGAAACCGCGCTTCACGCCTGCAACGCCGTGGATTTCGATGACTTGATTTTGCTGACACTCAGGCTCTTCGCTGAGCATCCCGACGCCCTCGAAAGTTGCCGGGAAAAATATCGCTACG
>JASHPN010000108.1 GCA_030038175.1 Verrucomicrobiia bacterium
TGTCACCGCCATCGCCGATGCCTATCTCGATTCCTGCCCGCTCATCGCCATCACCGGCCAGGTGACCACCAACATGATTGGCCGCGGCGCGTTCCAAGAAACCGATATCATCGGCGTGACGTTGCCGATTGTGAAACATTCCTACCTAATCACGGATGTGAACGACATTCCGCGTGTCATCAAGGAAGCGTTTTATATCGCGCAGACTGGCCGGCCTGGCCCGGTGGTGATTGACGTGCCGAAAAATGTGCAGCAACAAAAAACGCAACCGGTCTGGCCGACGCTCGCCGAGATCAAAAAGGGTTTGCGCGGATACACGCAGCCGGACTTGAAGGCCGATGAAGTGGCCCTGAACGAAATTCTTGGCCTCATCGAAAAAGCCGAGCGCCCCGTGCTGTATTGCGGCGGCGGCATAATCACCAGCGGCGCGTCCGACGAATTGCGCAAGTTCGCCGAAGCGGCGAATATTCCGGTGACGACCACCATTATGGGCGTGGGCGCGTTTCCGGAAACACATCCCCTCTCCCTGCGCTGGCTCGGCATGCACGGGGCGGCGTTTGCGAATTGGGCGGTGAACGGCGAATATAAACAGCGCGCGAATCCAACTGAGCCGATGGTGAAGTTAAAGGATGGCGCGGACTTGTTGCTCGCTTTTGGCGTGCGTTTCGACGATCGGGTGACGGGCAAATTCGATGAATTTTGCAAATACGGCACGATTGTGCACGTGGACATTGATGCGTCCGAATTGAATAAAAATCGCAAGGCGCATTTGCCGGTGGTGGGCGATATCAAGGACGCGCTCACGCGGCTCAACGCGATGATTGCCAAGCGGCCCATCACGAAAAAACACACGGCCTGGCTCGCGCAGATTGACGAATGGAAACAGAAAGCGCCGTTTGCCTACAAGATCACCGCCGAAATCGCCAATAGCGATCACATGAAAGACCACATGCAGGGCCACGAAGACCAGGTGATTCTCCCGCAAATGGTCATTGAGATGCTTTACGAATTGACGCACGGCGAGGCGTATATCACGACGGGCGTGGGCCAGCACCAAATGTGGGCCGGTCAATGGTATAAATACAAATATCCCCGGCAATTGATCACCAGCGCGGGCCTGGGTTCGATGGGATTTGGTTATCCGGCGGCGCTCGGCATCAAGGTGGCGTTGCCGGACAAACAGGTCATTGATATTGACGGCGACGGCTCATTTCTCATGAACATCCAGGAACTGGCCACCGCCCGCGTGGAAAAGATCGCCGCCAAGGCCATCATCCTGAACAACCAGCATCTCGGCATGGTGGTGCAGTGGGAAGATAATTTTTACGCCGGCAATCGGGGTCACACGTATCTCGGCGACCCGGATCATCGCTCCGAGATTTATCCCGATTATGTGCGCGTGTGCAATTCCTTCGGCGTCCCCGCCGAGCGCGTGATGTTCAAAAAGGACCTTCGCGCGGCCTTGCAACGGATGCTCGACTCGAAAACGCCGTATGTTCTTGATTGCGTGACGCCTTATACCGAGCACGTGCTGCCGTTTATTCCGGCGGGACGGACGGTGGCGGATATGATTTGGAAGTAGGCAGTTGGCTTCCTCACGCAAAGGGCGCAAAGGGCGCAAAGGATAGAAGCGCGTCTGGGGCGGAAGATCGCGCTGAAAGCGCAAGGCCATAGTAGCCGAGGGCAACGCCCTCGGCTACTATGTTTTAGGCCGTCGGCCTGAAAGAACCGGGCGGCTTCGCCGCCTGTTTTCCGGGCTCGCGGACTCGGCGGTCCGCACTCCGATTTGCCGGGTTCCGAGGAAGTTGTTTTGCCATGCAGGGGCAATTTAGGCATTATGGTTTACCTTACAGGAGAAGTTATTTTAATATAAAATCGCACGTCCGGCTAAACCAGGTTTTATGTCATTTGACGATGATCGCGCTCGAATTTGGGCCGGGGGCCTGATTATGCTGGCAGGCTGCCTTTCGTCCCTGCCGGCATGGTTTCCGCGAATGCGCTCCGAATGGAACGGTGGCAAGCCGTCAGGCGGATTGGGTTTTGCGGGCATGGCCATGTTCATTGCGGGATTGGGCGCCGCATTGATCGCCAGCGGATGCTCCTCGCTAAGCCGATTTACGATTGTTTTCATCATTTTCGCTCTTTCGGGCTGGATTGTTGCTGCCATTGGCAGTTCGCGGGACAAACGCAGGGAAATCGCATCGTCGGAACGGCCGGCCGCAAAAGACGAGGCAAAACAAAAGGTCTTTCCACCACGTTTAGCCGGATTGATTATTGCATTATTTTTGGGTGACTTTTTGTATCTTCGAGCGGAGGAGGCGTGGACGAATTATTGGCTAATAACCGACGGCAAGCCGGGCGTGGCAGTCGTGACAAAGGAGCTTTGGTCAGGGCATAACCAGATCGGCTATACTTATACAGTAAACCATGCGGACTATACTGGGAAAAGCGCGAGAAATTGGAAAGACCCCAAATATGCCAACGTGCAAATCGGCGAACAATCCGTTGTGTATTACTCCGCTTCGCATCCGTGGATTTCTCTTTTAAATAAACCGAACACTCTTCTCGCAGCCTGGCCGGTCACACTCATCGTGCTTATTTTAGAGTTTTTTGCCGTGATGACGGTGATCAATCCCAAAAGCAAGTGGGCGTTCAATCTAATCCCAAAAAGGCAAGCCTAGTTGGGGATGGCGCGAGAGAACGGATGGGACGCATCGGACCCTGAGAACAAATACGACATATAATTGGCAGCGTTCCGGATTGACCTTTTGGAGCGAAATTCGATATGGAACATCCGTCGTAGCCGCGCTCCGGCCAAAACCGAAATGCGGCAGGATTATGGGCCGTCGAGAAGCAGGAGGGCGCGGCGGGCTTCGACGAGGTCTTTGAATTGTTCGAGAATGGCGGTGAGCCTTTCGGGGGCTTCATTCTCGTTCCATTGGTCAACGGCCGTCTTTTCGGATTCATCGGCAAGGAGTTTCGCGGCGCCAATCAATCCGACATCGGCATCGGTCAACCGCTTGAGCGTGGCGACTTCCTGACGGTGGCGCTGCCAAATTTTGTCGGTGGGCGGGGCGGGAAGCGATCGAACCGCAGCTTCCATAGATAGAATGGCCTGCCGCAGGTCGCGGAGGCGCCGATGCGCGGCCACTTTGTCGGGAGGAGGAAATGGGTGCTCGCGGGTTCCCGGCGGAAGATATTTGCGCTGATACGCAGTCTCGGCTTCAAGCAGTTTCGAAGCGGCGAGACCAAGAAAATAACCCGCTTTTTGTCGCACAAGCAGATCGTCGGCGCGCGCCTGGTTGTCTGCCCGGTACCAATTATAGCCGTACCCATTGAGCAGCATGTGCCAGGTCTCCCACAGCGGGGAGCCTTCACCGGGAAGTTTGTAATTCATAAACCTACTGCTCCGGCTCGGATTCTTCGGGGGTCATTGCGGGGCCAGGAGGGATTCTTTGCTGCGACGGCCTGGCGGTTTCGGTTTTCGGAATCGCGCCGGCTGAACCTACATTCACCGGCACCTGAATTTGCGAAACGGCTCCGATGTTAAAAGGCACTCCCAAGGCCATGTTGGGCGCGGATATCACTCCTCGTTCGGCCATGAGAATTGCCGCGTAGTAGCGGACGGCGTCCAATTCACTCAGGCCAAAAGCCTTCAGAGAAATCAACTGGCGCATGCGCTCGTCTTTGGGGAAGATCAAAACTTTCACCGTATCGAGCGTGATTCCGAACACGTTCAAAAACTGCTGTAAATGGTCATGCACCAATTGGGTAATGTCGTTGATTTTCTCATTCACGCTTTCCAGCGGGGTCAATTGCACGATTTGGTTGATGGCCTGCTCCACCACTGGTCCGGCGTAAGTATTGACCTGGGCGGTGGTGACGAAATGGCCCGTTTGCGGCATGTGGGTGACGAGCGCCAGCGCGTCTTCCTTTTTCGCCACATGGAAGTAGTAATCCACTTCGTACGCCATTTCCGCCATCTCTCGTGACAAGGCCAGGCCGGAGGTTTTGACGACCATTTTAGTGCGATTGACGTAGAGGACTTCGTATTGCCAGGGACTTTGTCCGCCAAAAAACGCCTGCGTGAACGAGCCCAGGAGCGGCTTGTCGGGAGTCGAGATTGGATATTGGCCGGTTTCATAGACGTCGAGGACGGCGCCGCGTGATTTTAAGACGGCGAAATGGTTTGATTCCACCGTCAGAAGAGTTCCGCTGACGATGGAGCTGTCCGGATAATGAAACATGAGAATATCCGGTCCCATTGCCTCCTTGCCATCGCTGGACAATGTCGAAATAACGGCGCGAACTACAGCCATAAAACCCTTTCAGATATAGATTGGTTGATTGTTTTTGCGCCCCGCGCGAAATCTGCGCAACGCGCTTGAGCTGAAAATTTGTTTTCAAGCTCATTGAAAAGAAATTATCAGAGCCAATTTTGGGGTGTCAAGGGGCGGTTTTTTGGCGGCGGTGGACGAGAAGTTGATTTCCTCACGCAAAGAGCGCAAAGGAAGTATGGCGACGACTCATCGCGTTGCCGACGTGCTGCGACTGATCCCGCCGAGCGGGACACAGTCGCGCTCCGGACTTGGCGGTCCGCGCTCCTGAAGCTTGCATCCTACTGGTTTGGCGACGTGACGGCGGGAGGGTAACAGATTCTAATTACCTTAATCCGCAGGCGTTGCCACAGGTCCGAATGTCCGATAGCCGTACATTCGCGCCCATTTACGAGGTTACGGGTCCCAATTTGTGATAAACGGGGCATGATTATGTCAAAAGATTATTTAATTTTCCCCTTGACGTTTTATTGAATACATGCCAAAATCGGCCTCAGCCCGATAAAAAACAGAGGCGCAAGAGGTTCAAGATGCCTTTGGCGCAACGATGAAAGAACGCTTATGAAAAGCATGTTAAGTTTGTGCACGGCAGCACTTTCGTGTTGCTTTGCTTTCGCGAATCAGACCCAGGCGATTGTTTTGGATTTTGCCAATGTTCCCAATACAACGCTGAGCTTTAGCGGCGGGACGTTCGGCTTTACGAGCAACGTTAGCGGCAATCAGTTTGAAATCACGAGTGTGACGGGGGGCGCCGGCACGTCCGTTGGTTTCCAAGGATATATCTCGGGCGGCGCGTTCACCATTGGCACGATTACGTCAGGCACCGGCGGGGTGCAGAGCGCTCCGGTGACCGGGACAGATACGCTGCACATTGTTGATAGTTCGGATGTCAGCCTGACTGGTTCAATCTCATGGCAAACCATCGAGACGGTGAGCGTGGCTGGAGTTTTGAATATAACCGGGGCAATTGATCTCACGGGGATCACTTACAGCGGCGCCAACAGCGATTTGCAGGCGCTGGCCAGCGCGGGTTCAGCGATGGATGTTGTGACCTTTGAATTCGTGCCGGCGGAAACACTGACGGCACTCGACACGACAGGCGGCACGACGGCTTATTCCGGCAGCATCGTGGCGCCCGTACCCGAACCGACCACGATGGCGCTGATGGGCCTGGGCCTGGCCGGTTTGCTCACGTTCGGCAAGAGAAAGAATAAATAGTTCTCTGGAGCGGTTTCACGGGCTGAGAATAGGACGCATAGGACGTATGCGTGGGGATCTCCAAATAATAGTGCTTGCCTTGTAAGAAATTTCTGGCAGATTCTCTGAACTTGGTCCTCGGAACTTCCACTTTATCGCGGGGTGGAGCAGCCCGGTAGCTCGTCAGGCTCATAACCTGAAGGTCCCAGGTTCAAATCCTGGCCCCGCAACCAATTATTCCCCTTGCAACGTTAGGCGTTGCAAGGGATTTTGTTTTCAATGGTCTTGCAAGATCGTCAGGCTCATAATCCCGCCTCGCGGGATCCCAGGTTCAAATCCTGGCCCCGCAACCAA
>JASHPN010000109.1 GCA_030038175.1 Verrucomicrobiia bacterium
TTCGAGCAACGCTTGGCTTCAGCGACGATTTCATTTTCAAAGAATCTCCGATCATTGGGCCTATCTTCTGCCTCGCTCGCGGCGTAAATAAATGGGTCAAGGTCATGAAAATCCGGGACCGCATTTCTCAGTGTCGCCCTCCATATCATCTTTGCTCCGTTGAGCGGAGAAAGCTCTGAATTTAGGATTTTTCTGGAAATGTGCTTTGCATAGTGTTTCAAGGCTTCTTCTTTGGACATTTTTCCGCGATTAAGCTCTTTCAAAGCCCTACCAAAAAGAAGATTTACGTCCTCTTCGGTCTTGGGAGGAAGCCCGGCAAGTTGGCGCAGAGATCTCGAATCATGCCCGTAAACCAATGCATCGACGGCCACGTTCGGCATTTCCCTTGTTTTCATCAGCCTTAAAACCCATAAGGCCTCAGCGTATCTTAAATCGAATTCAGCGTTCATTTGAATTTAAATCCAAAGTTTTCGCCAGTTTGCAAATCCCGCCAATCGTAAAGGGGTCCTAGAATTATGACATTTCATCGCTGTTCCGGCGGTTAATCGGTTATTTCGCTCAATTTTCGTTTCAGATGCTTATGCGTTCGACTCGGCCGCCGCGCCATCCGGCTGATCGCCTGCGTCACACGACTATAATGCCCCATGCCCAAACGCTCACTGGCCCAACGCAAGCTGACCGTCGTATATTGACGCAGCCACCAGGCCAGCACAACCTTTTCAGGCGCGCCCATCGGCAGTTCCACTAACCTTGTGCCGTTCAACCCCAGCAATGGTAGCGCCCGCTGCAACTGCGCTTCCGCCGCCGCTTCGCCATGCGCCACCTTGGCCGGCCCGCTGTGGGATTCCCGCCGACCTCCTGTAATCGCCCGGACCAAATGATCCCGCAATTTCTCTCCAAATCCCTCGCTGCCCACATACCATCCACGCCGTAACGCCTTCCATTCCTTGTCCATTTCCTGGCGGCCCTTTTTGCTGGCCAGCTCCAGGACACGCCCCTCGATGTACGCCTCATATCCCTTGACCTGGCCCGGCCTCAAACGGAGACTGCCCATCACCCGTTGGGTATGCAACCATTTGGCGCGCTTCCCCAAGCGATTCAAATACCACGGATAACTGCTCCACCGATACCGCTTCAATCGCTCCTGCCCGATCCGGATTAATCCCGCCCGCGCCGGATTCAAATGAATATACGTGCTGACGACCTGAAAATAATGTTCCTGCTGACTGTCCACGACCACGGCCTTATAACGCCCCTGAAACAAATGCCCAAACCGTTTATGCCGGCTGTTATAACGTTGCGTATAAGCTCCCTGCACCCATTTCATCCCACTCACCAGATTGCCCTCGGGTGTTTCCACCACGAGATGATAATGATTGCGCATCAGCACGTAGGCATGGATTTTCCAACCGGTCTTCTCGCACGCTTCCCCAAGGGTCTCCAGAAAACACCGACGATCCTTGTCATCCTGGAAAATGTTCTGTCCGCCATTGCCCCGAGCCATGACATGGTAAACCGCTCCGGGATACTGAATGCGCAAAGGTCGGGCCATCTCCAACCAAGATTGCCCAGCGCAAACCGCCCGTCAATCAGGAACTGTCATAATTCTAGGACTGACCCTTTTACTCCGCCCATCGCCGTCATAAACGGTTTCCGTCGTTGTGCCGTCCGGATATTGCACCTGCACCTGGCGATTCAAGGCGTCATAAACATTCGTCGTCGTGTGCCCGTTGGCGTCGGTGAACGTGATTTGGTTGCCATCCGCGTCGTAGCTGTAACCAGAAACGTTCTGGACCGCTGTGTTGAACGCGTTGGTGACGGCGATGCGTCGGCCGGCGGTGTCGTAGGCGTTGGCGGTGATCGTCCCACGCGCGTCAAAATACTATTAACTGCCCACCACGCATCACGCCATCCCATTGTTCTGGAAATTCATCTCCGTCCCAACCGCAAGGAAAATGACCTGCGGCGTACCACGGTTCTAGGCAGGGAACATAAAAGATGGGCTTGACGATGTCTTGATAATAAGTCTCAAGACAAATCAAACCCAAATCCCAGCGAATGGAGTCATTGACATTCTTTAGGCCTTTACCCTTTAATGGAATGCGAAGCATCAAATCTTCTACAAATGGATCGATCAAAGAATCAAGTTCATCGACAAGAGGATTCCATTCCTGCAACCTCTCCCACATTCCAAGTTTGGGAAACTGATCAGTAATCCCGCGTTGGAGAGCATTCCTAGCTTGCAATTGACTATTCTTCCATTTAATAAAACCGCAAGTATTGGCCGCGCTCAGCCAAGTATCGACCTTGCTCACGTTGGCTGGCAACGGCCGTCCGGCTGCCCCCAAAAAAGGATACCTTAAAATACTATCGAGTTTTGCCTTGACGACTGGCGTCATGTTCGATTATCTTTTCTACTGAGTCACGTTCATCGAACTAGGAACCTCTGGCGGCAATCCTCCAGGACCATCGAAGTAACCGTATCCGATTTGCTCCTGTTCGGCGAAATTAACCATGGCGTCAACCTGTTCGTCAGTAAACTTTCTCAATTGCGTCCCGTCTTGAATAACCGAACTCAGCGCCTTTCGCAAGGCCGAAAGATAACCTTGATTAGTTGGAATTTTCTTTCCACCACTCCTGCGAAACGTATCCCAGAATTGCTCTAACACTTGGTGGAACTGATTGTGCTCTGTCCCAGTTACGAAAGGATTGCCATCCAGTTCGACCGTGCTTCCGGCGTCTTTGTAAAGGGGTCCTATAATTGTGACATTTCATATACTTTCTTCGAACGGCTCTGTAACCCTACCAGTAAACGCTGCCGTGCGCAATTCGATCAACGACGCGGCATTCAATTCTGATAATGACAACGCGCGCTGAAGCTACTATTCGCGGTCTCTCGGTTTGGTGATGTTGACGCACGTCCAATCTTGGAGGTCGAAGCTCTTCATGATCCCGGCTTTTCCATCGTCCCGGCCGGGACGAGTTTTCTTTTTTGGCGGGTTTCCAGACACTTCGTGTCTGGCTACTTTCCGTCGGTCGCTTCGCGACATTTCATTTTGGCCGCCGGGTGTGACCCGGTGAAACCCGGGAGCGATCGACGGACATGCGAGAATGGCCCGCTTGCTCACGCGCGCGACTCTGCTGAATGGCCGCTTGCTCACCTGCCTGCGCATGGCTTCGGCGCGACAAGCGCGCGCGACTCTTTGGGTAAAAATATTTCAACGCGGCCGGAACACACAGGCGGGACGCGCTGTGCCACGAAAGGTCAGGCGAGTTTTGGGAAAAATTCATGGGCGGTGCGGCAGGTGGCGGCGCTGAGGTCCGCCAGGGAACACGTTTTAACCTGCGCGATGGTTTCGGATATTTCTTTAACGTAAGCGGGTTCACAGCGTTTGCCGCGCCAGGGGACGGGCGCGAGGTACGGGCAATCGGTTTCGAGCATGAATTTATCCAGCGGCGCGGCGGCGACGGTGTCGCGGACGTTCTGCGCGTTCTTAAAGGTGACAATGCCGGTAAAGCTGACCAGGGAACCGATTTCCAGGACCTGTTTCATCCGTTCGGCATTTTCGCCAAAACAATGGAAGACGCCGCGGAGTTTCCCGGCGAACGGCCGGAGTTGCGCCAGGGTATCGTCGAAGGCATCGCGTTGATGGATGACGCAGTTCAATCCCAGTTCCGCGGCGACCTCGAGTTGTTGTTGGAAGATTGCCGCCTGTTTCTGTTTGTAGGCGGCGGCTTCGGCGGACGACTCCCTCACCTGCCTTCGCTCGGAAGCTACGGCCAGGCGGGCGGGCGCGGCTCTGTTCGGATCGGAATCGGCGGACGACTCCCTAATGGTCGCGGCTCTGTTCGGATCGGGGAGATGGTGGTAGTCGAGGCCGGTTTCGCCGATGGCGACGACTTTTGGGTGCCGGGCCAATTCCCGCAGGGCGGGGCGCAGGTCGGCGGGCGCGGGCGCCGCTTCGGTGGGATGCCATCCAACAACGGCAAAAACGTTCGGAAATCGTTCGGCCAACCGGATCGCGCGCCGGCTGCTGTCCAAACTGGTCCCGATGGAAATGATTTTCGAGATGCCGGCGGCCTGGGCGCGGGCCATCACGTCCGGCAAATCCCCGGCAAAATCCGGATAGTCCATGTGGGCGTGGGTGTCAAAAAAGGTAAACATAGCAGAGGTTGGATTATTGGATAACTGGATAAATGGATTAGTGGACCGTTTTGTTCCATTAATCCAAGAATCCAAGAATCCATCAATCCAATTCACCGGGCGCGGGTTGCATTGTCGTCATGGGTTGGACGCTCCCTCACCTGCCGTTGTCCCGCTCGGAGTGAGAGACGGAGAATTGTGATAGTGTCTTGAATTGAAATTTGGAACGTAACCGGGCGCGGAACCACAATCGCAGCCGCTGCGGCTGGTCCCGCTCGGAGCGGGACACAGCCGCGCTCCGAGTTATTTGGCGCGGGTGACTTTTTCGTCGAGCGCGGCGATCTTGTTGGAAATGACATATTTGCCGGGGTAATCGGGGAAATCAGCTAAAAGGCGGCGGTAATTTTCAACGGCTTCGGCGGTCCGGCCCTCGCCTATTAATTCGTTACCCAGGGCAAGATAAATCTCAATTTTTTGTTCGGGCGACGGATTTAACGTCAAAGCGCGCCGGTAAAATTCAATCGCGGTATCGGGTTTGCCCTGGGTATCGCAAAGGTCGGCGAGTTTTTCGGTAAGCACGGCGCTTTGATCGGTGAGAGGAAGGTTTTCGAGATAATCTTCCAGTTGGGAAAGGGGGACGCCGCGGACGCGGGCGGCGTTGACGAGGCGCCAGTAGTACCATTCGACCAGCGGACTGTGGGTCCGCCTCAGGCCGGCCAGAAGCTGTTCGGCGCTTTTGCCAAACGGGCGATAGAGCGGATCGCCAATGACGGTGGTTTGCCAGGACAACGCGGGTTGCGCGGCCCAGGCAGCCTGCCCAAAGGTAAACTTGCTGACCGCCCAGCGGGCCACGAAGACGGCGACGTCGGGCGTGAATTGAATGGAAGGTTCATCCACACAGCCCATGGTGCAGGTCGCGCCTTTGGCCAGCAACGGACCGCACCAATCCCTGGTGGCGCTGCGGAGAGTAGCGGCGCTGTAGGAGTACAAATGGTAGGCAAACGCGCCGGGCATAAATTCCACGGCCGGCAGGGCGAAAGGCCCGTCGGCTGAGCCTGAATACCATCCGGCGTAAATCGCGATATGGTTCATGGGAAAATCCGCCGGGAACGTCTCGGGTTTTGTATCCACGACCGGGTCAAAACCGAGCTGGCGGCAGATTTCGGCCGCTCCCAAAATCCATTCATCCCCCAGCTTGTAAGTTGTGTTCGTTATGCCGCGCGCATCGAAATAGGTGCGCCCCCACAAGCCGGTCCCTTCGGCTTCGAGCGCCTTGGTCACCAGACCCATGGCGATATCCGGCGTCGGGCCGTCCAGCCGGGCGACGAGCAAAATCCCGTTCGTGGGGCAGAGCGCGTCTGCGTTCGTGGCGCGATAGGCCCAATTCATCATCGGGCCGGACAATCGCATGTCCTTGTTATCCAGCAGCGGCAACCACGCCAATTCAGAATCCACCGAAGCTCCATTGCTTTTGAACAAGTCCGCCAGGCCGGGCTTTTCCGGTTCTTTCAGGTTCGGATCATCGGCAATTCTCAGCGGAACGCCATAACACAAAACGGCGTAACGAATTTTTGAGGAGACGGCGCAGCGGATGACGCGGGCCGGAGTGTTCCCTTTGGCCGGCTCGGTTACTTTTCCGATTTTCCATAAGCCGCCGGACTCGAGTTTTCGCGCCAGCGGGTATTGCAGCGAATCCCTGAATTGTTCCCGCGAGATCACCTCATCCACCGGCAGGGAAAACCCGAAGACCTGTTTGGCCGGGACATTGCGCATTTTGGCGTAATAGTCGGCGACGGCCTTCGAACCGGGCATTTTCTTATTGTAAACGACAACGACTTCATCCCCGCCCGCCTTTACCCAAAAAGGCGCGAGGAGCGCGAGCCAGATCGCTATCGGCACAACTAATTTCATCGTTCGCTTTGCATTTGACCCAAAAAGGGCGGGAATGTTGGAAAATTGTTCATTTCCCGAAAAGCGCCTGGCGCATTCCGGGCATCGGCTGGTTTTTCGTTTTATCCCAGTAACGAAAGCCGGCGCTCCAATCCCAAATGGCCCATCCGATTTTATCATTGGCCAGCGCCCGGCGGCAGGCGGCATAGAAGCGGGCCCGCGATTGCGGGTCCGCCTTCGTATAGCATCCAAATTCGCCCAGGTGAATTGGCCGGCCATAGTAATCCGACCACGCCCGGGCATACTTGAGCCGTCCTTCAAAGGCCAGCGGGCTGCAGGGATTTTCCGGCGTCGGCAACGTATTATAGCGATGAATCCAATTGAGCATTCCCTGGGGCAGATGCAGCGAGGGGTCAGGCACGAGCGGCGTAGCGGGCGGGCCGGGAAATCGGATTCCGGTGATTTTGGGCGGCGGGCCGGTCCACGTGGCGCCCTGATGGGTGAAATAGAACGGTTCGTAGCTATGAACGGAAACGATCACATTATCATCCGGCGGCAAGATAAGCTCCTGCAACTGGTTGATGCCGCCCCAACCGCCCGGTTCCACAAAAACCGTCCGGTGCGGATTGGTCTTCCTGATTTCGGCGATGGCCCGGGCATAAATGGGGTTCATCACCGCGGTGGTCGCGTTATCATGCGGTTCGTTGTCGAGTTCAAACGCCAGTTGCCTGGGAAATTTGCGATAATACACGGCGATTTGCGCCCAGATTTTCAAAAATTCGTCCGTGGCGGCGGCCGGATCCTGGTCCAACTCATCGAAATGGTGGATGTTGATGATCACCGCCAGCCCGGCGGCGAGGGCATTGGTCACGACGAAATCAACGCGTGAAAAAATTTCCGGCGAAAGCGTAAAATCCGGCGCCGGTCCCGCGTAATGCTGCCAGCCAATGGGCACGCGCACATGATCGAACCCTTCCTTTTTCATGACGGCAAATTCCGGCGCCGAAACCGTAATGTGCCAGTTTTCGCCCGGCGGCACTTCCAAATAATTGCCCAGATTGACGCCGCGCATGAACCGCTTCGACGCGCGCCACGCCGGAGAATTAAAATTGGCGAGGCGCCGCATCTGCGGAGGGTTCATCGGCGTGAAGGTCCCGGCTTCGCCTTTTTGGGCGGCCACACCCGAAATCGGCGGCGCCGCGAGCTGGCGGACCGGCGAGGGAGAGCGGGTGCATCCCGTCAATAGCATCGCCGCCAGGAAAATTGACACGAACAGATTCTGTTTCACAGATTATAAAGTCCCGCCGCTCTTTACTTTAAGTCCGTCCCAGGCAAACCAGACGCCATCGGGCAACTCGGCCTGCGCCTTGTCGTGGTCGTAGTCGTGGGTCAGGTGGGTGAAATAGGTCCGGGGCGCGGCGATACGGCGCGCGGCCGTCAAGGCTTCATCCAGATTCATGTGCGTCGGGTGCGGTTTCGGGCGCAGGGCATCGAGAACGGCGATTTCCACGCCGCGAACTTTATCAAGCACCTCGGGGAGGATTTCCTTGCAATCGCTCAAATAGGCGAGCCGCTTTGCCTTCTCCTGGAGAAATAAATAACCGGTGGTCGTCACGGAGCCATGGGGCAGGGGGAGGGGAACGATTTCCAGGTCGCCGAGCGTGAACGGGCCGTCCACGAGGCGGGGTTCGGGGTTAAAATAGCCTTTGGGAATGGGGCGGCCATCAAAGGCGTAGATGAAGACACGCTTGATGTTTTCCATGGTTTCCGGGTTGGCATAGACCGGCAGCGAACCGCCGCGGACGTCGCAGAAACGCCGGCAATCGTCCAGGCCCATGATATGGTCGGCATGGGCGTGAGTCAGGAGGACGGCATCGAGCCACGAAATTTTTTCGCGCAGACATTGGATGCGAAATTCCGGGGTGGTGTCCACGACCAGCTTGACCTTGTCCGTGGCCACGTAAATGGCAGGGCGGGTGCGCCAATTTTTTGGATTGGCCAGAAATTCCGGGGGATAATCTTTGGCAATCGCCGGGACGCCCTGCGACGTGCCGCTGCCCAAAAATGTAAACTCAAACGCCATGCGGATTTTAGGGTAGCAGAATGGATGGATTGAGCTAGAAAAACCAGGTCAAGCCTCCGGCCAAAAATTGCGTGTTGACGCCCTGGTTGATTTTAGTGATCCCCGCGTCCGAGAGATGCAGCCAGCGATACTCGACTGAAATGGCAAAGTTGTCGCGGATAAAATAATAGGTTCCCGCGCCAAACTGGAGATTGAATTCGAAAATGCCGCCGATATCGGGCTTGCCGATGTCTGTGCCCGATAGACCGAGCCCGCCGTCAATAAAAGGAACAAAACGACTTCCCGTGGCGAAATCATAACGAGGCCCGACGGTCATACCAGTGAGATAATGTGCCCTGGGATAGAATTGGGCGCCGCCAAACAGTTCGCCCCGAAGTTCGAGGTTGCCGGCAAGGCGAGTGTCGCGCAGGGACTCCGGAAAAATCCATGCGGCATTGGCATTGCCCAAAGCCAAATCATGGTGCTGCCGAGTGCCCCAAACCGGCGTTCCAATCGTGGCGCCGGCCATAAGCCCGACGCTATAGACATCCGGATTAAAACCGCCGCCGATGTTGTTGCGCCAGATCGAAGGATTCGGTTGGGGCTGGTTCGTCATATCCAAAGTTTGCCGGGCAAAGACGGCGCTGCCGAGGGAAAGCAAAAACAGAACGCCGATGATTTTCAAATCGTGTTCCTTCATTTTCATGGAATCACCGCCAGCGGACAAAATGGTCGTGTTCGATTCTCCCGTTGAATCCGGGCGCCAGCGTAGGTGATGAACGGCCGTTTGTGAAGTTTTTTGAGAAAGCCCAAATTGAACATTTGTCACTTGCCCTGGGCCGACGGCAAAGGCTAAGTTTTGCCATTAAAACCGCAACGACCTTAAAGTTCTGGGGAGCGCGCGGCTCGATTCCGACACCGGGAGCGGGCACGGTTCGTTACGGGGGCAACACCTCCTGCGTCGAAATCCGCAGCGGCGGTGAAATTGTGGTCCTGGACGCGGGCACAGGCCTGCGCGGCCTGGGCAACGCCCTGGCGGCGGAATTTAAAAAAAGGCCCCTGCACCTGACGCTGCTGATCACGCATACGCATTGGGACCATATCCAGGGGCTGCCGTTTTTCGCGCCGATTTATAATCCGCACTGCCGTCTGCGAATCGTCAGCAGCGAGGGCGCCCGCACAGGGCTCATCAATGCGCTGACGGGGCAGATGGAAAGCACGTATTTCCCCGTGCCCTTTTCCGAGCTGCCCAGCAATATCGAGATCGAAGAATTGAAGAATTACAGTTTCACCGTCGGCCCGGTCACCATCCGAACGCTCCGCGCGAACCATCCGGGCAACTGTGTGGGCTATCGCCTGCTGGCGCCGGATTGCCTGATCACCTTTTTCCCGGACACCGAACCCCGCCCGGGCGGACGGGACCTCGAAATGATTGATTTTATCCGGGATTCGGACGCGCTGATTCTTGATTCACAATACACGGCGGCCGAATACAAACGCCATGTCGGCTGGGGCCACGGGTGCGTGGACGATTCGGTGGCGCTGGCCATTGCGGCCAACGTCAAAAAGCTCTACCTTTTTCATCACGACCCCGACCGCACTGACAAACAACTGGACCTGCTGCTGAAACACGCGCGCCGGGTGGCCGCTTCGCGAAAATCAAAATTAAAGGTGGAGGCCGCGTGTGAAGGAATGACGATACAGTTTCCGATGGCCTGACCGATTCGGTCTGCGGCGTTCAACCGGCGCCATCCCGGGACATCGTTGCCGGATAAGAGGGAGCCTCCCGGCGCTACAAACCCCGGCGTAACTTTTCAAGCTGTTGAGCCAGCGCCCGGGGAAGGCGGTCGCCGAATTTTTTATAGTTCGCTTCGACGTCCTGAATTTCTTTCTTCCATTCGTCCCGGTCCACGGCGAGCAATGGTTCCATGGCCCCGGCCGGCAAATTCAATCCTGACACATCAATGGCGCCCGGCGCCGGCACATTTCCGATGGGCGTCTCAACGGCTTGGCCCGAGCCTTCGACACGTTCATAAATCCATTTCAGAACGCGGGAATTGTCCCCAAAACCGGGCCACAACAATTTCCCCTCGCGGTTGGTCCGAAACCAATTGACGAAATAGACTTTCGGCAGTTTCGACCGGTCCGTTCGATTGCCAATGGACAGCCAGTGACCGAAATAATCGCCCATGTTATACCCGCAAAAGGGCAACATGGCGAAGGGGTCGCGGCGCAAGACGCCGGCCGGACCGAGGGCCGCCGCCGTCGTTTCCGAGCCGCAGGTCGAACCCATGAAAACGCCGTGCTCCCAGTCAAACGCCTCGTTGACGAGAGGAACGGTGTGCGGCCGGCGGCCGCCAAAGAGAATCGCTGAAAGCGGGACGCCCTCCGGATTTTGCCAGTCGGGATCAATGACCGGGCATTGCGAGGCCGGAGCGGTAAAGCGCGAATTGGGATGGGCGCCTTTTTTGCCGCAGGCCGGCGTCCAATCGTGTCCTTCCCAATCAATTCCTTTATCCGGCGGAGGAACGCCCATGCCTTCCCACCAGACATCGCCCTCGGGGGTCAGGACGACATTGGTAAAGATCGTATTTTTGGCGCAGGCCGCCAGGGCGTTGGGATTTGATTTTGCCGAGGTGCCCGGCGCGACTCCAAAAAATCCGGCCTCGGGGTTCATCGCGTAAAGCCGCCCGTCTTTTCCCACGCGTACCCAGGCAATATCGTCGGCGAGGGTGGTGACCTTCCAACCCGGCAGGGATGGTTGCATCATCGCCAAATTGGTTTTGCCGCAGGCGCTGGGAAAGGCGCCCGCGAGGTAGATTTTTTTCCCCGCTGGAGACGTCAGGCACAAAATCAACATATGTTCCGCCATCCACCCTTCCCGCCGGGCGACGACGGAAGCGAGACGAAGAGCGACGCATTTTTTTCCCAGCAGGGCATTGCCACCGTAGCCCGAGCCGTAAGACCAGACGGAAAGCTCATCCGGAAAGTGGACGATATATTTGTTCTGAGGGTCCGGTTCGCACGGCCAGGGCACGTCTTTCTGTCCGGCGGCGAGCGGCGCGCCCACCGAATGCAGACAGGGTATAAAATCGCCGTCGGCGCCCAGTTTATCCAGAACGCCTTGGCCCATGCGCGTCATGATTCGCATACTCGCGACGACGTAGGGCGAATCGGTCAGTTCAACGCCGACTTTGCAAATCGGCGAGTCGAGCGGGCCCATGGCAAAGGGAATCACGTATAAAGTGCGGCCGCGCATGCACCCTTTGAATTTTTCCAGAAGGACCTTTTTCATCGCGCCCGGTTCGACCCAGTTGTTGGTCGGGCCGGCTTCGTCTTTCGTTTTGGCGCAGATAAAGGTGCGGTCTTCCAACCGGGCGACATCACTGGGATGAGAACGCGCGAGGAACGAATTTGGACGGAGCTTTTCGTTCAGTTTGATGAAAGTGCCATTCCGAACCATCAAATCACAGAGCGCCTGATTTTCGTCTTCTGATCCGTCGCACCAATGAATCTCCCCGGGCCGGCACAGCGCCGACATTTCTTCGACCCATGAACGTATCTTTCGGTTCTCCAAGGCGGCTCTCATTAGTCACAGGAACTCTGCCACAGGCGGGTAAAATTGAACAGGGCAACTTTGAACCCGGTCATTCCAAAATTGTCATGTTCCCGGCAATGCCGGACCGGCGGGAACTGATGACCTCCCAGGCCACGAATTATCTCTTCCGCCGTTTGAATACCTTCCAAAAGCTGCGCCCGGCCAGAGTCAGGAGAAACAAAGAAAAATACGTGAAGAAAATTTCGGACAACCAAAATTCATAGGGATTGTCGTCCCGGGTAATGACGCCGGGATCGATCCGGGAGATTTTTATGAT
>JASHPN010000110.1 GCA_030038175.1 Verrucomicrobiia bacterium
ACAGGTCTAATGGCGTTTAATTGAGGCGCAAGCGGGACCATGTGTGCCGGCGGCGGAATTCCGGCCATAGTGTAAGCGTGCGTCCGCAACATTTGTGCCCGCCATAGTACATCCGCGGTGTCTCCCGGGTAATGCAGGGTGTAGCGGTCGCCATGATCATACCCGTGGTTTTCGTCATGGCCCCACAACTGCCAGAACAAGTCCCCGCTCACGAACCCGCTGTTGGTTTTCTCGATTGCCGGGATAAAATTCGTGAACGCATCTCCCGTGATGTTGATCTTAAAACGCCATGGCGATAACCAACTGCCGCTGGTGTTTTCAAAGGAAGGATTGCTTACCAGGTTGCTCAGGCCATTCGCGACCGATACATTGTCCACCCAAATTGCGCCGGCCTTCGCCACATAATTAAACGACAGGAATGCGGTCATACTCCGCCGGGCCGGGAGCGTCAGGGAATAATGCCGCCAGGCCGCGTTCAAACGATAATTGGCTTTGCCCAGCGCAGTGTAGGGAAACACGGCTTGTGACACCGCAACCTGAAGCAGGTTGTTCGAGGAACTTCTCGCCCAGAAACCCACTGGATAAGTGCTGTTTGCGTTGAGCGTGAACGGGCCTGACAATAATTGAACGTACCAACTGTTATGGCTGTTCTTCCGGGTGATCTCCACTCGCGCCGAATAGTTGCCCGCTTCGTGGACGTTTCCATCCCGGGCGATCGTCGCCTGGGGCCAGGCTGCGTCCTGATCTGACCAGTCATATTCCCCGACATAAAAAACCTTGTGGTACCGGCCGGCCAACGCGGCATTGGCCTGCAGTTTCTTAATGACCGGCGGATAGAAGTGACTCGTATAAAGGTCCACATCTGGCAGCGACAGTTGGCTCGGCGAAAGCATCCCATTGGCATTGCCTCCGGAGGTGTGACCGTCGGCCACCAAATGGCGGGGATCAATCCTTTTAATGTACGCCGCAATCATTTCAGTCCAGTGATCGTCCCAGGCCGACGTGGCATTGTTCAATTCGTTGCCGGTCTCCCACGCCAGGATGGCCGGTTCATCTTTTAACGGCACACCGGTATATTGATTGGTGTGGTTCAAAATATGCGCGAGGTAGTTCTTGAAATCGTTAATGACGTCCGGGTTTGAATAGAACAAATCCTCATTCGTCAGGTTCCTCCACTCGGTGAACGTGTGCTTTCCGCCGTGGAAATAATGCCAATTATCAACCAATGGGATGATCAGATAGATGCCGTTGGCGCGGGCGACAGCAATGGAATAATCAATGGACTGGAACGCACGGTCATTGAATTCATTCAGCGCCGGTTCGATGCTGTTGGCATTGCCGACGGAAATTCCCAGGGTGTGTGAACGGACGACCGTGGCGCCCATTTCCCGGGCGGTCAGCAGCACATCCACAATGCGAAATTGAGACGGATAAACGGCGTGGGGGGCCAGCCCCAGCCAGAAGATATCTGCGCCGGCAAAACGGAAGACGTTGGTTCCTCGGTACAACTTGTTTCCGCTCCGGGTGATGAAGCGGATGGCCGGCCGGCTCAAGGCCGGGTGATTCCTTGCCACTGAGAATGCGACGTTCGTATCCGCCCGGGTGGCCGTCAGTGTCAGCATCACGAAGACGAAGGACGCCAATTGGGCGAGCATCATTTTGTTCATAGTCTTTTCCGGGACACGCGTGGACGACGTTGACGGAGGCAAACTATTCAGAAAACAGCGCCCAAGCACCAAAATAATTGTCACCTTTAGCCTCTCTGTGGACACTAATTATTGGATTACATATCATTGCGCTCAGCTATGGCCTCCGCCTCAACAAAACGCGAAGCGTTCACCCTGGTTGAATTGCTCGTCGTCATCGCCGTCATCGCCATCCTGGCGGCGATTTTGTTTCCAGTGTTGTCCAGTGCCCAAAAGAAAGGACAGGCAGTGTCGTGCCTCAATAACCTGAAGCAGTTGACGGCAGCCTGTAAACTTTACGCGGACGACAATAACGGCGAATTGGTTTCGTGCTGGCCAATCGGCTGGGGCAATTATCCCGTCAATCCTTATTCCTGGTGCCCGGGCTGGGCTTCTTTGACTGAACCCGGCGGGTACGATTATGGCCCGGACCCGCAATACAACTGCACCAACCTTTATTCGCTGGAACAGGGAGCGATCTGGCAATACACGAAGCAACCGGGCATTTATCATTGCCCATCCGACAATACCCGGTTGGGCGGCTGGCCGGTCCTGCGCAGTTATTCCATGAATTCCTGGATGGCCGGGCGAAGCTACGGCGATCCGACGGGCGAGACGGATTATACCACCCCGGACCAGGACAGCACGCTGACTTATACTTTTTTCCGCAAAGAAAACCAAATCCGCCAGCCTTCCCAAATGTTCGACTTGATTGACGAAGATTCCACTACCATCAACGATGCGATGTTTGTCGTGGACATGAGCGCGCCCAATGACGTCTCCGACCTGCCCGCCACGCGGCACGGCACGGTGTATCAATTGAGTTTTACCGACGGGCACGTACAGGCCATCCGATGGAAAGATTCGCCGTCGGTTTGGATGGACGAAGACCTGGAACCGGATTGCCAAAACCTGCAAAGCATGACGACAGTGCAGAAGTAGAGTCAATGGCCGGCGAGCCGGTAAAACGCGTTGCCATAACCAGCCGGCAAACTCACCTGGTATTGCCCATTAACCACACCAGGCGCGTTCGTAACCGTCATCCAGTCGGGCGCCGTTAAATTCGTGCTTTCCTGTAATGCGTAGCCGTAGTTTGCCGCCGCCGCCGGCCATGAAACCAGCGCCCGATTGCTGCTGACCTGGATGCCCGTGATACTCACGGCGCTGGTCGTGACAACCTGAATGGTGCTGGCCGCTGAATTTCCCGCGTTGTCATAAGCCGTGGCAGTGACGGTGTTGGTCAATCCCAAACTCGCCGGCGCCGGCCAAAAATATTGATACGGCGCGAAATTATTTGTCGCCTGCGGCGCGCCATTGACGGCGAATACGACGTTCGAAATGCCCGAGGCGGACGAGGCCGACGCGCCAAAGGTGACGACGGTATTCGTTGTGACACAATCCATTGCCGGGCAAACAATGGAAACAAACGGCGGAGTGGTCGTCATCGCAGAGAGCAACGGCTGGATTGGGCTGCTGGTAATGGCGCCGTATTGGTTGCTGGCGTAAAACGACAGCGCGATCGCGTTCTGATAGTTGGTCAGCGCGTTTGGCGAGCTGGTAATCAGCCAGTCGTAACTATTGGTGCTGTCGAAATAGACCCAGGCTTTGATTCTCGGCGTTGCCGGCAGGTAATTTGTCAACGCGTTCAGAAACCACTGGCCTTTGCTGTACTTGTTTGTCTCATAGCAGCCGGTTTCCCCCACCATGATGGGCTTGCCCGGCGCGATGTTTGTCAATTCCGTTATTGTCTGCGCCGCTAAATTTGAAAAATCCTGCCATCCCGGCGGCCAGTTGTAGCCGTCCAACGCGATCCAGTCCACATAATTGTCGCCGGGATAAAGCTCGGCAATCGGCGTATAGCCCGGCTCAACAACGTTGACACACCAGACCCATGTGACATTGGTGGCGCCTGCCAGCGTGAAAAGATCATGCACATGCCGCCACATCCTTGCGTATTCGCCGGAGGCGTTGCCATTGATGCTTTCGCTCCACGGATACCAATTGCCGTTCATTTCATGGGCAAAGCGGAGAAAAAACGGATGGCCCCACGCTTTCGCCGATAGCGCCCAATTCACAATGTAGCCGTCGAAATAGCCATTGATAATGTTCGTCAGATTGAAAATTTGATTTGTCGCCGGATCCGCGCTGTTCTCCGGCTGCCAGGTGAACATCGGAATACAACCATGGCTCCGGAAATTGTTCATTGCGTTCGTTTGAAAGACGGCCGTGCCGTTGGTGTTCGGCCCGTAATTTGACCATGAATTGTAAAAATTGACGATCGAGACCGGCTTTCCCGCGTTTGTCTCAAAGGCTCCCAGGGCGACCCAATTGGTTGGAGAGGAGGTGTCTTCCCCAACCTCAAAAGCTCCTGAATATACCGACGGCTGGGCAATGGCGCCGGAAACCTGCAACCACACCATGATACAAAACGCATTTATTTTATAAATCACCGCTTACGGATAAACCAACCGGTAGAACACACTGCCATTGGTCAGATTGATTGGGACAACAACTTGATTGTTCGTCGTCGAGCCATTGACATTCACCCAATTGGTGCTGATACCGACGCTTAAACGATTGGTCTGGGCCTGCAATAGCCAACCGATGTGGTCGGCGGGCCAACTCAAGGTCAGTTGATTGTCCGTCACCGCAAACACGATGTTGGTTGGATTGGCGCTCACGAGGGAAAGCACGACGAAGGCAGTGTTTGTCCCATAAGCATTGGTAACGGTCAATTCCAATTGGCCGCCATTCCATGCGACGGGAACGCTGCCGACTGCCAGGGTTGCATTGAGCGGCACGCCGCTGCCCGAACCTGTCGCCAACACGCTGGCGACGCTATTCGTAATAATTTGCCATTGATAACCCAATCCAGCCGTACCGGCCACGCCCGCCGTCACCGACAGCGTTCCGCCGGGAGCGGCGGATGCAATGGCTGGAGGCGCCGGGGCAAAGTAGGCGGGAATTCTATTGGTCTCCGTGGCCAGATACAGCGCTGCAATCTGGCCGGCGGTCAGCGCATTGGTGAAAAACGCCACCTCGCAGATCTGTCCGGCAAATTGCCGCCCCAAACCGGCCGGATTGTTGGTATATTCCGGATCGCTGCCAATCAGCACGTCAACATTCGTCCCCGGAAGAATGCCGTTTGGACTCACACCGTTGGTCATCGCGCTGAGCGCGCCATCCACGAAAAGAGCGTGGGTTCCCGCCAATGCCGGGTTCGGATTGGGCGTATAGACTTCGACTGCCTGATGCCAGTTGCCGTCGTTATAGACGCCCACGGAGTTGACGACACTGCTCGCGTTGGTTCCCAGTTGGCATTGGAGCGTGCCATTGGTATTCATCATCATGCGCCAGGAATTGTCGGAGTGGCCTGCAATCGTCTGAAGCCGTCCATCGCACGGATTGCCGCGGAACATGGCACTCACGCTGAAGGAAGTTGCACCAGTTGGGTTGTAGGCGTTCGCATAACCGGCATCCGCGAAACTGCTCACTCCGCTCAGTTGGGCCACGCCGGCAGAGGGCAAGCCGCTAAAGGGAATGCCATTCGCATTGGTGGAAGGTCCCGGCACAATACCCGGCATCGTCCCTGGGGTGTAGAGTCCATTGCCTGCCGTACTGCCATAATTGAACAGCACCGGCCAGAAATTCGTTGACGGCACAACATAGGTCGGCGAATCCATTCGCAGATAGATCACCGGATTGTCATTCATGACATCCTGGAAATACTGCCCGGGACTGCCGTTTGTGCCGGCGGCATAGTCGGCGCCAATTTCACCGGTCGAGAGCACGTTTGTATAGACGGCCACTTCGTCCACGATGCCGGCGACCGCGCGCGAATTTCCCCTGCCATTACCCACCTCAAACGGCATCCAGTAATCCGGAGAATATTCCCCGGCCGCAGCCACGCTGTATTCCGAGACACTGTTGACATAGAGAGTTATATTCGTGCTGGCATCACAGTTTACAACCAAATGGTACCATTGGCCCAGTGGCGTAGTGCCGGTCTGGCCGAGCGTATTCAGGGTGTTACTGTTGCAATACGAAAATATTTCAAAACCATCGCTGCTGGTGTTCCAATCAAGCCGGATGCCGCAAACGTTGCCGGCGCCGCCGCCGGTCGCGCCGGCATTCAGGCCTTCAAAGCCGCTTTGACTCCAGATGTCGCCCTGATTGTTATTGGTCGGATAGAACCAGCACTCGACCGAGAACGGCGGATTCAACGTGGACACTGGCGACGTGTGAGGAACATACATGGCGTTGGTTTGAAAACCGGCATCGCTGCTGGGAAAATTAAAATACACTGCCGCATCACTTTCGCCGACCAGGGCCCCGGGAGCGTCACGCTGAATGCCCGGCGCCCCAAGCCAATCCGGGTAATAGCCGGTCCCTAAAAGCCCTAAACTGCCGTAATTGGCCTCGATGTCCCCGTGGGCCGGCGATTCCACCTCGTGCATCGGCCAGTAACCCGCCGGATTGAGCAACAACAAGTTCGTCTCATATCCACTGGTCAAGCTGGGCGGATTCGCGCTAATACTCGTAAATGCGGAAACGGTGCTGGTGACCACGCCAAACAGGTTGGACACCACCACCGAATACGTGGTGCCGCCCGGAGCGCCGGCAGTCACCGTATAACTCGCGTTCGTCGCATTGGAAATGGGCATCGTGCCATTGAACCATTGATAATATAGGGGCGGCACGCCATCGGCGCCGACCGAATAAACGTAAGAGTTCCCCTGTACGACCGTCACCGGCGAGGGCAATTGGAGTGTGACGATGGCCGGATTCTGATAGACCGTGAGCGAAACAGGGTAGGTATTCTGCCCATAGGCATTGGTTACCGTTAATTCGAGCGTGTCTCCATTCCAATTTGCGGGAACATTGTTGACTGTCAAAGTCGCATTGAGCGATCCTCCATTCGTCGTTCCCGCAGCCACGTTCGTTCCCCCATGCTCGTCATACCACGAATAGCCCATCACCGGTGTTCCCGACACAATCGCCGGAATCACCAAAGCGCCGCCGCCATTTGCATCCACATTCGCCGGAGGCGCCGGTGAAACCGTGGGCGGAACACCTGCCGAGACATACTCGGTTCCTATCTGGTTCGCGCTTAAGGCGTAGTTGAACGCGGACACATCGTTGATGTAACCGTAAAACTGGTAGGTGCTAAACGGAGCTTCACATCCGATCGTCATGGGGCTGTCCGGTTCATAAACGCCGGAGTTAGTTGGGATGGAAGTTGATGCCGCCAATTGTCCATTAATGTACAACGATACGATTCCGTTGGCTTCATCACAGACGCCCGCCAAATGGACCCAATTGCCCAGACCGGTTGAGGCCGAGCTAAATGATGAATCGGCGGTATAAACCGTGCCAGCGGCGCTCCGAACATAAAAACGGTAATTCGCCGCCGCCGACGTATCAATGCCAAGGGCGAATTGATCGCTCACTCCATATGTGCCTTCGGAGGCCGCGGCCGCGCCTCCCACCGGCGCGCTGCTGATGTTATCCGCCCATGCCTCAACCGTGAACTCGCCATTGGACCCGTTCGGCGCGGCAAAATCCACGCCATTGATCCATCCGGCCAGACTGTCGGCAAAGGAAATGCCCGTTTCGCCAAATTCGGCCGAAGTTTCCAAAGGATCGGTGGTCGGATTATAGCCGGGATTGCCGAGGCTGACATTTGTGTAAAGCCCGTCGTTGCCGGAGGCGTAATCGTTTACGACCCAGCCATCATCGCCATTCCCATTGTTGCCGGAGCCGCCAGGCCCGCCATTATCCACTCCGTCCAGGTTGGTATCGTTTAGGCGCCAATAGCCAATCGGATTCAGGGCCAGGACGGCCTGCGGATAAGGCGCTGCGGGATCCGCTACGACCGCAGCCACCCAGACAGCGCTCGTTATTGAGCCTAAAGAATTGGTCACCACACAGAAATTTGTAATGGAGCCAATCGCAACGTTCGCCCATACCATATTGGAGCTGCTCGCTGCGGCATCCCTCACACCGTTGGTGAACCAATTATAATGAATCGGTTGCGCCCCACTGACCGAGATCGAAAAAGCCGGGTTGGCTCCGGCATACAGCGTGAATGGGTTCGTGTACGGAACCGGGAACTGGCTGATGATGATCGGAGCGGTGTTGATCGTCAGGCTTGCCATTAAGCTGGTCACGGAACCAAAACTGTTGGTGACGATCACAAAGTAATAACCGCTATTGGCGCCTGAAAGATTCGTTACCGTTAATTGAGTGGTTGTTGTATTCGCGTAGGTCCCGTTGTTGGCCAATGCGGTTGCTCCGCTGTAATTGGAACTGGTATTAAAGTACCACTGGTAAGCCGGGGAAAGGCCGCCCGCCGAGACGCTGAAGTTAATCGCGCTGCCGGGCCCGCCGTTGACCGTGGCGGACGAAGGTTGCGTTTTGATGAACGGCGGCCCTTGTTCGGTGGTGTAGTATAATGTCTGGATTTGGCCAACCGTCAAAGAATTCGTGAACAGCGCCACTTCACATATCTGTCCCGCGAACTGCCGCCCCAC
Source organism: Verrucomicrobiia bacterium (assembly GCA_030038175.1). Lineage (GTDB taxonomy): Bacteria > Verrucomicrobiota > Verrucomicrobiia > Limisphaerales > UBA11358 > UBA11358. Next base: position 8,219 of record JASHPN010000110.1, read on the forward strand.
GCCATTGGGGTTGTTGGTGTAATCCAGCGCCGCTCCGATGGTCACGTCCGTATTTGTGCCAGGTAGGATGCCGTTTGGAGTCACTCCGTTGGTCATTGAGTCCAGCACCCCGTCCACATAAAGAGCGTTGGTCCCGGGCAGCGTCGGATTGGAGTTCGTCGTATAGACATCCACCACCTGGTGCCAATCGCCGTCGTTATAGACGCCCACGGAGTTGACCTGGCTGCTGGTATTCGTTCCTAATTGGCATTGAAGCGTGCCGGTCGCGTTCATCAGGATTCGCCACGAATTGTCCGAGTGACCCACAATCGTTTGCACTCGTCCGTCACAGGGATCGCCCCGGAACATCGCGCTCACGCTGTAGGAAATCGGTCCCACCGGATTATACACCGCCGCGTATCCGGCATCGGCAAAGCTGCTCACCCCGCTCAATTGCGCCACGGTGGCGCCTGATAACCCGGTAAACGGCGTGCCGACGGGATTGGCCGGGCCGGGCACAATTCCCGGCATCGTGTCGGGATTATAAAACCCATTGACGGCCACGCTCCCGTCGTTTGTCAGCACCGGCCACGTCGCCGGGCTTGGCGCAACGTAAGCCGGCGCGTCCATGCGCAGGTAGATGACCGGATTGGAACTCATCACGGTATTGAAGTAACTCACCGGAGGCGCGGCATTGATGCCGATGTCGTAATGATTGGCGACGGCTGATGCCGACAGTACATTAGTGTAAACGGCCACTTCGTCCACGATTCCTGCGCCCGGGCGTGTGTTCCCCCTGCCATTGGCCACTACGAACGGCATCCAGTAATCCGGCGAATATTTCCCTATCGCGGATACGCTGATCTTCGAGACGCCGTCCACATATAGAATAATATTTGTACTGGTATCACAAGTCACAACCAGATGATACCATTGGCCCAGAGACGTAGTGAAAGTTTGGCCAAGCGTATATAGGGTGGAACTGTTGCAGTACGAAAATATCTCAAAACCAGCGCCACTATTGCCCCAATCAAGCCGAATGCCGCAAACCTTGCCGGCGCCGCCGGACGTGCCGCCTGCATTCAGGCCTTCAAAGCCATTTTGGCTCCAAATGTCGCCCTGGCTATTGTTGGTGGGATAGTACCAGCATTCGACTGAGAACGGCGGATTCAATGTGGAAAGAGGTGACGTGTGAGGAACGTACAGGCTGTTGGTATAGGTCGGCGTCGAAATGCTGTAGCCGGCGGGGAGGAAATAAGTTGCGGCATCGCTGTCACCGGCCAACGCGCCGGGAAACTGGCGTTGGATCCAACTGCCGCTCTTCACCCAGTCAGGATAAAAACCAGCGCCCAAAGGCCCCAAACTGCCGTAATTGGTTTCAATGTCCCCTTGCACTGCCGGCTCCATTTCATGCATTGGCCAATAGCCGACGGGATTAAGATTGGTGATGGCATTAAAGTACGCCGACGACTGCGCCCGGCCTGTCATCAAGGCCGCGAATAGAAGAATCGGCGCTGTTAGAAACGCACTAAGGAACCTGGTTTTCATTGTTTTCTGGGTTTAATGCGATTTCACGAGATGATCAATGCCATTATCCGGCAGCATTGCTCGTAATCGTGCGCATAATAAAGGATTCGTTGCAGAATATATGACCTTGCCCCTATTCCAGTCACGAAGTCATTGGTTTGGTTTAAAGATATACTTTCGTATAGTTGTTTTCTCCGCTGCGCAACGCTTTAATAATGATGGCTCGAAATGGACTTTTGCCCTAATGTCGTGGCTCAACTTTGAAATGCCGCATGCCTTCCTCCCATCACGCGCCGGTCATCGAATAGCCGGAAGCTTGCGGTCATTTCGCCTTTTATGTCTGCTCCCGGCATTGTTGGCTGCCGGACCTCTATTCGCCGGCCCGAACCAACCCCTCATATGCTTCACCAATGCCGCGCAAGTTCGCGAACTGGATCCGGAAACGGCCGGGAAAAACCTCCCCGTCCGTATTCACGGAGTGGTGACTTTTTTTGATGCGCCGTTGCTCAATCTCTTTGTCCAGGATCGCTCCGCCGGAATATTTGTCCTCGTGCCGCGAAAGATGAATCCCGATATCGCCAGAGGTCAGGAAATCGAAGTGGAAGGCGTCTCTGACCAGGGAGATTATGCCCCGATCGTTAAAGCTGCGGCCATTCGTATTTTGGGCGAGACCTCGCTGCCGCTTCCGCAGCGTGTTACCATTGACCAATTATTTACCGGTCTATATGACAGCCAATGGGTGGAAGTCGTCGGCGTCGTTCGTTCAACAACGGTTCTCGACGGACGCCAGTATTTGAATCTGGCCGCCAATGGGCAACGGCTCATGGCCTACGTGGAAAATCTAAGCAAATCTGACACCGCGAAATTGATCAATACCACCGTCCGCCTGCGCGGCGTATGTTATTCCAGGTATAATATGAAACGTCAGTTGCGCGTTCCCTGGGTCGCCGTATCGGGGAAAGAGGACATTAAGATCGAGCAACCCTCGCCCCCCCAGCCCAAAGAAGTATCCATTGCCAGTCTGGCCCAATTCAATTCGGCGGGCTTTTATGGAAACCTGGTAAAGGTCAGCGGCGTTGTGACCTTGCAAAAGCCCGACGGCATGCTTTTCATTCAGAACGCAGGATACGGACTGGAAGTGCAATTGCTCCAATCCCCATGGCTCGTGCCCGGCGACCGTGTCATCGTTTCGGGTTACTCGGCGCTTGGGCAATATGTGCCTGTTTTAGAAGATGCCACCGTCCATTTTCTGGGTCATGGGCAGCTTTTACCGCCGGTTCCCTCGGACCTGGAAACCCTGCTGGAGGGCCCGGAAGATTTTGAGGGAGTGCTCGTCCAATTGAAAGGCAGCTTAATGAACTTTGTCGAAAGCCCTGGGAGGCAAACCCTGGTTTTGGAATCGTCCAACTCGATTTTTACCGCGACGTTTGAAAGCTTCAAAGCGGACGACCGTTTCAAATCCCTCAAGCTGGGAAGCAAAGTGGCTCTCACGGGGGTCTTTTCTGCCCAGTCACCCGAAAGATGGGTGCCGGGCGAAGCTCAATCGCGGGAAACCTCCATTTCAAAAGTCCCTAACTCGCCGCCGGATTCGGTTCAGATTTTCTTAAGGTCATACGCTGATGTCGCTGTCATCCAACGGCCCTCATGGTGGACCTTGCCCCGCCTGCTGTGGACCATTGGCATCATGGCCGTGACTCTTCTGGCGGGCCTGGTCTGGGTGGTTGTGCTCGGCCGCCGCGTCCGGCAACAAACCAAAATCATCGAGGAAAAGATCAAACGCGCGGGCGTGCTCGAAGAGCGTGATCGCATCGCGCGGGAATTCCATGATACCCTCGAACAGGAACTTGCCGCCATCACGATCCAACTGGACGCCGTGGAAGCGCAGTTGAACGGCGCGCCGTCTGCCGTGCGCCAGTTGCTCGACCTCGCGCGCAATATGTCGCGCCGCAGCCTTTCGGAGGCCCGCCGTTCAGTATGGGACCTGCGTTCACATTTGCTGGAAAATCGCGACCTCGCCGCCGCCTTGAATGAAATTGCATCGTCTTTTGGGACTGCGGCGGACCGGACCATCCTGGTCCAATCTTCCGGCACAACGCGCAAGCTTCCCGCGGTGATTGAACATAATCTCCTGCGCGCCACCCAGGAGGCGTTGGCCAATGCGCTCAAGCATTCCGGCGCGACTAAAATCATTGTCGCCTTGAGTTACGAGCCATCCCGCATCCGGCTCCGCATTTGCGATAACGGAATCGGGTTTGATTATCAGGCGGTCGGCCAGTCTTGCGGCGGCCACTTTGGCTTGCTGGATATGCGCGAACGCGCTGAGAAAATTGGCGCCGAGTTTTCCCTGGCCAGCAGTCCGGGGAAGGGCACGGAAATCACCTTCCTGGTCAGCGAGGCAGCGGCGAACAATGTCTCGGAGCGGCCCTCGCAAGGATCTTGTCTGCATGAAGAATAAAATACGCATCATGGTGGTGGACGACCATTTTGTTGTCCGCATGGGTCTGGTCGGCTCGATCAACATTGAGCCGGACATGGTCATCGAAACGGAAGCTTCCACTGGCCAGCAAGCCATCGAACAATTTCGGAAGACCCGGCCCGACATTGTCCTGATGGATTTGAAATTGCCGGGCATGGATGGGGTTGAAACCACCAAAATCATCTGCAAGGAATTCCCCGATGCCGCGATCATTATGCTTTCCACGCACGATGCTGAAGAAGACATCTACCGGTCCTTTCAAGCCGGAGCACGGAACTATATTCTTAAAACCGCGGTGCGCGAGGAGCTAATTCATGCGATCCGCGCGGTTCGTTCGGGTGAACGCTATATCTCACCAGCCATTGGCGCCCGCCTGGCCGAGCGCACCACCCGCGCCGAACTGACCACGCGGGAAATCGAAATTCTCAAACTCATCGCCCGAGGCCGAAGCAACAAGGAAATTGGCGGGACGCTCGCCCTGGCGGAAGTCACCGTCAAGCTTCACGTCGGTCATATCCTGACAAAATTAAATGCGAGCGACCGCACGCAGGCAACGACCATCGCGTTGCAACGCGGCATCTTTCACTTGGATTGATCGCCCCAGTGGACCCGGATTCATCGCTTCAGGTTTCGTCAAAGTCGCCCGGGTTTTCGGCAAGAATAAAGCATTTTTCCCGTATTGGTGATGGAATGAAACATCCGGTTTGTTTCATCGTAACGTTTGGCACGCAATCTAATCATGGTTATCATCATGTAGTCCATGAAACAGCGGATTAAGATTGTTTTTGGCGCGGTGGTTTTGGCCCTGGCGCTCGTGGCGCCGCAAGGCGGAAATGCCCAGAGCCATCCGCCACCCCCGGTACCGGCGGTTCCCGACAACGCGGTAGCGCCGATGACGCTGCCGGCGAACCTCGTTCCCGACAGCCCGCTTGGGCAGATCATTCAATTGTTGCAATCCGGCGCCTCTGTAAATATGGTTCTCGCCCGGATTAATAATTCCGGCATTCCTCTTAACATCAGCGCCGCCGGCCTGGTTTATTTGAATGATTTGGGAACGCCATCTGAAATTGTAACCGCGCTAAGCCGGCACGATCAGAAGTTGGGCGTGAGGCCTGTCGTTTCGGGAACGCAGCCGACGCCCGCCGCCCAGGCCCGGGAACCGCAAGAAATCACTGAAGATTATTTTTACGGCGCGCTCGCGCCGTACGGGACCTGGACCAACTTGCCCGGTTATGGACTTTGTTGGCAGCCGTGCGCGGTTCAGTACGATGCCAATTGGATGCCGTATGGCACATTGGGCCAGTGGATTTATACGGATTGCGGCTGGTATTGGTTGTCCGGCTACACGTGGGGCTGGTGCGCGTTCCATTATGGGCGATGGTTCCACGACGCGCACACGGGCTGGCTTTGGTGGCCCGATACTGCGTGGGCGCCATCATGGGTTTTCTGGCGATATGGAAATGGTTACTCCGGTTGGGCGCCCTTGCCGCCGCATAGCGACTATAGCCAGCAAATTGGGCTTGAGTATAACGGCGCCGCGGTTGCGTCGGATTGCAATTTCGGCATCGGCGCTGGCCTTTTTAACTTTGTGCCCATGTCCGGTCTGTTTAACGCGAACCTCGAACACATTCGCCTGGGGGCGGCGCAGGCTGCCCAAGTCTTCGCGCGATCCAAAGTCCTCAGCGACATTAATTCCAACGACCGCACCATCGTTAACGACGGCATCCCGGTATTTCAGGTGGCGAAATACACCGGCGGTGCCATGCGCTCTTACACGATTCGGCCGGCAAAATCGGTGCCCGTTCCGGGCGCGACCGGGGAGCAAATCCTGCCGGATGGCCGAACGGTCGCGATTGACCGTCCGTATCTCAACGGCAATGGGCCGTCTGATTTGAGCCAGGGTATCCGGCCGGTCCCCTCTCAGGAACAACCCGTGGCCCATCAGCGTCCAATCATTATAGTGAATGAAAATCCATTAAGCTATACGCCCGCCAACAATCAGAACAATAATGTCATTTATATGGATTCCGCCGCTCAAAACGGTCCGCCGGTGCCGACGGTAACCACCGCGGGTCCACAGGACGCCAACGCGCCCGCAGGCAGCGGTCCGGCCCAGAGCTATTGGGCAGGTTGGGCCGGGGCCTCGGCGCCCGGTTATGCTCCCGAGGCGTATATGTCCCCGCGTTTAGCCTCGCATGAACGCTCGGAGCGCAAGGTAGATCAGCCGGCCAATCATCGAGACTTTCATCCACCCACCCAGGGTTCGCGGCCAATCCAAAATCCCGGCGGATCGCATGCGCCGCCGCGCCAAACTGGAACGCCATCGCAATCTCACTCTCCGGCGCCAGCCGCGCCGGCGCACGCCGCGCCAAGTGGCGGCGGGGACAGCCATGATCACGGGCACTGAGAAACTGAGGCCGCCGGCCAGGGCAGACGCGTCTAAATTGGCGAAATTTAGATGCGTCTGCCCTGAGCCGTCGGCAGGCGGGCCTTGCCTCGGTCTGGAGAAAATCAAAAATAGTTGTTAGCTTTTCCGTCGCGGCGGTAATAATCCCGTAAATGAGTGATGTCAGCGACATGCAGTTGCTGCTGGACTATGCCCGGCAAAACTCGGAAGCGGCCTTTGCCGAATTGGTGCGCCGTCACGTCAACCTCGTCTATTCCGCGGCGCTGCGCCACGTGGGGATTGCCACCCAGGCTGAGGAAATCGCGCAAGCCGTATTCATTATCCTTGCACGCAAAGCCGGTCGCCTGCGTGAAGGTTTGATTCTCGAAGCCTGGCTGTTTGAAACCACGCGGTTCACGGCGTTAAGCTTTTTGCGGGGTGAACGCCGCCGTCAATTCCGCGAACAGGAGGCCTATATGCAATCCACTCTCCGGCAATCTGATTCCGATCCCGCCTGGCAGGAGCTTTCTCCCCTGCTGGATGAAGCGATGATGCGGCTGGCCCGCAAGGAACGCGAGGCCATCGTGCTGCGCTTTTTCAAGGAGCGGAGCCTGGGCGAAGTGGCCGCCGCCCTGAAGATCAGGGAGCCGGCGGCGCAAATGCGGGTGATCCGCGCATTGGAAAAATTACGGAGCTATTTCCTGAAGCGCGGCATTTCGTCCACGACCGCCATCATCGCCGGGGCCGTCTCGGCCAATTCCGTCCACGCCGCGCCCGCCGGCCTGGCCAAAGCCGTCTCCGCCGCTGCCCTGGCCAAAGGCGCGGCGGCTTCCACTTCAACCTTAACCCTTGTGAAAGGAGCATTGAAAATTATGGCATGGACAAAAACACAAACCGTCGTCGCCACCGCTGTGGGAATTTTGCTCGTAGCCGGGGTGGCGGCCTTGACCGTTACGAAAATTCAGGATCACCGGACGCTTCCGGCAGGCCGGCAACCAGACCAGCTCGCCAAAGCCAAAATGGCAGACGCGAAAAATCTGGCCATCTGCAACATCCTGTATGCCGAACACAATCGGGGACAATTTCCCACCAACCTTGACCAAATTGACGCCTATACCAACAGATATCCGGTCAGCGCAATCGGTGATTTTCAAATCGTTTATCAGGGGTCGGTCAAACGGATCCACAAACCTGCGGACATAATTATTATCCAGGGCGCGCAACCGTGGCACATAGCCGATGGCAAGTGGGCGAAAGTCTATGCCTTTGCCGACGGTCACGCAGAAGTTCAAGCCAGAGCCGATAATGATTTTCGCGTCTTTGAACTCCGGCATTCGCTTCCACCGCCTGCTGGCACCCAATAAATTCTATGGAGAAGTTCAAAGGCACGTATCAATGACGAGAATGACCGGGAAAGAATAGTGATCGGACGCAAGTGCCTTTACGACCGTGTTGCGGCCGCGAACATGTCTTTGCGTTTGTGCGCGACGGGCCAGGCCGCTGCCACTTCTACGCGCGGTTTAACCCGCAAATCTTCCGCGATGCTCCGCAAAATGGCGGCGAGATTGCGGGTATGAATTGACGATGTAATATAACGTCGGTTCTACAATGCCCGTCCCTGAAATACTTGACGCAACACGGAACACGCATCACGCAGCCCAAATTACCTCCCTTTTTCATTTTCAATTTAACTTCTCCTTCTGTTATTGTTCCCGTTCTATGGAATTGTTTCACAAGATCCTGAAAACCGCCGTGGATGGCGGCGCGTCCGACGTTCATCTCAAAATCGGCACGCCCGTCATTTTTCGCATCAACCGCGAGCTGATTGCCGTGGACGCGCCTTTTCCAACTCCCGATTGGATGAAAAAAGTCGTGGACACGATTGCGCCCGCGCACTTGAAAAAGCGGCTGGACGAGGAGCGCGAAATAGATTTTTCGTATTTTGTCCCCGAGATCGGGCGGTTTCGCACGAATCTTTTCCAGCAGCGCAACCAATGGTGCCTGGCCATGCGTTACGTCAAGACGACGGTTCCGAGCTTCGAGCAATTGGGGCTGCTGCCCCAGATTAAAAAAGTTGCCGAGTCGCCCCGCGGCATCGTGCTGGTGGCCGGCTCGACCGGCTCCGGCAAATCCACGACGCTCGCGGCCATGATCGAGCACCTCAACAGCAATTTTAAAAAGCACATCGTGACCCTCGAAGACCCGGTGGAGTATGCCTTCGAGGACAATCAATCGGTGATTGAACAGCGCGAAATCGGCCTGGATACCCTGACGTATCATCACGCGCTCAAGCACGTGTTGCGGCAGGACCCGGACATTATCATGATCGGTGAAATGCGCGATGACGTCAGTTTCACCGCGGCCATGAGCGCCGCGGACACCGGCCACCTGGTTTTATCCACCCTGCACACCACGACCGCGGCCCTGGCCATCACCCGCGTCCTTGATTTTTTCAAGGCGGAGGAGCGCGAACAAATCCGCCGCCAGATCGCCGGGACCCTGCGCGGCGTCATTTGCCAGCGAATGGTGGGCACAGTTGAAAACAGCCTTACGCCGGCAATGGAAATCCTGTTAAATACGCCGCTGGTGAAAAAACTGCTCGAAGAAAACCGCCTGGACAAGCTGTCCGCCGCCATTGAAACCGGATCTGACGACGGCATGATTTCATTCAATCAATCGCTCTTCAATCTGGTGAAAGCCGGGCGCGTCACTGAAAAAGAAGCCTTGTCCAAGGCCACCAATCCGCAGGCGCTCGAGATGAACTTTAAAGGCATCTTCCTGGATGAAGGGCGGAGAATCATTAGTTAGAGCACCGATGAAAACGGTGGTTTTTTAGGGACACATGCGAACGATTGACGCACCCGCTTGCTTACGCGCGCGGCTCTGCCGGATGGCCGCAGTTTCTAGAACATCCCCCGCCCGGCCAGGGTGATGGCCCGGCGCTGGGCGTCCAGGGCGTTCAATTTGCGAATGGTCTCGCGGCCGGAAATTCTGTCTATCACGGTCTTGTTCGAGATGGCCGCCTTTCGCGTAACGGAAGGGTCTCCCAGATATTCGGCCAGGGCGTTGCGATATTGGGCCGCCAGCACCGCCAACGAAGGCGCCATCCGGAATTGGGCCAGCTCGAGGTCGCGTAATTTGAGTTGCAAAATCCGGTGTTGCCACTCGGAATCAAAATTTTGAATGACCTGCTGGAGCGAGACTTCCGCGCTGACGGGCAAGTTGTTCGAGGCCGACCGGTATTCCACGGCGACGCTGAGGATATCGTCGAGTTTTTCCCGGCTTACCGGGGCGGTCCATTGCGGGCCCGGACTCTGCGCGTCGAACACGACGCTTTGCAGCGCCCACCATTTTTCAACTTCGAGCGGCGTGGAAAAGTCGTTATGGAACGCGACTTGAAACGCCGTTTGCCAATTATAATAGCGGGGCAATAACTGCAGCATCGTCCGCAGGTTTTTCGCGCCGTCGCGCAGGCCCAGCAATTCGTCCACGAACAATTGGGCGCTGGCGCGATAGACGCCGCCGTCCTCGCCGGAGAGCTGCAAGTCCGTGGGCCAGCTCATTTGAGTGAACGTGAGGACGGTGTAGGTTTGCAATACCTCGCGCGCACGGTCCAGCGAATCCATGGCGTGTTCGGTAAAGGCAACCCGGTCCAGCGGTATGCCGTTCACGGTTTGGTCCGGGGCGGAAAGCACCATTTCCTGCGAATTGCCGCCCACTAATTCCTGGGTCAGGCCCTCCACCAGCCAGGAAGGAACTTCGGCGCAATGTTCGCCGGCGTTTTGATTGGCATATTGCGACAGTAAAACGCTCGTCAATGTCCGGACCAGGCGGGCCCGCGGCAAAGCATCGGGTAAAAGGACATGATAAATCCAGGCATCTTCAAAACGGCTCGGGAAAACGGCCACGTTTTCATCCAATGAACGCGCCGGGTGCAACGCCAGATAAATCGTCCCGCGCCAGGGCGCGTGATTGTCCACGCCTAATTTCTGCAGGAGCGAGTCCTTGATGCGCTCGGCCGAAACCGCGAGCAGGCCCGGTTCCAGGCGCACGATTTCCTGGTTGGTGGCCACGGCCGGCAGCATGGCCAGATCGGAAAATTGGGGCGACCCGGTCACCACAAAGAGGCCCGAGACGCTGTGCGCCGCAACGATTTCCGGCGGGGAAAAATCCGCCCGCGCCAACGGCGGCAGGACCAGCAGCATGGCCAAAGCAAGCCACGAACGCGGCCGAAATCCCGGTCGGATGGCCGGCCAATGTTCGTTCGCGCCTGATTTTGTTCTGAACGAAACGCCTGAACTCACGAAACCATATCCTGCCGGACCGGCGCGCAAATGTCCAGAGCCGGATGCAATGTCCTGAATTGATGCTTTTGGAGCGCGACTGTGTCCCGTCTGCGGGACCAGTCGCAGCTCGGGAATCTCGGACCGATCGCCGGATTCCCGGTTGTTTAGATTTGCCAGATTGCTGCCGCTGGTGCTTCGCACACAGCCGCGCTCCGGTAGAAGTGAGATATATTTTACCTTTTTAATTTTTAATTTATTTTATTTATTTACTCTTTTTCCAGATGCGCCTGCTTGACCGTTATTTATTCCGCGAATTGCTGACGCCGTTTGCCTTTTGCCTGATCGGCATTCAGTCGTTCGTCATTTTTTCAACGGAGTTTGGTGACGCGGGGAAGATTCAGGAAGCGAAACTGCATTTCGGGGAATCAATTGCCTACGCGGCGGCGGCGTCTATGGAATACCTGGTCATTGTGCTGCCGGTTTCACTGCTGCTGGCGCTTCTGATGGCGCTCACGCAACATGCGCGCCATAACGAACTGACGGCCATGCGCGCGGCGGGCATCAGTTTGTGGCGCATTTGTGTTCCCTATTTCATTGTGGGGTTGCTTGTTAGCGGCGCCTTGTTTGTGCTGAATGAAAAGGCCGTTCCCCAAAGCCTTGATTATGCCACCAAACTGTTGACCCGTAATACGGGAAACAACGAGCGGGACGTCGTGGACAATTTTGCCTTTGGCAATGAACAGGAAAACCGCATGTGGTGGACGAAGGGTTATTATCATGCGGGTTCCCCGGAATTGCCCGGCCCGGAGGTGGATTACTCGCTGCCCGACGGTTCAATGCGAACGCTGTTCGCCGACCACGCCGTTTATACCAATCGTGTTTGGACTTTTTATAAGGTGCAGGAATATTCTCACGCCAAAGGCTCGCGGGACCTCGCGCCGCTCCTGGTGACCAATGTGCTGGCCATGCCGGATTTTGATGAAACGCCGAGTCGAATGCGCGTTGAAATTCGGATCGATAACTGGTTGAAATACGAGCACAATTCAAATATTCCGCTCAACGCTGTGATTCATTATTTGCAATGGCATCCGAATTTGCCGCAGGCGGAAAAAGCCAGGCTCTTGACCGAATTGCAGGAGCGCATTGCCACCCCGCTCACCTGCATGGTCGTGGCGTTGATTGCGATTCCCTTTGGCGCGGCGCCGGGGCGGCGGAATCTTTTCTTTGGCGTGGCCGGCAGCAT
>JASHPN010000111.1 GCA_030038175.1 Verrucomicrobiia bacterium
TTCGGCAATTCATTTGATCATCGCCGTGGTTTCTTTCCGGAATTGCACACTTGTCACATTCGTCATTTTTCAGCATATCCGGGAATCAATCCGCAATCCGCAACGTGCCGCGCGATCGCGAAGCGACCCGTGCGACGGCAGCGTTCCGACGGACGATTCCTTCCGCCCGCTTTACGGGCGGGGACATCGCGATGTCCCTACCAAATTTGTTTCGGCGTCAAGGCGCATCAAATCTGATACCGTTTTTGGAGCAATTGCCACAAACTGCGTGTCCAGCGGGGCAGCAACGGCTCGGGCGCCAGTCGAAAACTGACCTTCCCGGACCGGCCATCCAACAGCCCTGCCCCATCCGGCGATTTCAGCTTTCCAATCACCTCGAAAAACGGTTCGGCGGATTTGTTGCCCTGCGAATCTTCATCGGCCGTCACGGGCACTTCACCGCCCGCCGCCCAACCCAACGCCGCCGATGGCAGCATATTCTGCCCGCCCGGCACCACGCGCCAGGCGGTTACCGGCAGTTTAGTCCCGGCATCGCCGTAAAGCCGCACATTCGCCCCATAAATCTTCTTCGCAAACAGGGCGTTGGCGTCTTCTTCCATCACCGTCGCGTCAAATTCAAAGGACGCGGGGTTTGCCAGGAGCCCCAAACCGGTCCCGCGCGGCAGCCAGCGCCCGACAAACTCGTTCATTCCCGGCGCTACCCATACCCCGTCATGCGGGGCGCGCACGATCAAATGCCGTGAATCATCCGTGAACTTGTCCAACGTCGCCGACACCGAATCCCGCAAGCTGCTAAGCGGCTCGATATCCGCTGATTCTTTGTCCATCGCCTGAAGCAATCGCGCGTTCACTTCATCAAGATGAGCGCGCGTTTCCGCCAAGGCCAGGTCCAATTCCGGATCTTTCAATTGCAACAGCGGTGTTCCTTTTTTCACGACACTACCCGGCCTGGCCAGCAATTCCGTCACCTGCCCTTCCGTTTCATTGACGATCTCGGTTCGCTGCGATGCCACCAGCACCCCCGGCGCGCGAAATGAATACGGGAATGGAATCACGCACAGGAGAACAATCAACACGGCGGCCAGGCCCGCGGTAACCCCTATCGCGCGGTTCCGGACCCGGTCCAGTTTGGGACTGGAGGCCAGGTACTTGATGAAACGCGCCACCGGAAAAAACGCCCAGGAAATCAAACACGCCGCCGCCATCACGATGCCGATGATGAGGAATCGGTCCGCAATGACCAGGAGAATGCCGCTAAAAACGATCACCCGATACACCCCGCTCGTCAGCCCAAACACCGCCAGCCATCCGGCCTCGCGGCGCGTGCGCGCGGGCGGTTCGGTATTTTTGACTCCAAACAAATAATGCTCCGCCCAATATTGCAACTGCCCCGTCGCCCGCTGATTTAAATTCGGAATTTCCACCAAATCCGAGAGAATGTAATAGCCGTCAAACCGCATCAGCGGGTTTACGTTGAAAATCACGGTCGAAACCGACGCCACAAACATAATGTTGTAGGCAAGGCTATGGATGGTTCCGGGCGCGGTTTTGGCCCAGATAAAGGCGGCGATCGCCGCGAAGAAAACTTCCACAATCATGCCGGCGGACCCCACCAGTACGCGCTTCCATCGCTCGCGAAAACTCCACGACGACGTCGCGTCCACGTACGGCATGGGCGTAAAAATCATCAGCATGATGCCCATGACATGCACTTCCCCGCCGAATTTCCGGCAGAAGAACGCATGGCCAAATTCGTGCAGGGCCTTGACCGCGACCATGCCCAGGTACAGCAAAAACAAATTGTTCGTCGCCAATAGCCCCTCGCCCTGCGCCCGCAATTCCCCGAAATTGTCCGCCACGACCTTCAGCCCGAATCCCACCACCACCAGCCAGAGGAGGGCGCCAAAGGGGCTGATGAATTTTCCGACCACCGGTAGCGTGCGCACCAGGAAACGGTCCGGATCCAGCAGCGGAAACCGCATGAACATGATGTTCAAAAACCGAAAACCAATTTCCCGCTGCTTCCGTTTTTTGTAGCGCTCGAATAATTGCGCGCTGTCCGCCGCCAGATCGTATTGCAGCAGGTTCGCGAAATAGAGTTGCGCCAGCAATTGGATCACTGCTTCCTGGCTCGGCGCCTCGTCCGGAAACCGTTCCAGGCACTGTTGCCAGGCCTGCTCGACGGTCCGGTCGGGCCTTAGCCGCGAAATAAACTCGTAGGCCGCCGGGCGCAGCCGGAAATATTGGTTGCTGAAGGGATTCTCGAGGACAATCCAGCGTTCCCCGCGGAAATTTTGGCGCCGCGTCTTCACGACCGGCCGCAGACAAATCTTCTGATTTGCCACGCGATACCAGGATTCGCTGAAGGTTTTAGTCACTAGTCAGTAGTCAGTAGTGCTCACCACCAAAGCTTCATTCTCAAAAAGTCCACCGTCCGATGGGTCAGGATCCAAAACAGGGTCCGTTTTTCCGTCGAAATTTTGCACAGGCCGGTCATGCCCGGACGCCACCAGTTCGCCGGGTCCGGGCCCAACTTCAAGCGCACCAGAAAGACGTTCCCGTCCTTTTTGGTAATCGCCGACGGCTCGACGGTTTGAATGGTCACGGGATATTTGATTTTCGGTTGCGTCACGAAAGCGATTTCGCCGCTGGTTTTTCCGATAATCTCCTGCACGTCGCGCTCGGGGATCTCGGCTTCGGCGTAAAGTGTGTCCAGGCGCGCGACTTTAAACAGTTCGTCCCCCTGCTTGACCGGCGAGCCAATCCGTTCGCGCAAGTCGCCTTCCACAATCACCCCGTCAAACGGCGATTTGATGACCGCGTTCGCCAGCCGGTACCGGACCACGTCCAGTTGCGCCTGCGCCTGTTGGGCCTGCGCGTCATCAATGCGCATATCGGAAATGTCATTGGCGGCGCGGTCTTTTTCGGCCTGGCGCTCGTAACGCGCCACGTCGGCCAGCGCGGAAGCCTGGTCGAGCAGCAATTCACTCCGATTGAGCGTCAGCAGCGCCTCGCTGTTCGTTACCCGGTCACCCGCCCGGACCATCACGCCGTCAATGTACCCGTCAAACGGCGCCGTCAAATACTCCGCCTCATCGCTCCGCAAAATGAAATTGCCCTGGACGCGATAGGTCACGCGCACCAAAAAAAGCGCCGCCAACACCAGGACAATCAAAATCGCCGAAACTTTGCTCCAGGTATGTTCCGGTCCCAGCCATTGGGCAAAATATTCGCGCGTCTGCGCGGCCCAGCGGGCGCCGAACCAACGGTCGTAATGCTTCAATTCGCTCAACCGCCGCGTGACCTGGTCGCAGGCCAGCCGGATTTGCTGAAGCTCCGGCGCGTCGAAGGCCCCGCTCTGCCGTTCGCACGCCAAAACTCCCACGACCTTTCCGTCCAGGCGCAGCGGCACTGAGGCCATATTCCCCGACTTCTGCGCCGCCGCAAAATTCTCATGGTCCCGCGCCACCGTCGTAATGCCTTCCGGTTCCGGCCACAGAATCTCCTCGTCCTGGTCAACGCATTCCTCCATGGCCGCCTCCAGCAATTGCGCCGCCGCCATCTGCCGATCAAACTGCTCCGTGCGGCTGATCGCGCGCAAGCGAATGTATCCGCCCTCCATCCAGCCCAGGCTCGCCCGATCGCACCGAAAACGCGTGGCGATGCCGTTGCAAAAAGCCAGGGCCGCCGGCAAAAACCGCGTCGCGTCGTTCACCGGCACATTCAAATCCAGGACGGCGGCGAACTTTTCCACGTCATGGCGCACTTTTTGCGAGGCAAGAGTTTGCTGGAAAGCCGCGGGAACGTCCGCGATCAAACTCAATCGCACCAGGCATTCCCGCGCGGCGGCGTCGCCCGCGCCCTTGAGTTGCGCGGCCAGTATCAATTCGTCCTCGGCGCGCAAAGATTTCAAGCGAACGGCGACGATAAAAATCCCCGCCGCCGCTTCCGTTGGTTCGATAAAATTCCCCGCCAGGCCGCGTTCGGCGAGGGCTTCCAGTTGCGAGGTGAATTGCGTCCGCGCCCGCGACAAACCGGACCCCGAATCCCAATCGCCGATCTTCGTCCAGCGCGGCGTTTTGCCCGGATTGCCCAGGAGCAGCACCGCAATGTCCGCGGATGCCAGCCGCGCTGCCGCATTCAGAAACCGCGGCCAGAAATCCCTGGGCGCGCCCGAAAATTGCCGGAGCAACGCCAGTTCATCCATCGCAAGCAAGAAGTCCTTCTCCATAAAATTATCCCACCTTGGTCTGAACCAGAGCGCCCGGAGCGCGGCTGTGTGGAGGTAAAGGGGCGCCAGCCGCAGCGTGTTGAAAAGTCCGGTGTGCTGGGGCTGGTCTCCGACACAGCCGCGCTCCGCCCGATTCATGGAGAGCCTCGACCTCCAAAATCGGACGCGCCTCGGAACCACGAACCGGAGCGCGGCATGTATGTCGCTTCAACGTCCGATGCCAAGGGCACGTGGAAGCGGCATGAATGCCGCGCCCCTCGAGCCAGTTCATTGAAAGGGAGAGCCGTTCGAATGAGAACGCCTTCTGGTTCATGGCAGGATCAAACTTCATAATAAACTGAAGATCACGGCGCCGTCATCGTCGCCGCGATTCCGGGCCGGATTTTGCCGTCCGCGTTGTCAAAAAGGGCCTTGATTCGGGCAAGGCCGCTGGCCGGATCCACGACCGGCGAAATAAAACAAATCTTCGCCTGCACCGGCGCCACGCCGTCCACCTGGACCTGCACCGGCTCATTCAATTGCAATTGCGCGGCAGTCTTCCCGTCAATATGTCCGACAAAATAGCAGCGCGACGTATCCACCACCCGCACCAGCGGCTGATACGGCGCGACGGCCGCGCCCGGCTTGAGCAGGATTTCGACGATGCGGCCGGAAAACGGCGCGATGAGCTGGCGATTGGCCAACTCCTGCACGGCGATCCCATACTCGGCCACCGACACATCATAATCCGTCTTTGCCTTGGCCAAATCCTCCCGGCTCACCGATTTCGTCGTTTCCGACAGATTGCTCGTCGTCTCATAAATCATCTGCCTTTGCTCCATCATGGCTTTGCGCCGTTGCACTTCCAAAGCCTCAAGGTTCTTGTCCAGTTCCAAAATCACGCCGCCCTTTTTAACGGCGTCGCCTTCCTTGAAGAATTGATGGCGAATAATCCCGGTGTCGGCAAAGCCCAGTTGCACGTCCATAAAAGACTCGGTGATGCCATCCACCGTGATCGGTTCCGCGCCGGCCGGGAAAATCCCGGCCACATAAACCGCCAAAATCACGAAATAATATTTCAGCATAACAACGTTCGAAGCTCCAAATTCAATGGGCCGGCATCCGGAGAATATTTAACGGCCCAACATCCAATCGTTGAATATTGGTTATTGTTTCTTCTCCGGGGCCTGGACATTGGTTTTTGGGATTTTTTTATCAGTTCTCAGTTAATCATTCCGGCAGGCGGAGCCTGGCTCGCATTCATGAGCGCCGTCGTCTGTTCCCTCAACTCTTCGCGTGACATATCGAGGTTCCATTTTTTGAGAATCGAGCCGTCGGTCACCTGAACGTCAATGATGGAGTCCAGGTATTGGACCACGGCATTGGCCAGGCTTTGCTGGGCATCCAGGAGATCGGCCTCGGCTTCGAGCGCCTTGTGTCCGTCCACCGCTCCGGCTTTGAACTGCTCCAGTGTGTTGGTCAACAATTCCTCGTTGTAGCTGACGACGGTTTCATAACTGTGAATGCTCTCCTGCCACGCCTGCATTTGCTGGATGGCCGTGTTGAGGTGATTGGCAATTTCCGTTTGGGCGCCCTGGACATTGAGGTAGGCCTCCTGCAGGCTCAATTTCGCCGCTTTCTTGAGATTCCGCGCTTTGATGTTGCCATCCAATGGCATCGTCAACTCCAGCCCAAGCGACCATGACGGAAAGGCTTGCGAATCCGCCACCTGCCACGCCGCGGAGGGCGTGTTGGCCAGGCCGTTGTAACCGTAGGCCGCTTTTAAATCCAATTCCGGCAGCGCCGCGTTTTTGGCAACGCCCAGGCGCACTTCCTCCTGCCGCA
>JASHPN010000112.1 GCA_030038175.1 Verrucomicrobiia bacterium
TGTGTATGTTTTGCATCGGTCGAAAAGCGGTCCCGATGCATCGGGACCGCAGTCCAAAACGCAAGCGCAGCAGGGAAAGTTCATGGCCTCGATACGCGGATTTGCTTGCCCCTACATCCGTACAAGTTTGGTTTGCAGGGCGGCGCGCATGATGCGGCATTCGCCATAATTGTATTTACCTCCGAGAGCTTCCACGACGGCACTAAGACTGACAAATCCATGCCGGGTAAACGCGGTGGCGATGTCGCGTTGGGCCTGGGCTGAGACAACGGTATTAACATCAATCGCCTCTCCAGCAAGCAAGGCTTCTTCCAGATGGCCGAAGACCGTGGAGTCTTTGACCCCGCGCATACGCGCGATTTCTGAAATCGTTTTGCCCTGGCGAAAAAGAAGCAGCGATTCGCTCACGGTATCGGTCAGTAAAGAGCGTCGGGGCGCACAGGTGTCGGGACCGGCAAAATCGTCGGCAAACATCTGCCGGGGATTGCCCTGCAAATGCGCGGCAATTTCACGCAGAAAAATTTCGCCGAACTCGCGCCGTTTCTTTTCGCCGATGCCGCTGATGCGTGAAAGTTCCTGTTCGTTTGCAGGATAATGCCGAGCCAATTGCCGGAGCGTCGAGTCCGGGAAGATAATATAGGGCGGCACCGCGCGTTCATCCGCGAGCCGCTTGCGCAATGCCCGTAATTTTTCAAACAGAGTTTCGTCACATTGAATTTCGCCGACGCGATGCTCCGGCACAGCGGCGGCGACGGATTTGGTGAGCATGATTTTTTGTCGTGTCTTGAGGGCGGAGCCGCCGGCGTCCGTTAGTTGAACGACATTAAATTTTTCCGCGTTTTGGAAGAGAAACCCGAGCCGGACCAATTCGCGCCCGATGGCGGACCATTCGGCGCGGGAATGGCCGAAGCCGATGTTATAGGTGGAAAGTGTTTCATGGCCGAATTTTCTGATTTTTTCAGTGTCGGCGCCGCAAAGGACTTCGACGACGTGGCCAATTCCGACATCAAACCCGCTCTTTTGGCGGATGCGATAAACGCAGGAAAGGAACTTTTGGGCAGCCATGGTGCCGTCCCATTCGGCCCTTGGCGCAAGACAATTGTCGCAGCCGCCGCAGTTGGCTTCGTCAAATTTTTCACCGAAATAGCCCAATAAAAAGTGCCGACGGCAGGTGGCCGCTTCGGCGTAGTGGATCATTTGTTCCAATTGCGCACGGGCAATTTCGCGTTCGCGGGGGTCGGGCTTTTCATCAATGAACCGCATTTGTTTGACGCGGTCACCGGGGCTGAACATCAGGACACATTCGCCGGGCAGGCCATCGCGTCCGGCGCGCCCGGTTTCCTGGTAATAACCTTCGATATTTTTGGGAAGGTCATAGTGGATGACAAAGCGGACGTTAGGTTTGTTGATGCCCATGCCGAAGGCAATGGTGGCGCAAACGACCGAGGCTTCATCGCGGAGAAATTTTTCCTGATGGCGCGAGCGTTCGCTATTTTCCATTCCGGCGTGGTAGGGCAGCGCGGAAACACCGTCGCGGCAGAGTTTGCGGGCGAGATCATCGGCAGTTTTCCGGGCCTGGCAATAGATGATGCCGCTCTCCCTGGGGCGCGCCCGAATGTACGAAAGAATTTGATCGTAAGCGCCGGATTTCGCGGCGACGCGATAGGTCAGATTTGGGCGGTTAAAACTGGCGATATAACGCGCCGGGTTCTTCAAATGAAGCTGTGCAACAATGTCATCGCGCACGCGGTCGGTCGCGGTGGCGGTGAGGGCCATCATGGGGACTTCGGGGAAAATTCCGCGCAAGTTGCGAAGCTGCCGGTATTCCGGGCGAAAATCATGGCCCCATTCGCTGATGCAATGCGCTTCGTCAATGGCAAAGAGGCTGACTTTCCACTTTTTCAGGTCTTCCAGAAAGCCGGACAGCATCAACCGCTCCGGCGCGACATAAAGCAAACGAAACTCGCCGTTGTGCAATCCGCGAAGGCGCGAGCGCGATTCGCCGGCGGCCAGGGATGAATTGAGAAAAGTCGCAGGAACGCCCGCAGCCTGAAGAGAGTCAACCTGGTCTTTCATCAGCGCGATCAACGGAGAGACCACCACAGTGAGGCCGGAACGAACCAGGGCGGGCAACTGGAAACAAAGGGATTTGCCTCCGCCGGTTGGCAGCACGGCGAAAACGTCTTTATCGGCGAGCGAATCCGACATGATCTCGCACTGTAAAGGACGGAAGGAATTGAATCCGAAAAACTTTTTCAGGGGTATGAGAAGCGCGTCATGCGGTTGCATGGGCGCAGGTTAGGTGGACAGAGAGTAAATGGTAAAGTGGAATTCTTGAGGCATCTTTCAGCAAGCCAATCTTCGCCTTCGGAATGCCTCTTCCCGCCGCTGGTCCCAACCACAATATAAGGTAAGTATAAAGTGGTAATTACACAATATATTGTGTTTTTTTGATAAAAAAACTTCAAATAAACATTGTGCAAAAACGTCGAATTTTTTATAATTTTTTGTCCAAGATTGGATGCTCAAACGCGAGCAATTTTTGGCGCAATTTATGTCTAAAACACCTGATATGGAGTCTGAATCCGAGGCGGTGGCAACGGCGGTAAAGGGCAGTTATGGCGCGGCGCAGTTGGGCAAGTTGGAGGGACTGGAAGCGGTCCGCAAGAAGCCGGGCATGTATATCGGCGGCACGGATGAACGCGCCTTGCATCATTGCGTCAGTGAAGTCCTGGACAACTCCGTTGACGAGCATCTGGCGGGCTATTGCAATAAGATCGAGGTGACCATCCAGGTGGATGGTTCGATTTCGATTCGAGACAACGGCCGCGGGATCCCGGTGGACATCCATCCTCAATATCATATTCCCGGCGTCGAATTAGTGCTGACTACATTGCACTCCGGCGGGAAGTACGGCCAGGGCGGTTACAAATTTTCCGGTGGCACACACGGCGTGGGCGCCAAATGCGTGAATGCGGTGAGCGAATGGTTTGAAGTGGAGGTTTCGCGCGATGGCGAGGTGCACCAGATGGAATTTGAGCGCGGCAAGACGACAAAACAACTGCACGTCATCGGCAAGGCAAAAGGGACGGGAACGCTCATTACGTTCAAACCGGACCCGGAAATTTTCCGGGATACGACCGAATTCAAAGCAGACGTCATCTCCCAGCGACTGCGCGAACTGGCGTTCTTAAATTCGGGGCTGGAAATTGTTTTTACGGATGAACGGAACACCGACTTAAAGCCGGAAACCTATTTGTATAAAGACGGCATCGAGCAATTTGTCAAACAACTTAACAAAAGCAAGGAGCCGTTGCATCCCAAGCCGATTGCGTTTCAGAAAGAGACGCGGGAGAAGCTGGATGACAAGGAAATCGAAGTCCACGTCCAGGTCGTGCTGCAGTATAACGACAGTTACAACGACCAGGTGCTTTGTTACACCAACACGATCCATAATCCGGACGGCGGCGCGCATTTGAGCGGTTTTCGCAGCGCCCTGACCCGTGCAATCAACCAATACGCCAAATCGAATGAATTGCTAAAGGAAAAGGATCCGCAAATCACGGGCGATGACGTTCGCGAGGGCCTGACCGCGGTGATCTCGGTCAAACACAGCGATCCGAAATTTGAATCGCAAACGAAGGTAAAATTGCTTTCGCCGGAGGTGGAAAAAATTGTCGGGTCCGTGACTTACGAAGGGTTGATGGGTTATTTTGACGCCAATCCTCCGATTGCAAAACGCATTATTGACAAAGGCCTGAATGCCGCCCGGGCGCGTGAAGCGGCGCGCAAAGCGCGCGAGGCCGTCCGCAAATCGGCCCTTACCGGCGGCGGCCTGCCGGGGAAGCTGGCGGATTGTTCCGACCGCGATCCGGTCAATACAGAGCTTTACATCGTCGAAGGCGATTCCGCCGGCGGGTCGGCCAAACAGGGCCGTGACCGGAAGTTCCAGGCGATCCTGCCGATTCGCGGCAAACTTATCAATGTCGAGAAAGCCCGTCTGGACAAAGTGCTTCAAAACAACGAAATCCGCACGATGATTACGGCGATTGGGACCGGCATTGGCGACGGCGAGGGCGAAGGGGCGTTCGACATCGGGAAATTGCGATACCATAAAATCATTATTATGACCGACGCAGACGTGGACGGTTCGCACATTCGAACGCTGTTGCTGACATTTTTTTACAGGCAAATGCCGCAATTGGTCCGCGACGGGTATGTCTATATCGCGCAACCGCCGCTCTATTCCATGACGCGTAAAAAACGCACCGAGTACGTGGATGACGATGCACAATTGAACAAAATTCTTCTCCAAATCGGCACGGAAGAAGTGCGGCTGAAGAATCTTTCGGACGGACGCGAATTGGCGCCGAAGCAGCTCGAAGAAATTCTCCAACTGCTCGAATCTCTGGACAAGTACGCGAAGGTGATTCGCCGATATGGCGGCGATTTCGCCGACTACGTGGAAAAGCGCGGTGAGAAGGGAATTTTCCCGGTGATGCTGATCAAGGTGCGCGACGGCAATGACGAGACCGTCCATTATTTCGAAGACCTTGGTCAGGTGGAGAAATTCAAGGATGAGAATCCCGATCTTTACGGCGAAGGCGAGATCCGGGAGAAAGCGGAAAAAAGCCGGACGCAGACGCGCCGGGCGACCGAAGCGGATCTGCACCTGGAAAGCAAGGCGATCGCCGAGCTGCTCGGCAAGCTTTCTAAAAAGGGCCTGGCGGTGGATCACTACGCCGCGCAGGACAAGCCGTTGTTTGAGTTGATCGAAGGCGAAGGGGAAAGGGCAACGGTCACACCGCTGTTTTCCATTCCTGAAATTCTGAGTGGTGTCAAAGGGGTTGGGAAAAAAGGCATCCAGATGTATCGCTTCAAGGGCCTCGGTGAAATGGATGCGAAGGAACTTTTTGAAACAACCATGAACCCGGCGAAACGAAAACTGTTGCGCATTGATTTGACCGACGCCATCGAGGCTGAGCAGATGTTCTCGCGCCTGATGGGTGAAGAGGTCGAGCCGAGGCGGCAGTTTATCGAAGACAACGCATTGAATGTGCGGAATTTGGATGTATAAAAAAATTGCAAAACAGAGGTTGACTTTGTAGTCACGTGAGACTACATTTGAAATGTTGGCGTAGATATGAAGGCAAAAATGAAACAACCGGCGGTTTTATACAGGCGGCCAACGCCAAAATCACGAATGACATCGAAATTGAAAACAACCCGGGAATCGGGAGGGCCAATGGCCTTGCGCGAAGCGATTGCCTTGCCAGGGATCGGTTTGGCAATTCCGGTGCGTGCGGCCAAGGCCAAGCTCTCGGCGTTACTCGATATGGTTGCGGGCGGACAGGAAGTCACCATCACAAGCGATGGGAAGCCCAAGGCCAGGCTGGTTCCTGCGGCCAGAGTTCGCAAGGTTTTCACCGGCACCTGGGAGCATTTGAAAGCGATGCCAATGCAAACGAAAGGACCGTTCGCCGACGAAATCGTCCGGGCTGACCGCGATGGGCGCGGGTGGTAAAATGTATCTGGATTCCTGTGTCATTGTAAAATTGGTCAGTCACGAACCTGATAGCGAGGCGTATAATCGCATGGTCGCCGGGAAAGCGGTCGTCACTTCGGAATTGGCTGTGGCGGAAGTTCGGTCCGCCTTGCTCGCTAAAGAGCGGGCAGGGCGGATTTCCCCTGCCGTGCGGCACGCGGGCTGGCGCTTGTTTCAGGAAAAATTGCGGGAAGAAGAGTTTGTGTTATTGCCATTGAGTCGCAACGTCATTGAACGAGCGGGAGCCGTGATCGATCAATGCCATCCAAAAGTGGCGCTGCGAACACTGGACGCCATTCACGTGGCCACGGCGGAACTGTGCGGCGGCGAGGAAATGTGCAGCAGCGATGACCGGGTCCAAAAAGCGTCGGATTTTATTGGCCTGACGCTGGCGCCGGCGCCGATGGCTGATTGATTTTTCTATTACAAATGCCTGACGAAAATAAATCTAAAGATCCGAACGATTTGCCGGTGAGCAACACGCCGCTCTTCGCCGCGGGCGAAAAAATCGCAAAAATCAACGTTGCCGACGAGATTAAGAACTCGTTTCTGGACTATTCGATGTCCGTTATTATTTCGCGGGCGTTGCCGGACGTGCGGGACGGATTGAAACCATCGCAACGGCGGATCCTGTACGCGATGCACGAGCTTTCGCTCTTTCCGGGGCGCAAGCATTATAAATGCGCAAAAATCTGCGGCGATACTTCCGGCAACTACCATCCGCACGGCGAGGCAGTCATCTATCCAACCCTGGTCCACATGGCCCAACCGTGGGCGATGCGCGAGCGGCTCGTGGACGGCAAAGGCAATTTCGGTTCGATTGAGGACGATCCACCGGCGGCGATGCGTTACACCGAGGCGCGGTTGACGCACCTGGGCGCCGTGCTGATGGAAGACATGGACAAGGACACCGTGGACTTTGTCCCAAACTATGACGAGCGCATGACCGAGCCGACGGTTTTTCCTTCGGCATTTCCCAACCTGCTCGTCAATGGCGGCACCGGCATCGCCGTGGGCATGGCCACGAATATGCCGCCGCATAATTTGGGCGAGATTGTTGACGGCGTTTGCGCGCAGATTGACGATCCAAATATCACGATCAAACAATTGATGAAGTTCATCAAAGGGCCGGATTTTCCGACGGGCGGAATGATTTGCGGCGTTGAGGGGATCAAAAATTACTTTGAAACCGGTCGTGGCAGTTTGAAATTGCGGGGCCGCGTCGGATCGGAGGAGTTAAAAGGAAGCCGCGAGCAGTTGGTCATTACGGAAATACCATTCAATGTCAACCGCGCGGCGCTGGAGGAGCAGATTGCGGCACTGGTCAACGAAAAGACGATCACAGAAATCTCCGCAATGCGCAACGAGTCGGACGAAAACACGCGGCTCGTCATGGAACTCAAACGCGATGGCAACCCGAAAGTGGTGATCGCCAATTTGTACAAGCACACGCAGCTTGAAGTTTCATTTGCAGTCAATGCGCTCGCGATTGACCGCGGCCGGCCCAAGACGCTCAACCTCAAGGAACTCATCCAATGTTATATCGAGCACCGCCGCGACGTCGTCCTGCGCCGGACCCGGTTTGAACTGAGGAAAGCCGAGGATCGCGCAGAATTGCTGGAAGGTTATCTGGTAGCGCTGGCGAATTTGGACGAATTTATCGCCATTATCCGCAAGTCCAAAACCCGCGAGGAAGCCCGGGTGAAGTTGCTGGCGTTCGAGTGGACGCAACCGCAGGTTGAGCGCTGGGGAATTTTGATCCGCAGTGAAGTACGGCTGGAGCAGGGCCGTTATGCTTTGAGCGAACGGCAGGTGGACGCCATTTTGGATTTGCGCCTCTATCAATTGACCGCGCTGGAAATTGACAGGGTTGAAAACGAATACAAGGCCCTGCTCGAACGCATCAAGGACCTGTTGGATATCCTTGCCAAAGAATCGCGGGTGATGGCCATCATCAAAGGCGAACTGGGCGTCATTAAGGAGAAATACGCCACGCCGCGGCTCACGCAGATTGTCCCGGACGAAGGCGAAATCGCGATTGAAGACCTGATTGTGAATGAAGGCGTCATCATTACGCTGACGCACAATGGGCTGATCAAGCGCACGAATATTTCCAGTTATCGCGCGCAACG
>JASHPN010000113.1 GCA_030038175.1 Verrucomicrobiia bacterium
TCCACCAAATTTGAGGGCAGCGCGTACGCCCGGAGCGCGGCTGCCTGCCCCGCCGTAGCTTTTGGCGAAGGAGGGTGTCTCCCGATTTATCGGGAGACCAGTCGCAGCGTTTCATATCTGGGACACTTGCACAAGGCACGGTGGTTTAAGGCTTCGTTGGGCTGCTGCGGTTGGTGCTATCGCACACAGCCGCGCTCCGGGTGCGTACGCTCCCCCGCCCGAAAAGCGCGTGTTTAGGAGCTTATCCCACGCCATAGCCAGAATTGGTTATAGGGGCCCCAACCGTCACCTTTACTGGGGATTGTATCATTGGCGGTTAATGGTATTTTTTGGGACATGACCCTGATGCTGAAGTCCAGATCCCTGCCTGGCGACCGGTTGAGGCGGAAACGTGGCTTGAAGGTTATGACAAACTGGAAGCGGGCATGCAACCACCGGAAGGGAGTCGGCGCGGTGATGGGCTTTACCCTAATTGAACTGCTGGTGGTGATTGCGATTATTGCAATTCTTGCCGCCATTCTTCTGCCGGTGCTGTCCCAGGCGCATCGCAAGTCACTGAGGACCGTTGATTTTAACAATTTGAAACAATTGGCTGCCGGTTCAATTATGTATGCGGGTGATTTCAATGACTGGTTTCCCGTATGCACTTTGGGCGCAGGAAACGCCAGTTCCGGAACACGCGTGGTCAATCATCTTTTGGGAATACATTACTCGCGTTATTTCGCGGCAAATCCTGAGTGGAGCAACCCGACACCCAGCCCGCAAATTCAACCTGGCAACATCATGGCAAACTCTTACACGCCGTATGACCAGAACCTTGGCTTTCTTTATGGGGGAGGCTATGCGCAAAATCCCCAGGTTTTTTTCTGTCCGTTGTTGCAGGACCCGGCCCTGGAGATTTCCTATTATCAAACAAATGCCGGCCTGGCCGCCGACAGCACATCTTCCATCCGGCTTCCCTATATGTTCAATCCGCGGTGCGTGGCCAACAGCAGCGGGGCTCCCATAACCACAAGCACCTCAAATCCAATTCGCAAATACCAAAGAACGACGGACGCAAAACAACTGGACGTGTTTATTTTGGATTATATAGATGCCGGCCAGGGAAGTTCCGGCACTACCGGCCCGGACAGTGCCTCGGGAACCGGCGTGAATTTCAGCGCCCAGGATTGGGCCCAATGGCCATCCCCGGGCATAGCGGTCGCCTTTACTGACGGTTCGGTGAAATACGTTAGTCTTACGGGCCAAATGAACCCGACAACCACTTGGATGAGCGCGATTGAAACCCTTCTGCAAAATGGCGAAGACGGCCAATCCTATGACGCCTACGACCAACTGTTTACCTATTGTCAGCAGAACTGAAATTGGCTTTGACG
This sequence comes from Verrucomicrobiia bacterium, assembly GCA_030038175.1. Lineage (GTDB taxonomy): Bacteria > Verrucomicrobiota > Verrucomicrobiia > Limisphaerales > UBA11358 > UBA11358. The sequence continues at coordinate 1,377 of JASHPN010000113.1, forward strand.
GGTTTTTCAACTTCTCTTGTGCGTTCAGCCCGCCTTTCCCGTTGCTCCGCCTTTGACAACCGTTTACAAAACCGTTGTGCGCGTCCATTTTGCCGAGCAAAACTCGTGTCCGGATTCGCACAGGCCATTCGCCCGGGGCTGATTTCGGTCATACTGTGGGCGTTTTTACTGGCGGCGCATGGCGCGGCCTTCAGTCTGCCCTCTTCGCCCAATGCCAATTACAACTTCAATCCCGATTGGCAATTCTTCAAAGGTGACGCCACCAACGCGGAGCAGCCCGACTTCGACGATTCAAAATGGACCACCGTCAGCGCGCCGCATACCTGGAATGACACCGATACTTACGATGAAATCATTTCGCACAGCGGCGGCGAGCGGCACGAGTATACCGGCGTCGGCTGGTACCGAAAGCATTTCAAACTTCCGGCCGCTGCGAAGGAAGGAAAAGTCTTTTTGGAATTTGAGGGCCTCAAACAAGCGGGCTTTTTTTGGGTCAACGGCAAATTTGCGGGAAAATATGAAAATGGCGTCACTCCGGTGGGCCTGGATTTGACGCCGTTCGTCAACTTTGGAGACGCCGACAATGTGATCGCGGTGAAAGTGGACAACAGCGATCATTACAGGGAACAGGCCACCGGCGTGGAATATGAATGGATGGGCCGGGCCTTTAACCCCAATTACGGCGGCTTAAACCACGACATTCGGCTGCGCTTGACCGGCCGGATTTATCAAACGTTGCCACTCTACGAAAACCTCAAGACCACCGGCGTTTATGTCTATCCCTCCGATTTTTCCGTCCAAAATCGAACGTGTGATGTCAATGTCGAATCACAGGTGCGCAACGAATCCGGCGATCCGCAAAGCATCACGCTTTCGGTCACGGTTGTGGATGCCGATGGAAATATCTGCGCGCAGTTTCAGGGAGACACCTCGGACCTGGCGGATGGCGAAACTGAAATCTTCAAAGCCAGCGGTCCTTTGACCCGCGCGAATTTCTGGAGCCCGGATCATCCAAATCTTTACGACGTGTATTCTATGCTTTCGGTGGATGGCAAGGTGGTGGATGTGCAAAAGATCAAGACCGGTTTTCGGAAGACCGCTTTTCGGGGCGGCGTCGGGACCGGTGGCGTTTACGTGAACGATCAATTTGTCTGGCTGACCGGTTATGCCCAGCGTTCGTCGGACGATTGGGCGGGACTGGGCGAGGCCTATCCGGACTGGATGCACGACGACAACGCGGAATTAATGAAGAGCACGCATGCCAATTACATTCGTTGGATGCACATTTCCCCGCAGGCTGTGGACGTGCGGGCTTGCGACGAGGCGGGCATCGTCGAGGTGTGCCCGGCGGGAGACAAAGAAGGCGATCCGGCGCTGGACGGGCGGCTCTCACCGGCCGCGGCCGCGGGCCAATGGAACCAGCGCATGGAGGTAATGCGTGACTCGATGATTTTCTTCCGCGACAACCCGAGCATCCTGTTTTGGGAAGCGGGCAACTGCGTTCTCACCACCAACCACATGCAGGAGATGGTGAATTTGCGGAAGCAATGGGACCCGAACGACGGGCGGGTCATCGGCACGCGGGACAACGACGATGCCGCCCTGAACAACGCCATCACTCCCATCGCCGAATACTACGGGGTAATGATCGGCCAGGACCCGCGGACGGACCGAATCCTGAGGCCCGATGAAATCTTTCGGGGATACAGCATCGAACGCCGCGACCGGGCGCCGCTCATTGAATGCGAGGACTTGCGCGATGAGGCAGCGCGGCGTTTTTGGGATGATTATTCGCCGCCGCATTTCGGTTTCAAGCCGGGGCCGCACGACGTTTATCATTGGAACTCCGAAACCTTCTGCCTGGCCGCCGCCGTGCGCTACCATGACTACTTCATTAACTGCATCACCAACACCGACCCGGCCCACGCAAAATGGTCGGCTTATGCTTCGATCTTCTGGTCTGATTCGAATGCCGACGGACGGCAGGACAGCAGCGAAGTGGCCCGTGTCAGCGGCAAAGTGGATTCCGTGCGCCTGCCCAAGCAGTCCTTTTACGTTTATCGCGTCATGCAAAATTTCGCGCCGGATATCCACATTATTGGGCATTGGACCTATCCCGCCAATACCGTCAAAACCGTCTATGTGGCCGCGAATCATTGCGACAGCGTTGAACTTTTCGTCAACGACAAGTCAATGGGTATCACGAACAAGCCCTGTGAATTTGTGGACACGTTTAACGGCCAAAACAAGGATCTGGGCGATACGGGGTACATTTTCGCGTTTCCCGGCGTGAAATTCGAGCCGGGCATCATCAGAGCGGTCGGAACGAGCGCCGGCACAAGCATCGAAGATGCAATTCAAACGGTCGGAGAACCGCGGCGGCTCAGACTCACGGTTCATACCGGGCCGGGAGGTTTGCAGGCCGATGGTTCGGACGTGGCTTTGGTGGATTTTGAAGCGGTGGACGCCACGGGTCGGCGTTGTCCCACGGACGAAGCCCGGGTGGATTTTGCGATCACCGGCCCGGCGGTCTGGCGTGGCGGCTATGACAGTGGTATTCCGCATTCGGTGAACAATCTGTATCTGGACACCGAGTGCGGCATCAATCGCGTGGCGATTCGTTCGACACTCGAACCCGGTACCATTACCTTGACCGCCACGCGGCCCGGCCTGGATCCGGCCACGGTCCGGATTGAATCCCATCCGGTCAAAATGATGGATGGATGTGAGGATCTGAAATGAATGGGGAGCGTACGCGCCCTCGCGTGCGGCGGTTGACGCCCTCGTCAACCAGTCGGACGCGCCTTTGCGGCCACTTCGACGCGCGTTGGCGCGCGTCGTTCCGGCTGCGAGGCGCAGTCGGATGCACGCGAGGGCGCGTGCGCTACCCTTCGCTGCCCGTCAAAGGGCAGGTTTTCGCGATTCTCATTTTATTAACCTGCATCGCGCCGGCGTCTGCCTATGATTTCGCCGTTGGCGCGGACCTGTCCTTTCTCAAGCAAGCTGAGGACAACGGAATGGTTTTTAAGGACGGTACCAACGCGCGGCCCGGATTGCAGATTTTCCGCAATCACGGTTACAATTGGATCCGACTTCGGCTTTTCGTTGAGCCCGTCGGCGAGAACCTGCCAAATAATCCCGCCTACACCATTGCCGAAGCCAAAGACGCAAAAAACCTGGGATATAAATTTCTCCTCGATTTTCATTACGCCAATACGTGGGCCGATCCGGGCAAGCAGCCGACGCCGGTGACCTGGCGGAATTTGTCCCATCGCCAGCGCGTGAAGGCCGTGTTTGCGTATTCCCGGGACACGATTGCCGCTTTCCGCGAGGCGGGCGCCATGCCGGATATGGTGGAGATCGGAAACGAGGTAACTCGCGGCATCCTGTGGCCGGACGGCGAATTGCCCGCCCATTGGAAAAATTTTGCCGATTACCTTCGCGCCGGAATCAAGGGCGTAGACGCCGGTTGCGGCCGCCAGCCTCGCCCTAAAATCATGATCCACATTGACCAGGGCGGGAACATTTCAAAGACGAAGTATTTCTTCGACAACCTCAATCGCTATGGAATTCATTACGATGTCATCGGCCTTTCCTATTATCCGTGGTGGCACGGCTCGCTGATGGACCTGCGCGAAAATCTGGCGTTCGCCGCCCATCGCTATCATAAGGACATTATCGTGGTCGAGACGGCGTACCACTGGCGTCCATCGCGCGAGACGGTCGGTCGGCCGGAGCCTTTTCCTGAAACCCCGGACGGACAGCGCGAGTTTCTGGATGCGGTTGCCAATACGGTCATGGACACTCCCGATGACCGCGGGATCGGCGTGTTCTGGTGGGAACCGGCTGTGGCCGGCCACGGCGGCCTGGTGTCCCGCAGTTTTTTCGATGACCACGGAAATTCGCTGCCCGTCCTCGATACTTTCGATAAATATACCCGGCCAACCGAGCCGCGACCGTGAGGGAGCGTCCAGTGCAGCCACCTATGTCCAGCGCCCGCCACCACGCACGCTACGCCCCCCCAGGGTGATTACGTCCGTTGTTCACGCGCAGCCCGAACGGCGACCGCCTGCCTCGCCAAAGCCGGCCGGGGGCGCGTGAAGGAGCGTTCAATGTAGCGACCAGTTGGCTATCGCCAAAGATCTCAAGGAGAAATTCAGGCATTTTGATCCGGCGCATCCCGACCCAGTGGACACTTTTTACATGCCCGCCAGCCCGGAGCGTTCGGCCGTCAAGCCATTAGGGAATTGATGTCGTTTGTGAGATGAAGTTTTTTTGGCGTTACAAATGTTACACTGTTGATTGCCAAGATGTTACGGTGTTGACAGTCCATGGACACATTCGTTTTTCAAAGACGCACGTCGTTCGAAAGCGGCGTCGCGCTTGTTCTGCCGCCGCACTCCAGGACGCAAGCGTTATGGCAGAGATTCACGGCTTCGCCACGCGTCCAATTTTTAGCGCGAAGGCCTTTGTAAACCAATTTGGGTCCAAATTTTCCTTACATTGGCTGCGAATGTGTAGAGAATGAAGGCAAGTTTGTAAAAGTTACACCCAATGGATTGTGCGACGGGAACGCCGGCAACAACCGCTTGTATGTCTTGCCAAAATTACTAAAAAATTAGTCAATTATTCAAAATGAACTTGACATAAGTTGTGCTTGATGGTGCAATGGCGCTGTAGTACGGAGGCGGGCAGGGCAAATGGGGTTAGGGGTAAGTTTTGTCCCTGGCTCGCAGTGAACCGAGAAGACCAACTATCTAAATGCCCTATGAACATGAAAGTTTCCACGCCCGCTATTTTCCCGGTGGCCCTGATTGCAGCCGTTTTTGCCGCCGCCAGCGCCGGAGCCCAAACCGTTTTTAACGCGATGAGCGCGCAGGATTTCCAGAATGACCTGACTACCGCTTCAGGCAACGGCGCCGGCACCAACATCATTTACCTGGCCAACGGCTATTATACCGGCAATTTCAATTACAACACCGCGTCCGGGGACAATAGCTGCCTGGTGATCGCGCCGGCGCTCGGATTGTCCACCACGAATATCACCATAGACGGCGCCGGATTGGGGCGGGAGGTAAATATCACGTGCGGGGGCAGCGCCGGCAATGTCAGTGTGACGGGCATCACTTTCCTGCGGGACTGTGGTAACAACAACTACGGTGCGTTGCGGATTGCGGCGGCGACCGGCGGAAATATCACCGTGAGCGATTGCCAATTTTTGAGCGGGACGAATATGGAGGGCATGGGCATCGAGATCGCCGCCGGCCAGAATATCACCATTACGAATTGCACGATTCAAGGCTTTAGCAATGCGGGTGGAAGCGGCCACGCCGACGGGAACGGGCTCACGATTTCCGGCATTACGGGAAATACCTATATTGGCAACAATACAATTTCCGGCAATTATGGCAGTCAAGGCGCCGTTATCAGCGCCAGTGCGGTTTTTACAGTCGTGAGCAATGTGTTTCAGGGAAATAGCGGCCAGGGCCTGATTTTCAATGCCCCTGGCAACCCCCAGGTTCAAGTCCTTGGAAATGTCTTCAACGGTAATGCGTCCGACGGAGTTGATATTGACACTTATAATACGCTCACCTTTTCCGGCAATATTTGCTCAGCAAATGCCGCAGTGGGATTTTCCGGCCCCAACGGGGGAACCGCTGCCATTTCGGGGAATACGTTCGTCGGCAATTCAAACATTGGAGCGGACATTGGCGCCCAAATTTCGACTGTCACCAGCAATTCGTTTCAAGGCAATGCCGCTTACGATTCTGCGGCTGGTCTTAATGTAAGCGCAAACACAAACATCGTTGCCGAAAACATCTTTCAGGGTAATTACGTTTACGGCCCTTATTTCGACGACGGCGGAGGAGCTTATGTTAGCGGCGGTTATTTTGTCGTGGTCACTAATAACACGTTTAGCCAAAACGAGACTTCACCCGGGGGCGGCGGAGGACTTTGGATTGGTGGCGGCGACTCCTCCTCCCTCGAGATTGTCAGCGGCAATTCATTTGTCGGAAATTCCGCCGCATACGGCGGCGCACTTTTTTTTCAGAACAGCGATATTTCCAACTATCTCACCGGCAACGTATTTGAACAGAACTCGGCAGGCGCCAGCGGCGGCGCAATTTACGCGCAGCTTCCAACGATCACCATTTCCGACAACTTAATCGCGAACAATACCCAGGCGGCGGCAAATGCCGACGGGGGTGGTATCTACCTGAATCCCTCGTCCATAGCTTATGTAGTGAACAATACAATATTTGGAAATACGGCCGGCGGTGGAGGCGGCGGTTTGGCGTTGGTGACCAGCGGGACCCAGGACTTGTATGTGTTCAATAATATTATTTGGGGTAATTCCTCCGTCGGCAGCGGGGCGGACGTTTATCTGGCCGGAGGCGGCGCGCAAACCGAGCTGCTGTACAATGACGTGAACGGATTGTACGGGGTTTGGGACATTGCGGCGAATCTATTGAACAATGACCCGCAATTCTTCAATCCGGTTGGCGGAGATTATCATTTTTCGCTCACTTCACCCTGCGCCAACGCCGGCACGAACGGCGCGCCGGGCCAGCCGTTGACGGACCTGGACGGCAATATCCGCACCAATATTTTTGGCCAAATTGATTTGGGATGTTACGAATTTAATACCAATGCGCCGCATCCGGCGGACACCAACGGCCTGTTTACGATTAGCTCGGGTGAATTTTATTCCTACGCCAATGCGTGGAAGAACGGCCTGGGCTGGACGAATATGACCTCCGGGCCGAATCCGGTCCCGATCCCGGCCAATTACCTGACGCGGGCCGGTTACCTGATGACCAACGGCGGCGCCTATACCAACGATGGCAGCGCGAGGCCAACAAACTGGAAGCTGGCCCAATGAGAACCGCAAATGACCCAAACCAAAGGAATTTGCGTGTTCAACGCCCTTCCATCTAAGGCCGCCACCGTAGCGCAGGTTTCCAAACCTGCCGACTTGAGCCGCTTGGGAAGCGGCGAAAGGGATTGCCGGAGCGTAGCACAGGCAAGGCCCACAGGGCTGAGAGAGCGGGAGCGAACGGACCAATCGCCGATTGCCAAATCGGCGAATCGCACGACGGCGTGCCTCTCGCAGGTTTGGAAACCTGCGATACCCGCGGCGCGCCAGCGCGCGCCAGCGCGGCGGCGGCGGCAGACTTGGAAGCCTGCGCTACGAGGCCGGGTTGCGCTGCTCTGCTTTTCGTGGTTGCTTTTCTTTCTCGCCTTCACAGCTTCAGCCCAGACCGGCGCGCCGCCGGCTTCATATTTCCGTTCTTACATCAATGACATTCCCAACGAACCGCTGGTGACCGTGACGGTGACCAACGCCATTGGAGTCTCCTGTTTCACGATTGAAGAAGATCTTTCACCACCGGCTGTGCCCATCAACATCACCGGCAGCGGCGTCTATTTGCCCGGCGCAAATGCAATTCGCTGGGGACCCTTTTTCCACACCACCTACACCAACGTCAGCTACCGGCTTACCGGATTGCCGGATACTTATCCCATTAGCGGCGGCTCCTGGATGGACGGCGCCTGGTTTTTCTCGCCCGGAGTTACAATGGTTCCGATATTGCCCCCAAACTCGCTGCCCGTGCCAACGCCCCCGGTTTTCGTGGTGGCGCCGACCTTTACCATTACGCCCGCGGGAACCGTTCCGGTGTTTAACGGAAGTTTCGAAAGCCCGGCGCTGCCGGCGAACACCTACCAATACTATGACACCATGACCGTGACCCAGCAGAATTATTTTGGCTGGGTCGGCAGCGGAAATTCCCCGAATGGACCGGCGCTCTTTTCCAACAACAGCGGATGGAATTACCTCAATGCGACGAATGGCGTCCAGGCAGTCGCTCTTCCCGGCACGGCCGCGATCTCGCAGACCATCAATTTTCCGGCGGCCGGAACGTTTATGTTAAACTGGTGGGCAGCGGATCCGACTGGCCAGACCAACCCGGCCATTGTCCAGGTGGACGGGAGCACGATTTTGAGCTGGCAGGCGACCAACACAGTCTGGGAGCCGTTCAGCACTCCATTTACTCTGGCAAGCGGGGGCCTTCATACCATTGCATTCGCCGGCACGGGCGCCGCCAATGTCAGCGTGGGCCTGGACAACGTGAGCATCACCGGAACCAATGTGCCGTCAAGTGTGACGATTTTCTGCGGCACACCCGGGGCGTCCATCTACTACACCCTTAACGACGGGCCGCCCACCAACACTTCAACGCCTTATATTGGCGCCATCTACCTGACGTCTCTGGGCGTTGTCTGGGCGGAAGCATTTGAATCTCCCTACCTGCCCAGTCCCTCTGCGGTCGCCGTGGATGGGCCGGCCCCGGCCCCGGCCAATATGCAGGTCGCGCGCAGCATCATGAACAATACCTCGCCGGCTCCGGCCGTGACCTTTACGATCATTCCCGGCACGAATGCCAGTTGCGAAACTTTGACCGAAACTCTGCCCGCCGGCCTCTCGGCCGCGAATGTCTCTGCGAACGGAAATTATATTCCCGGCCAGAACGTTGTCGTTTGGGGACCGTTCATCGGAACCAATCAGCAAACTCAACAGACGTTGAGCTATCAGCCCGTTGGTTTGCCTGGAACGTATGGCGTACAGGCCGCCTGGAGCGTGGACGGCGTGGGCGGAGGTGAAACGGTTTCGACGAACATCGTGATCACCGGCCCGACGAATCTCATCGCTGTGCCGCCGCCGCAAGTCGCCACGCCTGGTTTCAATCCTCTCAGCGGAGGCAATGTGCCGGTGACCATTACGATTACTGACGCGACACCGGGCGCCGTCATTTATTATACGGTTGATGGCACTCTGCCGACGCAAAATTCGACCGAATATACCGCGCCGTTTGCTCGGAGTGGGGCGAGTGTTGTGCGTGCGGGGGCCTTTGAGAGCGGATGGACTCCCAGTACTGCGGCCGTTGCCTATTACGGTCCGCCGGCGGCAACCGCCAATGCGCAGGTGTCACGAAGCGTGAACAACAGCTCGCCATCGTCGCCGGTGGTTACCTTTACGGTCACGCCGGGTCTTGGGGCCAATTGCGTCGCGGTCGTCGAATCGTTGCCGTCGGGACTCGGCGCCGTCAATGTCTCAAGTGGCGGCAATTACATACCGGCCGAAAATGCCGTCGTATGGGGGCCGTTCTTTGGAACAAGTCAACAAACGTTGAGCTACCAGGCGGTCGGCCTTCCCGGATCCTATCCGGTGCAAGCTTCCTGGAGCGTGGACGGCGTGAGCAGCAACGAAGCATTGTCCGCGAGCATCGTCATCGCCCCCGGGCCGGCCGGCACAATTCCCACCCCGCCGTTGCAGACGCCAACGCCGGTCATCACGCCATCCGTTTCCGAGAGTTTGCCGGTGACGGCTGCTATTTCCGACAGCGACTTGCAGGCTCAAATCTATTATACCACCGATGGCTCACTGCCGACCCAAAGTTCCACGCCTTATACCGTGCCGCTGACGTTTGGCGTCAAAACTTCGCTGCGCGCCGTCGCATATCACACCGGTTATTTGCCGAGTGTCTCCGCGCTCGGTGAATACGTGCCGGTGGTCACGACCAATATCGTGGCCCTGGCCCAAAGCGTTACCGGGAGCGGCAGTTTTCTGCCGACGATTTATCTCAACGCGACACCTTACTGCACGAATGACTGTTATGCAGTGATCGAAACGATCCCGTTTGGTTTGACGCCTTCCGGCCTTTCGGGCGACGGCATCTGGGACCCGTCCGTGAGTCAAATCCGCTGGGGACCCTATTTGGACAATCAGCCGCGCGTTTTCTCGTTTAATGTGGCCGGCGCCTCCGGGAACTACATCTTGTCCGGCCAAACGAGTTTCGACGGATATTCCACCAACACCACCACCGCCGTGCAGGTGAACGCGCAATATATCGGGAGGCCGCCGGTGGACAACCTGGCGGCCTGTGCGCAGGACTTTTTGACTTACAACCTGGACATCAATCCAAATCCCGGCGTGGTCACGGTCACGAGCGCTTCCGGCACGATCAATTGGGGCGACGGGACGACATCGCCGATTACGCAGCCGGTCATGACCTTTGAAAAGACCTATACCGCTTCCGGAACTTATTCCATTGTGGTTTCCGCCACCTGGAGCGGCTATTCAAGTTCCGCAAACTTTTTGATGATTCCGACGTCGGTGACCGACATGGTTCAAGTGGTGACCACCTGCGAGGCGCCTCAAATTGTGAGCGGACCGTCGAATCAGGTCGTTCTGGCAGGCTCAACCGCGCAGTTCGGCGTGAGCGCGTCGAGCTCGGTTCCCATGACCTTCCAATGGTATTTCAATTCCAGCGCGGGTTATTTTTCCGCGAATAATTTTGCCACGCTGAGCCTTCCGGATGTGACATTGCAACAAGCCGGCAATTATTTGGTAATCATCACCAATGCCTTCGGCAGCGTCACCAGCGCCCCGGCCTCGCTCACGGTGATCGCGCCGGTCATTACGTCCGTAATGGTCTCCCAGAAGAAAGTCCAGATGGAATTTCAGGGATTGCCTAACGTCACCACCCGCGTCTGGGAAACGACCAATCTTCTCAACCCGGTCTGGATTCCCATTTACACCAATACCACCACCGCCCTGGATGGCACATGGCAGTTCACGGATCCCAACCCGTATCCGGACGAATATTATCGGTTTTCGACGCCATGACGTACCGCCTCGCTCGTGCTCGTGCTTGTCGAGACATGGACAACCGGACCAAATCCGCCTATTCGATTCTTGTCCTCTTATTCGCCGCCCTATCCGCTTCCGCGCAATTGATCAATGGCAACTTCGCAACCGGCGATTTGACCGGCTGGACCACTTTCAACGATACCAATGGTACGACCGGCCCGGTGAGTGTCGTTCCGTTTGATATTACCGGAACCGGCACGATTGCCAACTGCGCCCAGTTCGAAGTCGGCTCAACCATTGTTCCAGGTTACGGATCACTGGGATATGGCGGCGGTATCAGCCAATCAGTGAATCTTGCCGCCGGGCAACTGACCGTGTTTCTGAATATTGCCGCTTATAATTCCCTTTCCAGTAAAAACCTCGATGGTGCAACTTTTGAGCTGGTCCTGGACGGCAAGCCCGTTGTGACCAACATATTTGGCAACATTAACGGGTACCAAACCAATTTTTCCGCCATCAATTATTCCACCACCGTCAGCGCGGGCGCGCATCTCATTGCCATTGATATGCGACGCGCCTACGCATCAAATTCCGACCCACAGGCGGGAGGCGTTTCCCCTTACCAATATCTGAGCAACATCACTTTAACCGGCTCATCCGTGCCGCCCCCATTAAACATCCAGGGCAACGGCCCAACAGTGATCTTAACGTGGACAAATGCCACCTTTACCCTGCAAGCCGCGCCGTCAAGTAGCGGTATTTTCACAAACATCCCCGGCGCCGCCAGCCCCTACACCAACACCGTTACCGCGCCCCAGGAATATTTCCGCGTCGCAAAATAATTGCCCGCTTCGCGTCCACCCCTAATCGAATTTCCAATGGCGTGGGCGCTCTTTGTTCCGCAAGAACCGGCGTGAGGAGAATTTGAATGAATTGTTTACGCGGCATTCACGCGCTTTTGGCATTCGGCCGAAATGCGATTTGCAGTTCATTGGGTGTTTTTATGAATCTGCATCGGAGCGCGGCATTCATGCCGCATCATCGCACGACAACCAGTACATTGAACGAATTCCATTATCTCGCAACGTCGTGCGTTGAAGCGACCTAAAGGTCGCGCTCCGATCGTGTCGGACGATAGCTCGAAAGGACGGATGACGGCATCATCGTCCCGGTGCATTCGAGAAATGACAAAAGACGGCTTTCGATAAATCGCTTCCCCTAAAAATTCGCTGCCGGCGTTAATGTCACCGGCCCAAGCAAACCCGAATCGGTCAGGGGCCAGTTTGAAGCGTCAAATGGCTGATAGTCGGTGTCCACAATATTGATGTCCTTGAAAATTTTCCACGGCACGTGCCGGCGGTCCAGGTCCCGAATGCGATTGGCTGAAACATTGGTGACTTCCACTTCCAGCTTGTTGTTTGTGGGCCTGAGATTGTCCACCATCGCGCCAAAGGGAGGGGCGATAAATGTGCCGTAATCTTTTCCATTCAGTCGGATGCGGGCGCTTTGGCACACGTTTCCCAAATCGAGAAAATAACGTCCGATCTGCGCCGCCGGAGCATCGAAGGTGATCGTGTAAGCGGCCGTGCCGGCAAACCGCTGGGCGTTGGCGTCACCCTGTTCCGTCCATGAGCCGAGCTTGGCCGTTTGAAATGAGGCCGGAATTTCCGGTCCGCCCTGGATGAATTGGACGGTCCAATCGCCGGTGATTTCGTTCGGCGCGCCATCAGTTCGCCAATAATTCCATGCCGGCCCTTTCACCGTCTGCTTCTCAAATAATCGCAAAATGATCGAGCCTCCCGGCGGCACTTGGAGATAGACCTCGGTTTGTCCGTTGACCTGGCGAACGTCGGCCATGCCGCTGTGGCCGGTCATCGGATCGAGGATGGCCGCGGATTGAGCCGGATGGCCCAGGGCGACCCACCCGTCCAGCGTGTCTCCCTTCCGGTTGGCAATGAAGTAGTGCCATCCGCCCGCGAACGAACGGCGAATGAAGAAAAGCCCGGTGTGATCGCAGACCGGTTCACGCGCGACATCGGTTTGGGCCAGGGCCGTTTCCATGTCGCCAATCAAAATCCGGCCGCGTCCCACCCGCGCCTCCATAAGACCGTTGGCCGCTTGCTCACGCGCGCGGCTCTGAAGGCCATTGGCCGTCCCCGGTTTGATTTTTGCGATCATCCTTTGGAACTGGCCGCGTCGTTCATCCAAATGGCCCCAGCCCGGCACGTCCGTTGGCAGGCCGGACTGAAAAATGATCGTCGCTCCGGACCGGGCCAGGGCGATCAGCCTGGCCAGCGTCGCTACCGGCATGAGCCGGCACGGAGGAACCAGGACGACCCTATACTGACCGCCAGGCACCCGAACCAATCCGTGCCCGGTTTTGGCCGTCATCAGCTGGCGGTCGGAGATATAATCGAAAGCGTAACCGCGCTGCGAAAGTTTCTCGGCGGTATCGCCGATCGGTTGACCGGTAAACCACGCAATTTTACTGACCGTCATGTCAGGCAACATGCCGTCCGGGTTGTTCCAAAAATCGGAAATCGGCCAGTAAAGCAGAATGTCATTGTCCGGCCTGCCCGATTGCAGAATGGATTGGCAGCGTCCGACGTACGCATTTAGCGCGGGCACATCGTGCCAAATGGAATTGCGGGGGTTCATTTCCGTTGAAGCGTAAAAGAGCCAGCCCGGCCAACTGGCGGAAGCCGGCGAATAGCAACAGCCATGATAGAAGATATGGTTGACGCCGGAGATGAACATGTCATCCGTCAGATATTTCAACTCGGCCAGTGTCTCGGTGAAATGTTCCGCCAGCCACGTGCCGGTTTCGGCGCTGGTTAAGGGGTGGCCCGCGACGTGCGCGGCTGAGGAGGCAAATTTTGAGATGAGCGGATTCCGGTCCATGTGAAACATCTCGGTCTCGGGCATATCGGCGTCGGCGTACAGGTCCAGCCAGTTGGCCGGGGAACCATGAGCCTGATAGCTCGTCAGAAATCCGCGCCGGTGCGCCCAGCCAATCCACATGGGATCTGTTTTTACTGCCATTAAATCCGAGACGGTCTGGCGATAGTCAGACTTCACGCGAGCGGTTTCGTCATCCGGAGCCTCGCCAAAAAGCGCGGGCAGCACCGTTTGCAGGCGGTAACCGCGGAAATGCTCAAATTGCGCAAAAAAGTCGGGCGACCAGTTGCACTGATATTCGTAGGAATCCTGGAAAACGATGGCCGGTCGCGGGCCGGTGTAGGGATCAAAGGCTCGATCAAACCATTTCAAATAGTCGCGCATGGCCGCGGGATAGAAAGGGTTCAGCATGGGGCCGCGGCCGCCCGGCGCCGCGCGCTTTACATTCTGGCCGGAAAACCGTTGGGAAATCGCATACAGATGCCATGACCCCGCTGGCGCCTGCCAATGAAAGTTGCCGTCACGACCGATTTTATCCGTAAGATCCAGCGTGCGGCCATCCGGCCCGAAAGCCATCAATGCCTGGATCGTACGCCCGGAAAAATTCTCGTCGAATGTCTTCCCGTTTGTCACGTCATAGGTCCTGCGCACGACGAAAGCATTGGCCTCGTCCTTGCTGATCGTCGGTCCGCCAAAGCACCATCCGTCTTCGAGCGCCATGCCTGCGTCCATTCCCAGGCTGCGGGCCTGTCCGACCGTATAACCCATCATGCTCATCCATTTCGGGCTAAGAAAATTGATATCGTGCGATTCCTCGCCTTTGACGCCGTAAATGGGAATGATTTGCACGCCGCCCAACCCCGCGTGTTGAAACGTTTCCAATTGGTCCGCGATATTGGTTTGGTCCACGGCGCTGCCGTGCCACCACCACCATGTCCAGGGTTTGTTTTGGCTCGTCAGGGCGGGCCAGGAGAGGGGCGATTTCGGATTTCGGATTTCGGATTTCGGATTGGCCGCCACATCCGTTTCGCTGGATGGAACGATTTCGGCGATGGCGGTGCAACCCAACCAATAAGTAAAGAGAACCGCGAAAAATGAACGCATGGATATCATGTCGAGATTAAGCTATTCGGAGCGCGGCTGTGTGCGGAGCACCAGCCGCAGCAGGTTGCCAGCCGGAAGCCTTGCTCATTCGGCCCGGTTCAATGGTTGCGGATGTGCTGCGACTGGCTTTCAGCACAGTCGCGCTCCGGGATTTATCCGGCGCCCGTTTCGGCATCAATTCGAAAATGGTGATCGAATACGGCGGCATGACCTTCGTAAATTGATTTCCCAGGCCCCTGATTGTCTCGCTGACCGGAATGATTTTAGCGGGCTGATTGAGGGAATTAGTATCATCCGGGCTGGCGGCTTTGAGCACCGTCGCCCATCCTTTTCCTTTGATGGCAACGGGGCCGCTAATATGGATTGTCACCGGCTGCGCCGTCCCCAGGGTGTTGACCACTTTCAGGAAAATCGTACCGCTCCGGCTGTCGCGGGTGGCGTCAAAAAAGATTTTTCGAATCCATTGGGCGGGCGGGCGCGGTTGTTCGACTCCATTATGGCGTTTGGCGGGCGGCTGCCACAGTTGCATGGGGATGTTCCGCGAGTCCGTCGCCAGAATGGTGTCGCCGTGAAGGGTGCTGAACATTTTCTGCGCGTAATACGAGGGCGAGCCGTAGCTGTTCAATGCGTCGTAGCCAATCAGGTCGGTCCGCCATTGCATCGAGCCCCCGCGCGCGCGAACGGCGCTCACGTTCACAAACAGCGGCGCGTAACTGGCCATGCGCACAATGTCCGAGTTCCGCTCCATCCCGGTCATCCACGCCGCGTCGCCCAGCGCGCCCGCCATGGTTGGCGTGGGCGAACCGACCCGGGTGGCCCATTCGCCGCAGAAGATTTTTGTGGGACTGGCCCGCGAATAGGCGTCGTAATCCAGCGCGTGCGCCTCCATTTCCTCTTCAGACCGATAATAATGCTCATCGAGCAGATCCGGCGTCCGGCTCTTCACTTTGGCCGTCGCGATTACCTGTAACTGAGGATACTTGCCTTTGATCGCGTCATAAAATTGCGCGAAACGCTGATCGTAACTGCCCGAACGATCAAACCAATCCTCATTTCCAACCTCGACATAGTTCAACGCAAAGGGCGCCGGATGGCCGTCTTTGACACGCTGTGCGCCCCATGGAGTGCCGGCGTCGCCGGTGGCGTATTCAATTTCGTCGAGCGCGTCCGCAACATACGGCTTCAGGTCATCTCCCGGCCGGACACGCTCATGATCCAGCGAGTACCCTGCGTAAACCGCGAGCACCGGCTGCATGTTCAGGTCTTCGCACCATTCCAGAAATTCGAGCAATCCCAGTCCATCCGTGGACCAATAGCCCCAGGGGCTCTTATGGCCCGGACGCTGTTCCAGCGGTCCGATGGTGGTTTTCCAATTAAACCGTTCGGCGATCGTGTTGCCTTCCAGATAATTGCCGCCGGGAAACCGAAGAAACTTTGGGTCCATCGCCGCCAGCAGTTCCATCAAATCCGGCCGGTCGCCGTTGACGCGGTTCTTGTAAGTGGGTGGAAATAACGAAACCTGCTGAAACCAAATCACCCCGGGCCTAGTCGTGCTGACCTTGAAAATATTATCTTTGGACGGCTTCACTCGCCCGGTGTGCAATGTCGTTTCAAATCTTTGCCAATCGCCCGTGAGGCCGGAAACTTCTCCGGCCGCAAAAATCCTCTTCCCATCCGCGCTTTCGAGGCTCACCCGCAGCGGGCCGGAAAAGCCATTCGCCGCTTTTGCATAAAGGGAGACATGATAAGTGGTCCTGGACCGGACCGGAATCCCCCAATAACCGCTGTTGGCAATCCCCGCCGGTGAGTTTTTCGATGCGCCGGTTGCGTCCAGTTTCAAGCTGAGATCCAACGCATGATTCAACGGCGTGTTGGTATCCAGCGACATTGCCGCGCCGCCAAACGTCCTCCAGAACTTCGCGTCATCGGCATCCGCTTTAAACGTTCGATTCGCAATCAACTCACCATACAGACCGCCTTCGTAGGAATAATTGATTTCCTCGGTCATCAGCCCATAAAGCGCCGGGCTGACCTGGCCGGTGGACTCGCCGGCATTGATTTCCAAAACCGGAATCTGATTCGAATCCGCCTGGGCGAACGCCCTGGCCGTGACGAAAAATGAAAGAAACAGTATCCACCGAAATCTGTGGGTCATTTGCCGCAGACTATCATTGGACATGGAAAATCCGCCATAACCAATATTGGTGATGCAATTTGGCATTGGATTATGTATGCGTTAAAACCATGGCATGTTTAAATTTTGCGGAATGAAAGGCCCGCTTGGATTTCTCTGGTTGGTCCTGCTGGCGTCCACCGCGGCTGCCGCGCCCATTGACCGCCGGGCCCTGGTGACGCGTCATGACGTCGAAATAACCTGTTTTGATCCGTCTAATCCGCTCTCGGTCGGCAATGGCGGGTTTTGTTTCACGGTGGATGCCACGGGGCTGCAAACGTTTCCGGACGCATTTGAAAATACCACGCCGCTGGGCACATTGTCCGACTGGGGCTGGCACACGTTTCCCAACCCGAATCACTGGAGCATTGACACGTTTCATTTTAAAAGTTTTCCCGATTTAAACGGCCGGCCCGTGCCTTACGCCGATGTGCCCGGAAAAACCACGACGCCGGAAATTAAATGGCTCCGCGAAAATCCGCATCGGCTCGACCTGGGCCAGGTCGGTTTCGTTTTCCGTCGTGCGGACGGATCGCCGGGAACCACGAACGAACTGACGGACATCGAACAACATCTGAATTTGTGGAACGGCAGAATCGTTAGCCGTTTCAAATTTGACGGCGCGCCGGTGGAAGTCGAAACGGTTTGCCACCCGGCGATGGATGCCGTGGCCGCGCGGGTCGTTTCGCCGTTGATTGCCCGGGGACAATTGGCGATTCAAATTCATTTTCCTTACGGCACGGGCGACATGAAGACCGCCGACTGGACACATCCTGATGCCCACGAAACGGTGATGCGCCAGCCTGATCCGAGTCATGCCGAATTTTTTCGCAAGCTCGACGAAGACACCTATTTTGCGGCCGCAGGCTGGACGGACGGGGCGACGATGACAAACCTCGCCCGGCATCAATTTGAGATCGTGCCGCGACCGGGCATGAATGAATTGGATTTGGTGTGTCTCTTTTCCACAACCAACATTCCGGTCGAAACGCTTCCGACCTTTGCGCAAACCGAAGTTGCCGCCGGAAAACATTGGAATTTTTTTTGGAAGCACGGCGGCGCGATCGATCTGTCCGGCAGCAAGGATCCTCGCTGGTTTGAACTCGAGCGCCGGATTGTTTTGTCCCAATACCTCACCGCCATTCAGGATGCCGGCCGTTATCCGCCGGCGGAAACCGGGCTGACCTACAATTCCTGGGAAGGCAAATTTCATACGGAAATGTATTTCTGGCATGAGGCCCAGTTTGCGTTATGGGGCCGCGCGCCGTTATTGGAAAAATCGCTCGGCTGGTACCAGCAGATTTTGCCGCGCGCGCAAGGCACGGCCAAAAAACAGGGATACGCCGGAGCGCGCTGGCCGAAGATGACCAGTCCCTCCGGCGCGGAATCTCCATCGCCCGTCGGCCCATTTCTCATTTGGGAGGAACCTCATCCGATTTTCCTCTCGGAGCTGTGTTATCGCGCGCATCCTGAAGCTGCCGTGCTGCGAAGATATCGCGAAGTGGTTTTTCAAACCGCCGATTTTATGGCCAGTTACGCAACCTGGGACGCCGGCAAACGGCGTTATGTGCTCGGTCCGGTTCTGCAATGCGCCCAGGAAATATTTCCCAAAAACGAAACCTTGGATCCCACCTTTGAAATGACTTACTGGCGGTGGGGGCTGGAAACGGCGCAGCGTTGGCGCGAACGGCTCGGCCTGCTGCGCAATTCCAAATGGGATGACGTTTTGCAAAAGCTGGCCCCCCTGCCGGTGGCAGACGGGAAATATCTCTTTGCCGAAACCGCGCCCGATTCCTACAACAACCCAAAATGGAACGCCGACCATCCCGCGGTGCTGAATGCCTTCGGATTTGTGCCCGGCCCGGGCGTGGACAAAACCACGATGGCCAACACGCTGGATTGGATTTGGCGAAACTGGAACTGGTCCGGCACGTGGGGCTGGGATTATCCGGCGATCGCCATGACCGCCGCGCGGCTCGGCGAATCGGACCGCGCCGTTGACGCGCTTCTGCTCGATACGCCCAAGAATCATTACGGTCTCAACGGCCAGGTTTATCAGCGTCCCAATCTGACGATATACCTTCCGGCCAACGGCGGCCTGCTTTACGCCGTCGCGCTCATGGCCGCCGGCTGGGACGGCGCGCCCCATCGCAATGCGCCCGGTTTTCCGGCCGATGGCCAATGGAACGTGCGCTGGGAGAATCTGCAACCGGCGCCGTAGCGGCGGGCATCCCTGCCTGCCGTAGAGGGCGCGCTTCCAACCGCCCGGAAAACGCTCAGCCGGGCAGTTGGAGCTCCGGCCACGCTTTTCCTCCAAACTCACATGGCACGACGTGTGCCCATTTGGTTCATTCCCGTTCCAAAGTCACCGCCATCAAACCGATAACCACCTCGTTCGCCAGCGCGCGGACCGTCAGCGATTTTAACTCTTTTTGTGAATCCAATGGCATCTCCAAAACCGTTGCCGCACCGCCGGGAATTATCCCGCCTTTGCCTTTGAACGCTTCGGCGTCAAGCAGCCGAATGCGCCCGGTTTTCAAATCCACGCGTGGAGGCACTGGGGCGTCCAGGCGGAAGGCAAAATCATCGGTGAAATAATCCTGGTCAATCGGCCACCAGTTCGTGGGGTTCCGCAAAGGCAATCGGTCGGACGTGCCATCGGCGTAGCGGACCACAATTTCGCCGTTGGCAATCCCGCTTTGCATCGGATTCGAAGAACCCGCCATTAAAAGGAACAGGCGTCCGGATTTTCCGGTCAACGGCAATGAAACGGCCTCGGGATAGTTATGCCATTGCGAAGTGAAGATGATGTTTTTCGCCGCGGGCGCCGATGGCGTTGCCAATGGCACTCCGTTGGGCAAAATAATTCGTCCGCCATGGGTGCCGGCCGACGCGCGGAGACCCGAATCGTCCACCTCGAAGGCGGCGTCCGGCTCGCACCAGCCGCCAATGCCTTGTTTGGGCATCGCCAACGAACAAAAGGGCGAACGCGGCGAACGATATTCATTTTTAAAAATCTGCGCGATCCGATCATTGAAAAAAGGCGTCAGATTGGCCGTTTCAAATTTTTGAGTCTCCGAAAATCTGCGATTCCAATCAAAAATTTCCGAGGATGACGTTTGCGTTCGGTTTGTTAGTGGGACAGGTTTCCAGCCTGTCCGATTTTTTGGGGAAAACGCCCCTATTTTGACCGGCAGGATGCCGGTCCCACTGCTCTCGACGCGCACCTCCCATCGTTGTGCCGGCGCCGCTTCAATTTCAATCGCGGGAACCTGGGGAAATTCCTCATTCCATCGCCAGCGGGCTTTGGTTCCGTTGACCGTTACGCTGCTGACTTGGCCGGCAGCGGCCGGAATATCGAGGACCAGTTTCACCGGCCGGGAAAACTTCGGCTCGATCAGCCAGGTTTGCGAGCCGGCGGCGCGGTGATACTTGAAATTAAAATCAGGATGACGCATTTCGGCAAAATTCCAATCAGCCGGAAAACCGGGGGTGATTTTTAATTGCCCGGCCAGGAGGTCAGGCTTCACACCGAAGAGGCCTTCCACGAGGGCCCGGGCGTTGATGCCGATGGCATCGCCAAAATCCCGCTGGGCTTCGCCTCGCGCCGCATCCAGGCTGGTCATCGCGCCCAGATTTCCCGGGCACAACCCCTGAAACATCGTTTCCATGAGTTCTCCCTTGAACAGTCTGAACGCGGTTTCGGAACGATGCGCTTCCCAATAGGCGAGCGAGGCGTGGGCCGCTTCGGCCACAACGACGTTGTTCAGCGACCATTCATACGGCATCCAGTTTGAGGTTGGCAGGGTGAATAATCCTTCGCCGGGCACATTCGCGCCGCACACCGGAATACGCGCGATGTGCCCATCCACCCACGACGCCATCCGCCATGCCTGCGACGGCGTTGCCGCGCCCGAATCTATCGTCGTATAAAATGTCCATAATGCGGGATCGGGATGGGTGAGTTGCCGTCCGAGATAATCCTTGTACTCGGCAAAGCATCCGTCATTGGCCCGCCACAGGTAGCGGTTCATGCCGCGCCGAATCAAATCGGCCTCGCGTTCGAAGGGCGAAGGGTCTTTGCCGAGGATTTTGGCTGCGCGCGCGGCCATTCGGTTTTCAAAGTAATTATAGGCGCTGGCATGCGCCGCCCCGCCGCCGTTGTAACCCAAATTGTCGCTCGCCCAAATCGCCGCGTATCCTTCGTAAAGCGGCAGTTTGTCCGGCCCAAATTCACGGCGAAACAATCGCCGTTCCCACGCCAGGTGCCGCTCGATGACCGGCCACATATTGGCCGCCTCTTGGGTGTCGCCTGTCCAAAGCAAATGGCGGAAAAAAGCATCCACTAAAACCAGATTCATGTCGTAGTGCGAATGCGTCATGTCCCCGTTCGAGTGCAGCGCGGATTCATCGCGCGCCAGGTTTGAATCCTCATCCGCCGGGGGAAGCGCAACTGGAATCGGGTTGGTATTTTGTTGCCGGGCGAATCCGGCGAAATGTTCCGCCGTCCGCTCGTGCCACCCGAGCGCGTCTCCGGCGTAAGGGCCGCGCCAGCCCGCCAGCCGCACGCGCCATGCCACGGCCCCATGCATAAAACATTGCTGCCGCGCGTCCCAAATGGCGTCGGCGGCGATGTTTAAAGCCGGCACCGCGGCATTGATAAACGCGTCCGGCGTCTCCACCACAACCTGGTCCGCGATTCTGCGCCGATGCTCTTCCGCGGACTGGAACGCCTGCGCCAGGTCCTCCGAATTGATTTCCTTTGACGTCGCATCCATTTCCTGGAACGCAAAATAGACCGATTTTCCAGGATCCAATCTTATCCGGCCGGCCATCACCGGCAGCGTTGCATCGGTGTCTGTGGAAACAAATAAGCTGGCGGGCGCATTCCAGTTCGCCGCCCCGGCAATGTGCAATTCGGTGCCCGGCGGACAAATTCCAGCGATGGTCCCGTCCTTGCTGCGCAAAGTGAAACCGTTTGGGCGGATGGAATATTGATTTCCTCGGCATTCATCGGAACGTAATTGGAAAAATTGCGAGACCGGCTCGGCTTCGCAGCCAATATCGCCGCCGCGCCTGCCGCGCATCCCGTTTGCGCCGCCAAATGCCCAAACGAATTGAATGGGTGTTTCGCAGGCATTTAATTCAGCCTGAACGATCACACCCCTGGCGCTGCCGAGCGGCGCGACCGTCAAAGTCAACACACCCGAATCGGTCAATAGTGAATCATGGATCTCATAAATCATCGAGCCGGGACGATAACGGGCGACAATCTTGTCCGCGTTATTCAACCATTTGATTTGGGCCCCGGTTTGGATGCCGGGACGCCAATTGCCGCCGCGGCCCGGGGCATAAATGGAAAATTCCGGCTTGTCTCCGCAGTCAATCCGGAAACCGGAATTTTCACAGTAGAGCGGACGATTAAAAAATTCCGCGCCATTCGTGATTACAAAATCGCCCGAGACCGGCCAATAACGAAGCGGGCGGGCGACGTTGCTGGTCAGATTCGGATGCATGTCCGCTTGCGCCGGCGCAGTGGTAAACAGTCCCAGGATTGGCAATAGCGATGCGAGGATGACGGTGACGCTTTTCACTCGGACTTATACCGCGACTATGCCGGAACATTATTGGCAACGCAATCTTCGCACGGCTGGTCTTCAGGACAGGCAGCGACCTCCGTCCCTTCCGTCCTTTTCGTCCCTTTCCTGGAGTGATCCTCCCATACCGTCCAATCAATTCATGCTGTTTGAGCCTTTCGCGCTGTGCTTTGGCCTTATTTTATCGCAGAAACACCCGCATCACCAGTATTGGCGATTTTCATTCCCGGGATTTCTGGTAGGATGCGCGCAAAGCCCGTTCTTGTTGACGCTGTTACCACGGCGTCAAGTGCCTGTGACGCGCAAAACAAAAGGTCTGAACATTGAAAATCAGTGAAAACCGCAAAAATCCTGTGGATTTGGAGAATCAATCAAATTTGAAATTTTCTACCATACAGATCATGCCGTTGCCAGTTCCAAACCTAAACCTATGAAATACTCATTCCTGTCCCATCATTGTTTGCGGAAAGCAGCAAATCCGGTCATGGTTGCCGCCATTGTGGCCGTGACTGGCGCTGCCTTGACGACCGGCGCGCAAACGGTCATTGACAAGGCCAACAGCTATAACAACCTGGCAACGGCCTCAGATTGGTCGGGGACCGTCGTGCCTGGGCCCGCCAATGTTGCGGTTTGGACCAGCTCGGCCGGCACGCCCTCCGTCGAGCCGCTCGGCACCAATCTGTCCTGGGACGGCATTGAAATCTTGAATCCGCTGGGTCCGGTTACCATCAGCGCCGATGGAAATTCGCTCACAAATGGCGTTGCGGGCATCAACCTGATGCAAGCCGGCCAAAGCCTGACCATGAGCAATAACGTCGTGTTAAACGTTCCTCAGTACTGGCAGGTGGGAAACAATCAGACGCTTTCTGTCCAGGGCGGTGTGATTAGAAACCAGGGAGGCGCGGTCTTATTTTCCTTCGACAATTCCGCGTCTGCCGCGGCGTATGTGCAGACCAACACCGCCGGCGCCGTGGTGGCAAATAACATCATAATGACGGACGGCTCGATCGGCAATGGAACGGGTACCGGTGTCCCGATTGCAACGTATAATGATGTGGATTATGCGGCGTTGAACCAAAACGGCCAGGTTGTGCCCGGCGCATCCATTGGCTATTCGGAAACCTATAACAGCACGCCGATTTATCTGTCCAACCCCAATGGCAATCCCCCTACTGCGGCCGGCGGCAGTTCCTCCTTGTTCTACGATTTTACGAATACCACGTCCGAGGGCATCAGGATAAACACAACAACCTACGTGCTGGGCTTCCGTTTTAACAATTTTCAGACCAATACCACCTATACTTATGGCGAGGTGAACGCGATTTATGGAGGGGTGCCGGCGTGGAACGTTCTGTTTAAGAGTGGCAGCACGCTGGATGTTAATTCAATCCTCGTAACGACCAACGACGGCACGTCGCCTGTAGTTTTCACCTCCTCAGGGTCCGTGCGCCTTTCCATCGGTGTCAACGAGATGACAATCTTCCAAAACAATCCGGCCGCGCCCCTGGTTTTTCAATCTCCCATCACGGAGCGGTCTTCCGGCAGTGATGTCGCCAAGTATGGGCCGGGAACAGTGGAATACCAGGCCGCTTGCAGTTACAATGCGGGAACGTACATCTATGGGGGCACAGTTTTGATTGATGGGGCCGGACAGGCCGGAGTGGGTCCCATCAACGTGTTAAGCGGAGGCAATTTTGAAGGCGAGAATGGCGCGGTCAACATCGGCCCTGTGACGGTTGCGAGCGGCGCCACTAATAGCGTTTTGCTCGTGAGCGCTACCACGTCATATAACAATGCGACCAATTTGACCTTCAACGCCGGAACGAGCTGTTTGCAATTCATCTACAGCAATGGCGTAGCCCCGAGCACGACCGTTCCGGCGATGATGGTTGCCAGTGCTGGCACGGCCCTTGCCTTGAACGGCGCCGTCAATGTGAATGTCATGGGTGGAAGCTTTGCGGACGGCCAGTATCCCCTGGTGAAATACGGAACCTTGAGCGGTAACGGGTTTGCTGCTTTGAACCTCAACGCATTGCCCCCGGAAGTCTGGGGATACCTTTCCAACAGCACTCTGAACAGCACGATTTACCTGGTGATTACAAACGTGGGCCAGCCGCTCGCCTGGAACACCGGAAGCGCCGTCTGGGATACGGGCGTTACCGCCGATTGGCTTGATGCCTTGGGCAATACCACCAATTATCAGCAGGTCCTTTCCTCGGGGGAAAATGTAGTTTTTAATGACAATGCGCCCGGCCCTTCTATCACCGTGACTTTGAACACCAATCCCATCCCGGCTTCCGTCACCGTTAGTAACAACAATGACACCTACGTCATTTCCGGCAATGGCAGCATCAGCGGATCGGGCGTATTGACCAAAGCCGATTCCGGAACTTTAACTCTTTCGACCACGAACGCGTTTATGGGCGGCATCAACCTTAATGGAGGAACCGTCAACTTTAGCACGCTCCCCAATCTGGGCGGCGGCGCCATTAATTTTGGCGGCGGCGCTCTCCAATATAACGGCAACAGCGATGATATTTCCGCGCGTATCGTGACCTTCAATGCCGGCGGCGCGACGATTAATATCGGCAGCCAGAACGTCAACTATGCCAACCCCGTCGGCAACGGCGGCCCCGGTGGCCTTGCCAAACTCGGTTCCGGCACACTCACCCTGAACGGGGCCAGTGCCTATACCGGCAATACGTTAGTGGGCCAGGGAACCTTGGAGTTGGGCGCAGGTTCCTCTATCCCGGACAGCCCGGTCATTACTGTTAATAGCGGCGCGGTTCTGGACACTGCGGTCAGCGGCGTCAACCTGGGCTTAAGCAGCGGCCAAACCCTTGCGGGTCTCGGCCAGGTGAATGGAGTCGTTACGGCTGTGGCTAATTCCACCATCGTCCCGGCAACCAATGGCGTTATTGGCACTTTGAGCATTAACGGCGGTTTGAACGTTAATAACTGCACGCTTAATATGACGTTTGCTCCCACGTCCAATTCCGTCATTGCGGTGACTGGTCCTCTCGAGATCACGAGTTTGGGCAAATCCTTTCTTCAAATGACCACCCTTAGCCCGTTGCCTTTGGGCAGATACGTTATCATTACTTATTCAGGCAGTCTGTCAGGTGTCCCGGCATATCTCACTCCGGAAGGTTTTAATCAACCGGGGGCCCTCCCTGTTATAGATAGCACGGTGTCGGGTCAAATCGCCGTGGATATTGTCGCCGCAGCCACGAATAATATCACGTGGTCCGGCAGCGGCGACAGTTGGGACGATTTGGGTTCCATGGATTGGCTCAATGGCTCGACGCCGTGGGCATTTACCAATGGCGACACAGTGACGTTCAACGATTCGGCCTCCGGCAATCCCATCGTGGATCTCCAGACAAACCTTGTTCCGACTTCTGTCGTCGTGAGCAACACGGCGATACCCACCTACACGTTTGTGGACGGCACTGGCTTGGGCAATGGCCTCGTCGGGGGTTCCGCGGCAAGTTTTGTGAAGGATGGCGCCGGGACGGCAATTTTGGCGACCGCCAACAGTTATGGCGGTTCCACCACGATTAAAAACGGGACCTTGCAAATTGGCAATGGCGCCATCGGCGATATCGGATCGGGCAATGTGACGAATAATGCCGCCCTGGTATTTGACCAGGGTGACGGAACGGCCCACAGCGTGCAGGGGGTAGTGTCCGGTGCGGGCACGATCACGGTCAATCTCAGTGCCGGCACGGCGGTGGCTATGGCCGCCAACAACACCTATACCGGCCCGACCACAATCAGCAATGGTGTGCTGCAGGTCGGTTTCGGGAGCGTCAATAACGCCGGCGTAAGTCCCGATAGTGCCGGCTCGCTCGGCGGCTCGGTCGTGACCAACAATGGCACGCTCCTCCTGAACCGGGCCGGCGCCTATTCATTCACTAACCACGTGACCGGC
Source organism: Verrucomicrobiia bacterium (assembly GCA_030038175.1). GTDB lineage: Bacteria > Verrucomicrobiota > Verrucomicrobiia > Limisphaerales > UBA11358 > UBA11358. The sequence goes on from JASHPN010000113.1 coordinate 27,737, forward strand.
TCGGGTATTTTCGCCGACGCTGGTTCAGGCACCGTGACGCTGGGTGGCACCAACTTCACTTATTTGAGCGACACTTCCATCAGCAACGGCGTCTTGAAACTTGGCGCTAACAATGAACTGCCCAATTACGTCAGTGTGCCCGGTTCAACCGGCATATTAAATCTGGATGGCAGCCCCACCTACGCGGGCACGTTGGATTTGAACGGCAACAACGTTACCGTCAACGCCCTCTCGGGAAATCCAAATATCGTCAACGGCACGATAACCGACAGTTCGACGTCCACTTCCACCACCAATACCCTGGCCGTGTTAACCACAGAATCCACGACCTATAACGGCGTGATCAAAGACTCGGGCACGTCTGGAGCGAAGGTCGAACTTGTGGTTTTGGGCAGCGGCAATGTCACGAATCAAAACACCCTGACGCTGAGCCCCACGAATAATAACAATAACACGTTCAGCGGCGGCATGCTCATCAGCAATGCGATTGTGACGCTGGGTGCGGCCATTGATGCGGATCCCAATGGCAGCAGCCAGGGCGCCGGTGATGGCCCCATTACCCTGATTGGCAACGGTGGATTAATTGTAGATGGCGCCCAGGGCACTGCCGACAATGGTGAGACTTGGAATCCGCTGGCAAATACTATAATTGTTCCGGCCGGCCAGACCGGCACAGCGTATGGACCGGTCCGGGGAGATATTGACAGCACTTTGACGGGAAGCGGCGTCTTCAATTTTGTTTCGACCTTTGTGCGCACTTCGATTGGCGGCGCCTGGTCCGGTTTTACCGGTCAAATCGTCCTTTCCGGGAATGGAAATTCCACCGGCAACAACACCGCCTTTGATCTCAACAGTGGTGTTCCGAATGCTGGAATTATTATGTCAACCGACGTGACCATGTATTGCAAGGCCGGCGGAACCTTCCCCATTGGATATCTCGCCGGCGGTGATTCCTCGGACGAGATTGAAGGCACCAATTCGGGCAACGGCGGGGGTGTCCAAACGACCTTTGCCATCGGCAGTCTCAATACCAATAGCGTTTACACGGGCGGCTTCATTGATAATAACAACCTGGTCAAAGTGGGTACTGGTACCTTTACCATGAATTGCGGCGGTGTTCTCGTAACGCAGGTAGTCATCAATGGCCTGGAAGAATCAACGTTTATCGGATACGAATCCAATATCGTTGATTACACGGGTACAACCACCGTCAGTAACGGCACGTTGGCGCTCGACGTTCCGGTGGTCATCACCAATTCACCGGTTGTCACCCTTGCGTCGCCCAATGCGGTGCTCGACGCCAGGGACATGGGGTATATCTCCAACCTTACTTATACCCTGACCAATGGCGCCACGCAGTTGCCGGTCGTTGACAGCATATTTGAAGTGGTTTCCGCCCAGACGCTGGCGGGTATCGGAACGCTCAATGGGTTCCTCCAGGCCGATCCCGGTTCGATCTTTAATGTCGGCCTGCCGATTGGCGTATTTAATGTCACCAGCAATGCCTCGCTATCCGGGGTGATCAATATGACTCTCAATACCACAAACGCCACCGCAACCAACAGCGAATTGGCGGCGGCGAGCTTTACGATTACCGGAGCGACCCTGGTGGTCACCAACGCGGGACTGGGCCTCTATAACGGATCCACCTTCCAGTTGTTCAACCAGGGTGTTTCCGGCTTCGCTTCGGTGACGTTGCCCGTCACGGACCCGACTGGAGGAAGCAATTACGTATGGCAGACGAACCTCACCTTGAATGGTTCGATTACCCTCATCAGCGGCGGGCTGGTGTTGCCAACCAATCCCCCGCCCATTAATTTCAGCTTGAGCGCCGGCGCCCTTTCGCTCGCCTGGCCGCCCAATTATCTGGGCTACATTTTGCAGGTGCAGACGAACAAATTGAGCGTGGGCATTGGCACGAATTGGGTTACCGTGCCGAACAGCCCGTATGTCACGAACATGAGCTTCAATGTGATTCCGACCAATGGCAGCGTATTCTATCGCCTGATACGATAATTCCAAGGAGCAAGGTCTTTTTGCAAAAGACGCCCGGGAGACTTGACGCGCCGGCCGAAAGGCTGGCGCGTTTGACCGTGGATATGAAAACAAACGGTTGCAAATGGATGTTGGTTCTCGCCTGCCTCAATGTCGCTCTCTGCGCCTGGGGCAATATCCCCGGCGGCGGCACGAATGGCCCGGACGTGACCCTCACCGACAATGGCCTTGGCACGGTAACGTTGTCCAACGGCATCGTCTCGATCGTCTGCACAACTGCCGGCGCTACGATTAACCAGATCAATTACACCTCCACCAACAACGGCGCGCCCGTGACCACTCAAATGCTCGCCGGCGGGACCGATGGCGGGGAATTGTATTGGGAAACCGGCGGCTTTGGCACCGGAACTTTTAATTACTCGGTGGTCAGCAATAACCCCGATTACTGCGAGATTGACCTGTTAAGCGCGTCATCTACGAATGGCGTCATGGACGTGCACTTTTCCATGTTGCGCGGTTCGCCGGGTTTTTACGTCACCACCATTTTCAGCCATCGCAGCGCCGACGTTGCCATGAGCATGGGCGAAACGCGCGATAACATTTACGCCGGTTCCATCTTCAACTGGATGTCCGTGGACGCCGCGCGCAACCGGCTCATGGAAGTCCAGCCTTCCAGCGGAGCGGTGGGGGTGTTCGGCGCGCCGGTCGAAGTCTCGTTGTGGACCAACGGCATTTACGAGGGGCGTTACGAGGACAAATACAAGTACAGCGCGGATTTTGGGGTTCAACGGGTTTGGGGCTGGAGCAGCGTCGGTTCGGGCGGAAGCGACGTCGGCCTGTGGCAGGTTTCGGCCAGCGCCGAATATTACAGCGACGGACCGATGAAACGGGACCTGATGTCCCATATCGGCACGACCATCCTCAATTATTACGAGAGCAGCCATTACGGTGCTGCCCTGACCGATTGCAATTGGACCAACGGAGAAATTTGGACGAAAGTTTATGGGCCTTATTTCATTTATTGCAACAGCCTTGCCAACCCGATTACCGGGACCAACCAGGCGGCCCAGATGCTTTACTCAAACGCCTTGGCCCAGGCCGCGGCGGAAGCGACTGCCTGGCCCTATGCCTGGTTCGCCAATGCCAATTATGCCTCGTCCTCGCAACGCGGCGCCATAACCGGACAAATGGCGATCAATGATATCTACCATACCAACGCATCGCCCGCCGGTCTTTGGGTGGGCGCAATCCAGCAGCCGCCAACCTCAACCGCCACCTACGATTTCCAGCAGTGGATGAAAAATTGCCAGTTCTGGACTCAGACGGACAGCAACGGTAATTTCACCATTCCCAATGTGATTGCCGGCGCGAATTACACGCTGTATGCGTTTGGCCCCGGCGCGGCCGGCACGTTTCAATCGCAGAACCTTTCCGGCGGCAGCCCGCCAAATACCGTGGATATTCCCGCTGCGCCGTTCAGCGTTACCGTTGCCGGCGATGCTACAAATAACCTGGGCATTGTCACCTGGACGCCCACGCGTGTGGGCCCAACGGTGTTTGAAATCGGTTATCCCAGCCGCACCGGGCAAAACAAATTCCGCCATGGCGATGACTATTGGGTCAGCGAGAACGGTCCCGGGCCGACCACGCCCAGTCCCATTTGGGGGAAGTTTTTGGAATATCCGTTTGATTTTCCAAATGGGCCCGACTACACCGTCGGCCAAAGCCGGTGGACGACCGATTGGAATTACGTCCAGCCCTGCGTCGTTAGCAGCAGCGGGTATTACGACGATTCCAGTTCCACGATCACCTTCAATCTGGCCGCCGCGCCCGCCGGCGGCGCGACCGCGTCGTTTTACATGGCGCTGTGTTCGGATTACCAGGGAGCAATGGAAATCTCGGTGAATGGCACTCAGATTTCTCCCGCCAATGGTTACGATCCGGCTTACAGTTCCTCCAGCAATGAATGTGACTCGACCGTTCGCGAGGGTATTAACGCCGATTTCTCAGACAATCGCATCAATTTTTCGGGCAGCTTGCTTCAGGCCGGCGCAAACACGATCACGATCTATATGCGTCAAATGGGCAAATCCACGGTGAACGGAATTCAGGACGGTTATTTTGCCGATCACGCCATGTATGACTACATCCGGCTCGAATTGACCGGTTATATTCCACCGGCG
>JASHPN010000015.1 GCA_030038175.1 Verrucomicrobiia bacterium
GCCGTCTGCTGTTGCACTGTCAGGGCGGAGGCCGCACCCGAAAGAAACGTGGCGGCAAAGAGCTTTAGGTCGGCATAGTCGTCGGTCTTCAGAACCTCCCCGCGCAAACCGGCGCTGCCGTCAGTGATGCCCCAGCCGGTCTGGTTTGTTTCGTCGTCAAATTCACGGTCCAGGGCAATGGCTTTGAGTTGCATTTCCTCGCCATCCTGCCAAACCAGTGTCCAATTGCCGCTGGTGGAAACACGGTCGCGTTCCCTGTCGGTCTGCGCCATGCCATGAACTTCCGTGCCCGCCGGAATGACGACTTTTCCGTCAAAATAAACATTTTTTGTTACCAGGCCGACAATCGGTGTTTCGATGGAAGACGAATCCACCGTAATGACCGTCTCGCAGGGAATCAAACGTCCAAACGGCGCATACACCGGACTCAATTTTTTTGGACGGGCAACACCCGCTTCACTGTCGGCAAATAGGCTGATGGGAGCCAAAGGCTCAGTCTGGCGCGGCGGCGCAACTGGCAGGGGCTGTGGGGATACGGGCAATGGCTGCGGCAACGCGGGCGACGGGTTGTGAAAATTGGGCTGGCTACCCGCTCCCGATACGGATAAAGCCGGGGCGGTGTCCTGCTTTGGTGCGGGCGGATGGAAAGTCTGTATGGGTCGCACGACCGATTGCACTACCTGCGGTTTTTCCGTAACGTTCGTGGAAATTGCAGCAACCATAATGCCAGCTTCGGCGGGCGCGTGGCGCTTGCGGACAACGCTGAAAACAATCAAAACGGCGGCAAACAACGCGCCGAACATGACGATTTTGCCGCTGTTAGTTTTGAAAAAGTTAATAAAATCGCGCGGTTTCATGGCTGGGGTTTGGGTGGATGAAGAGGAATCACCGGGGGATTGGTCGGGGCAATGAACGGCGGAATGGGTGACAATCGTTTGACCAATACCGTAAAGGCATTCTTTAATGAGAGATTGTTGCGCCCGCCATCGGGCGTGCCGGTAACGGCGAAGTAAACGATGCTGTGGCCTTCGGGCGGCACCGTGCCATCGGCGTCGCTGACGGACTGCGGATAAAGACGATTGCCGGCACGAATCGCAAAACTGTCTGGCTGATAAATCAAGGGCGCGTCAGCCAGGTTCGTAATCACGACGCGAAAAACCAGTGTGTCCTCGGCGTTAAAACGAAAGGCTTGTTCAATTTGGATTTGATAATCATTGAAGTTGCTGATTAACGGATTGCCGTCGTAAGTCGTGAAACCGACATCGGCAACGCTTTCGGGTTGTTGCGATTTCAAGAGCGGAAATGCTTTGGCCTTGTCGAGCAAGGACAGTAATTTCAAGGGGCCGACATCGGGCGCTCGGCCAGTGCCTTCCTCCTCCGGCGTTGGCGGCGTTTCCATGATGAGCGAAAGCACCGGCGGATTGCTTTCGATCAATTCAAAAACGTATATGCAATCGTTCCAACGGACATTGAGATTGGCCGAAGCATTGGGCAGGAGGGCGCGCACGGACAGAAACGCCGAGCCTTTGGTGTGAGCCAGTTGAAATTGCCCCGGCGTTTTCCTGTCAACGGTCATGCCCGCTCCGTCAATGGCGTCAATGGGGCCGGGAAAACTGATGGTCGTGACGCGGTTGGTGGCAACCGGCACGGTGACCGCGACACGGTCGTCCAGCCAGAGTTCTTGAACTGACTGCGGCGGTTGCGCCAGTGCAACGGTGGCGGTGAGTAATAAAAGGCTAACGATTGATTTCATATTTGAAGTCGCCCACAGCGGTGGGGAAACGTCCGTTCAAGGCCATGTTGGGATTGCGGATGAGGCGCAGCCGGAGCGTGAACGGAAAGGCTTCGGTAAACGCCTTGTCTTGAAAAATACCGACACGAATGACCTGGCCAGTGACGGCGGCCAAAACTTCATTGTCGCGGGTAGCCAGAATATCTATCCGCCCGATTTCGGCTTTTTGGTGCAATTCCTTGGCGCGAAATTCTACCGCTTCGCCGTTGCGCTCATCTATCGCCTTGTTAAACGCATTTTTTAAAAACAACAATTTGAGGAGATCGGGATTATCAAAATCCTTTGGATTGCGTTCGAGAAACACCATTGTCGCCAGTTCAGCCTGCTGAATATGAAGTTCTTTTGCTTCCGAAAACTGGAGCAATGGACTGATATAATAAGTGCCCGCCGGATCAATGATGACGACACGCTCCTGTTGTTTGAACTGCGAAACCAGGTGATAACGGTCAATGGCCGAAAGCAACAACACAACAATGGTGAACGCGAACCAAAACCACGGCAACCGGTCGCGCAACACCAGGAGGCGGGTCAGGTCGAAGCCCTTCGGCTTGGCTGTCATGCTCGTTTTTGGCGATAGGGATATGTAATCGTTATCTTTCATAATTTCGGAGGAATGTTGGATGGCAGCTCGCCATTGTTTTGGGCTGATTGCGAACGCAACTGTTGAGCAGTTTTGTCGCCGGTCGGATCACTTTTGAATGAGCCGAGTCCGCCAAGGCCGCTCACCAGCGAACCGGCATTGGCAATCCCGCCGGACGTGGAAAGCAGGCTCAATGTTCCCGCCGTTCCACCGGCAGCCACTGCCGCTACGGGTCCCAGAGCGGTGGCGGCCACCGCGCCCGCCGCGGCGGACGTCGCCGTGACAACGGCGGTATGCGCGCCGTGTGAAAGCAATTCGCTGCCGGCCAACGCGCCGGACGCAATGACTTTTTGGATGATCACCGGCGCGGCGATGGTGCTGAAAATGATCCAGAAACCCACAGCGGCGACGCCGATGGTCTTTTGCAGGGCAGGCAGGGTCGAAGTCGGGTCAATGTATTCAAAACTTGGGTCACTCATGAAATCGAGAATGCCCTGCGTCACGAGCGCGGCCACGGCCCAACCCAAGGGCCATAAAAGGACGCCAACCAGGTTCAGGAGATAACGGGTGCCGGTTTGTTTCAACGCCGGAATTGCCATAAAACCGATGAGGATGGGTGAAAGGGCGTAACCCAAATTGAGAATGACGGTCTGAAAGATGTAGGCCCAGAACATCATCAGGGAAGCCAGTTGACCGATCAGCCAGAGCAAGGCGGTAATGATGAGGTCGGTGGTAAAAGTATTAAGCTGTGACATCACGTTCCACCAGGACGCTTGCGTTGAAGGATCGCGTTTGATGACGAGCAATTGATTGAACTGTTGATAAACCTGGGAGGGATCAACGCCCAGGCCCGACAGGATTGAGCTTTGCAACAACTGCTGGATTTCGTTTCCCCAGACGGGCAGATACACCAACAACGCCGTAAGGAACACCAACCGCAAGAGCAGATGCAACAGGACGCGGTGCGTAAATCCGTGCATCACGGTCACAATGACGCCAACGATGAAAAGAACGTAAGCCACGCTCAACAGCATGGTGTTGAGTTCGACGCAATCGTTGAGAAACGTGGGAAAGATGCTGTTGAACGTGGCCATAAAAGCGGGAAAGAGGTTATTTGGAAGCGATTACTGCGTGGGGAAAGCGGTCGGCGTGTCGAGCAGTTGGAATTTGACATTGTAATTGCTGACTGACTCCTCAAACTCGGCGTTTTGCTGTTCAGTCAATGCCACCGCCTGCTTTTGCTGGTCGTTGCGGTTCTGAATGTCCTGGATCACCGCCGAATCCGCCGCCTGGTTCAGTTCGTCGTCCGTGCTGGCCAAGTCCCCGTTCAAACTGGTCAGCACGGCGTGCAATTTCTGAACTTGAGCGTCGGTGGTGGCGTTTTGGAGGTCTTCGGTGGTTTGCGCGATTTCATCCTTGATGGTCGCGCGCCGTTGCGCCGCGTTATCAGCAACGGCGACATAGTTGCTGGCGGAGTTAATGACGGCGGAATACTTTTCATACTGGTCGGCTGGCCGCTGAATGGTCTGGCCGCCCGGCGTTTGGAAACTTGCTCCAACCGTGGCATAAATGCCCCCGTCATTGTAGGTCAAGGCGATGTTCCCGTTGGCGTTGCCAACTAGGATTTCCAAATTTTGTCCCGGCTCAGTGGCAGTTAAATCGGAATCCAGTGGAGAAACCACTGACAACGAAACCGAGGAGGGACTGCCAAAGAGGGATTCGTAATTCTTAAACTCGCTTAGCTGATCGCCAAGCGTTTCGATTTGATTGACCTCGTCGTCAATCATGATGGCGTATTCGGCGAGGTTTTCGGCTTCATCCAAAATTTGCTGAATATTGCTGGTGGGGTCGAAGACGATGAATTGCGCTTGGGCGGAAAATGCCAGCGGCAATGCGACAGCGACTATTGCGATTAACTTTTTCATATTTGTTGTCCTTTCTTTTGTTTTGGTTTGGAAAAAATCGGGTTTGCGGCAGTTACTCCTCGATACGGAGAAATTCCGTCGTGGGCTGGAAAATGACGCCGTCAATGACCTGCTCCGGGATATGAACTTCATAGAGCCGGACTTGGCCGTCATCACCAGCTTGGCTCTGCTGCATTTGCACATAGAGCCAATACTGCTGTTTCACCGCGTCACTACGGCCTTTATCATAACCGGTTTGATAAGATTGATCGTTCAGTTGATTGTTGGCGTAATGGAGTCCTTCGCCGAGCAACACACCGCCCGCCGCGCCGCCGGCGATGGCGTAGGGATTGCCTTTGGAAAGGACACCGCCGAGGGCCGCGCCGCCAGCGCCCAATCCGACATCCGTAACAGTTCGGGTCGCTGCGGCACAGCCGACAAATAAACAGGCGGCGCAAGCAAAAGGAATCATGAGCAAGGATTTTTTCATAAACGTGTTTCTCTATGGATGGTTAAAGGTCGGGGAAGCGGAGTTTTTGAAGCGGCCAAAGCTCGGCGACAACGGCTTTGAGTTGTTTCTTGAGCAGGTTCACTTTCTGGCGCGCCTGTTTTGCGTCGCGTTTGGCATTCCATAACGCCGCCTCCATCCGGTCACGCCTGGCGATGAGTTCACTTATTTTCACCTGTTCATCAGGCGTCAACGTGGCAACCAGTATGCCCGTATTGGTCTGTTTGATTTCGCGCGTAGTATTCATTTAGACTGGCTGGAATGGGCAATGATGCCCTCGACGATGTTGGGACTTTGGCGCAGCTCGCGGGCGCGTTTATCAAAGTGTTCACCACTTGAACTGCTGCAATAGAGCATTTCGCGCGAGGCAACGTTATGGACTGTCCCGCACAGATTACGGCCCGAATCAATGTGAAAATAAGTGAATGGTGAATACTTCTGGCCGGATTGATGATCAGGCAACGGGTAATTCATGATGGCGTGCCGGGTGACTTCGGGCAGCGCGATGTCCTGGCCCATGTCCTCCAAGTCCGAACGGTCGTTCTGGCGCATGATGAAGAATTGGCGGCTGTTGCCGAACACGGCAGAGCGGATGCGCGATTGCTTGAAACGCGCATATTGCTGAACGATGCTAATGTTCCAGCAATTAAACTTCCGTAATTGAGCGTAGGATTCCTGAACGATTTCCTGCCCGCCGGGGATGTCGAGGAAGCGGGCGACTTCCTCATACACGTTCCGTTTCCGCAACGCGCGCGGCAGCGTCATAATGTGCTTGCGCGCGTGATTCGTGATGAGGAAGCCCGCCGCCGCTTTCAACTCCCTGGCTGATTCGGGAATGTATCCCAACTCAAAATGGGCAATTTTTCCGGTGAGCGAGAGATTGCTGGTGCCATCAAACAGGCAGCCAAAATTGCCGTCCCGACACCACGGCAGAATCAACGTCGCAATCTCGACGATTTGCTCGCGCTCGGAACCGACCGGATCGAGCATCATCAATTCCTGTAACATCCGGTGAGTGGGAAACTCGTCCGGTATGAAATAGGCGAAAGCAAGGTTGCGGACTTCCCTACTGGTCTTGGGTTCTTTCAAGAACCGGAGCACGTCGCCTTCGTTGAACGCGGCGAGATACTCTGTTGCCTCATTGAGGTGGCTGGCCTTCCAGTCCCGGAAGTCCGCAAAAGTTTCGAGGGTGGTCGCGCCTGGCGGCATCCGCTCCAGCCGGAATTTCTGCAACGCCATTGCATGGCGGGCGATGTCGAGTAACTGGCTATGCCGTTTTTTCTGCCAGTCCTGAAAGGCGTCCTCGTATAACAGGTTGATGTATTTGGAAATTTGCGCCTGTCGCAGCATTTGTTTGTCCTCCTGACTCGATGTTCCGATCATGCGTGCGACAAGCGCCGTGGCGGCGGATAAGTGGTCGGGAGTTAATGGCAGTCCTTTGGTATCGAGGTAATTGATGGTCAAATCGCCATCGGGATGAATGATGATGGGCCGTGCGCCTTCTTCGACGGTTTGGGTATAAATGCCATAGCTCAAACCTTCTTCAATAATGACTGTGTAGGCGAAATAGCCTTCGGTCTGTGAAAGCAGATCGCAGACGGTCACCGATTTGCCCGCGCCACTCATACCGAGCAACACAGCGTGTTGCGGTGATTGATTTTCTTTCGAACCGGAGAACGTCTCAACGCCAACCAGGTTGTTGTTCGCGCCTTCATAAATGGCTTCGGC